>NZ_JASGED010000121.1:0-2517 GCF_047606765.1 Thermomonas sp. | reverse complement strand
TTTCTGCAGGCGCTCATGTAATACCAGCGCGTGTTCGCTGGCGGGCACGCAGTCCAGCGCCTGCAATTGCTGCTCCAGCGTTTCCAGATGCACCGTGCGCTTGCCGGCGGCAACCGCCATGCGCTGCAAGCGCGCGTCCAGCGTGGCCTCGGCATCACCTTCGCCGCGCGCTTCCAGCAGTGCCAGCACCGCCCATGGCTTCATCCGCTCCATGTCCTGCGGCTTCACCGCAGGCAGCAGCGCAGCGGCCTTGTCCATGTCGCCCGGCTGCAACATCGCACCCAATGGCGACTCCAGCGGCAGCCAGCGATAGCCGTCGTATTCGGGCTTCCATTCGGATTTCAGGTCGGCCTCGTTGACGAAGGTCTCGACCTCGGCAGCCAGTGCTTCCAGTGTCGCGTGGTCGATGCCCTGTTCTTCCGGCGTGCCGAAGTGGATGGTGCCCAGCAGGTAGCTGGCGCGCGGCGGTTCCGGCGATGGCGGCGCGGCTGGCGTTGCCGGGGCATCAACTGCAGGCGCAGCTTCGGCCTGCTGGGTTTCCGCAGGCAGCAATGCGGCAGCAGGTGGCGTGACCTTGAACAGCACGCCGCGTTCGCGCACGCGCGGCGGCGTGGCGGCTTGCTGCGGTTCGGTTTCGATGGCCGCGTCCTGCGGTGCGTCGGCAGGCGGCGGTGCTTCCTGCGGCGGCGCGGATTGCGATGCGGCATCCTGCGCAGGGGTTTCCTGCTGCTGCGCTTGCTCCTGCTGCTGCGGCGCTTCCTGTGCAGCCAGTGCAAACGGAAGCAGCAATGCCAGCAGCATCGCCACGCCTGCGCGGGCAAGCGTCGATGCGCGGTGATTGCGATGTGCCCCGGTCGTCGTCATCGGCTTTGAAAAAATGATCGCGCCAGCCCGGGCGCGCAGTGTCCGCATTCTTCGGCCTGCATGCGGACACGAACCATATGCCGTCGGAGCTATGCCGTTGGAACGGTGCCGGCAGATTGCTGTCCGGTTTCGTTGCCGAATATCGTGATGACATGTGAGGCGCATCGAATCCGTGCGCCGCATCCCTTCCGGACGGGCTTCGCGCATGCAGGTTCTCAAGTGAAAGTGCTGATCGCCGACGACCATCGGCTCATCATCGAAGGCGTGAAGCTCAAGCTGGCCGAGCTTGATCCGGCGGTGGACACCGTGGTCGCGATGAATCTTGAGGAGCTCGATCATGCGGTGGCGGCGCATGCCGACACGCTTGACTTGGCGCTGGTGGACATCGCCATGCCCGGCACGCAGGGCCTGCAGCACATCGCGCGGCTGCGCAGCGTTGCGCCGGCCTTGCCGGTGATCGTGCTGTCCGGGTCCGAGGACGTGGAGCTGATGCGCTCGCTGATGGAACTTGGCGTGCTGGGCTTCATCCCCAAGGCGTATTCACCGGACGTGATGCTGTCCGCGATCCGGCTGGTGCTGGCAGGCGGCATCTACATCCCGCCGCTGCTGCTGGCAAACGCGCAGGCACAGGGCTGGCAGCCTGCGCCGGGCATTGCGGCACCGCCCGCTGCCGATCCATCACGCTCGATCGATGCCTTGCGCACGTTGCTGACGGAGCGCCAGATCGACGTGATGCGGCTGCTTTCGCAGGGCAAGCCGAACAAGCTGATTGCGCGTGACCTTGGCATCAGCGAGGGCACGGTGAAAATCCACCTTGCCGCCATCTTCCGCGCGCTGAACGTGCGCAACCGGGTGGAAGCCGTGGTGGCCTCACGCAAGTTGCAGGGGCTCTGAGGCGGGGCAAGCTCTTGCCATAGTGCGTCCGCCGTATTGTCCGCCGCGCCAGCGGCGCGCAGCCTGTGAGGCATTGCGCGGCCATGCCCAAGGCCGTGGAGCACCATCATGAATCGCACTTCGCACACACCCTCCCGCCTGCGCGTGCCGTTGCTCGCCATCGGCATCGCCCTGTCCACCTTCGCCGCCGCACAAAGCGCGCCGGAAACACCGGCCAACCCGGCGCTCGGCCCGGCCTTCGCCACCAAGAACGCGGCCTATGTGCCGGTGATGCTGGAGGAAATCCCGGGCTGGGAAGATGAAAGCTTCGAGGAAACCTGGGCCGGTTTCAGCACCAACTGCAAGGCGATGAAACGCCGCGCCGCATGGGCACCGCTGTGCGCAAGGCTAGCCAAGCTGCCGAAGAACGACGACGCGCTGCGCCAGTTCATGCATGACGAGTTCTACGCCTACCAGATGCTGACGCCAACCCGCAGCGCCACCGGCAAGCTGACCGGCTATTTCGAGCCGCTGATCGCCGGCTCGCTGACCCGCCAGGGTGCCTACAAATACCCGATCTATGGCACGCCCAAGGACATGTACATGGTCGATTCGCGCACCGTCGCCGGCCAGGCCACGCGCTGGCTGAAGATCGGCGATGGTCGCCTGAGCGGCGCGGAAGCCGGCACGCCGGGGGCGCGCGAATACCGCATCGACCTGGCCGGCGTATCGCCCAACCCGCGTGACAAGCGCTACCGCGTGCGCATCGAAGGCAATACC
>NZ_JASGED010000120.1:0-11608 GCF_047606765.1 Thermomonas sp. | reverse complement strand
TCTTGGCGTAGATGTAGGAGAGGATCAGCAGGATGCGCCAGTCACCGGCCACGCGCGGTTCCAGCGTGAGCAGGGCATCGTCCAGTACCCCGGGCAGTTGCAGCATGGCAAATACCGCAACGCTCGAAATCAGCAATTCCACCTCCCATGTGCGCGCGGTGCGGGCGATGGCGGGGTCGGGGCTTTTGGCGTTGTCCATGGGCGCGCATGGTGCGGGTCGCACCATGGGCTGGCAAGTGCAAGGCAGCAGGTGCCTACTGCATTGCGCGCGACGTCAGGCTGGATTCGATCAGGTCCACCTCGCGCACCAGTTTCCGCATCAGGTCATCCTCGATGGCATGCGCGCGGCACAGGCGATACAACTCATCGCGTTCGGCAGCCAGCGCCTTCAAACGCAGGGAGCGTTCGGCGGCGGCAAGGCGGCGGATGTCGGCCAGTTTTTCGCCACTGGCATCGCCGTAGTCCAGGCGGCGCTGGTAGATGTCCAGAACGCGCAGGCCGGCTTCGGCGCGCAGGGTCTGGTTGGCATCGGTGGCGGGCGCATCGGCCAGTGCCTGTTCGATCCGGCGGATCGCGGCTTCGGCAGCGGCCACGCGCGCATGTGCTTCGTCATGCTTGCCGCCGCTGCTTTCCATCGCCGGGTCGCCCGCGCTCAGGCCTCTCGCCAGCCACGGCAGCGAGATGCTTGCGATCAGCAGCGACAGCACGATCACGCCCATCGCGATCAGGATCACCGCGTCACGCGCCGGGAAGGCGCTGCCATCGGGCAACAGCAACGGCAGGGTGAGGATGCCGGCCAGGGTGATCGCGCCGCGCACGCCGGCGGCGGAGGCGACCAGCAGCAGGCGCAGCGAGGGCATCACGCGCGCCTGCCCGCGCAGCCGGGCCAGGGCCACGCCCGAGCGCGCCGCGATCCACACCCACGCAAAGCGCAGCAGCCCAAGCATCAGGGTAATCACCACCATGAAGCCCAGCAGGTGCCAGGGCGTGTGGGCACCGACCTGCGCGGCCACCTGAGGAAGCTGCCGCAGCATGCGCGGCAACTGGTCGCCCAGCAGCACGAAGATGATGCCGTTCAACGCGGCCTGCACCGTGTCCCAGACCGCCGCACGCTGCATGCGCGTGGCCGCGAGTGGGCGGTCGGACAGTTCGCTGTAATGCATCGCTATGCCGGCCACGGCGGCAGCGAGGATGCCGGAAACGTGTACATGCTCGGCAGCAAGATAGGCGGCAAACGGGATCAACAGGCTGACCAGGATCTGTGGCGCGGGTTCTTCACCGGCGCGTCGTACCAGAAAGCGGTTGAGCCTGCCGATGGCCCAGGTCACCGCGACGCCCGTCAGCAGGCCGCCGCCTGCCACCAGCAGGAAATGCCAGGACGCGCTGGCGGGCGAGAACTGCCCGGTCATCACGGCGGCAACCGCGAAGGTGAAGCAGACAAGACCGGTGGCGTCGTTGAGCAGCGATTCGCCTTCCAGAATATGGATCAGCCGCGAAGGCACCGGCGCATTGGCAGTCATCGCGCTGACTGCGACGGGATCGGTGGGCGAGAGGATGGCCGCCAGTGCGAATGCCACGGCCAGCGGCACCGTAGGCAGCAGCCAGTGCAGGAGATAACCCATGCCGACCACGGTGAACACGACCAGGCCGATGGCAAGCGTGAGGATGGCGCGCCAGTCATGCAGGAACGCGCCCTTCGGTATGCGCCACCCATCCAGGAACAGCAGCGGCGGGATGAACAACAGCAGGAAGAGATAGGGCTCGAAGGTGACCTCGAAGCCGAAGCAGTAGGACAACACCGCGCCAATGGCAATTTGCAGCAATGGCAGTGGCACCCGCACCGGCAGCAGGCGGACGACGAAGGTGCTGACCACCACGGCCAGCAGGAACACGAGCGCCATCGTCACAACCGGCATCGGCACATTCTCCACGTATCAGCAAGGAATGGCTTCAACCTTGCCGCACGAGCCCACATCCGGCAATAGGGCGCAGTGGGCAGCGAGGGATTTGTCATGCAGTTCGCTGCAGCCATCGAGCATGCGCAATTGACTGTAATCGCCACGGGATCGGATTGATGATGCAGCATGAAAAACGGCAGGAGAGCTGTTTTTCACGGCGAAGCCACCCGAAGGGTGACGCACATGGATGTGCGACATGAAAAAGGGGCCTTGCGGCCCCTTCGTCATTGCGTCGTTGCGTGCGGCTCAGTAGGCGTCTTTCAGATCGACAAGCTGGCCCTGCACGCTGCCGTAATACGCGGCGAGGTCGGCGATCTGCTGGTCGGTCAGGCCCTTGGCCTGCGTCGCCATCAGGTCGGTGGTGCCGCTGCCGGCGCGCTTGCCGTCGCGGTAGGCCTGCAAGGCGTGCGCGATGTAGTCGGCGTACTGGCCACCCAGCCGGGGGTAGGTCGCATCGATCGGCGCATTGCCTTCGGCACCATGGCAATCGACACAGGCCTGGCCGGTGGCGGCACCCTTGGTGGCGGCGAGTTGCTTGCCGGCTTCGATGCTGCCGTCGGGCAGGCCGGCGGATGAGGTTGCGGCGTGGCCGGTGTCGGCGGCATGGCCTTCGCCTTCGGACTCGGACTTGCCGCCGCAGGCGGACAGGGCCAGGCAGGCGAGGGCGAGCAGGGTCATGGAGGTCTTGGTCATGGCGCGGCTCACTTGATGCTGGACAGGAAGGCGGCGATGTCGGCGATGTCCTGCTCGGAGAAGCTTTGCGCCTGTGCCTGCATGGTCGGGTGCTTGCGCTGGCCTTCGCGATATTCCATCAGCGCGTTGCGCAGGAAGGTCTCGGACTGCCCACCCAGCTTGGGTACGTGATAGCTGGGGTAGGCATTCTTGTAACCGGTCACGCCGTGGCAGCCACGGCAGGTGTAGGCCAGGCCCTTGCCACGCGCGGCATCGCCCTTGATTTCGGCGGCGGCGGGCGCTGCAGCCGGCGCGGCGCTGGCGGCTGCCGACGTGTTTGCAGCATCGGAGGTCGGGGTCGGATCCTGCGCGCCTGCGGCAACTGCCACGAGGAGCAGGGCAAGGCTGGCGGCGATCGGCAACGGTCGCTTCATCTGGCGTTTCCGGGTATGTGGATCGGGGACATGCCGCATTCGCGGCATGCGATTCAGGGAAGTATAGCGGGGGATGCGCGCCGCTTCATGCCTGCCCTGTCTGCTGCAGTCTTCGGCATGTGCCGTCGATCACCATGACCTTCGGCGCATGAGCTGCGAAAAGGCAGGTGACATACTTGACTACAACACCAGATTGGTTACCCCCATGCACGAGATGATTCCGGCCCCCGCCAACCGCCAGGGCCGCTTGCCGACAATCACCCGCCACGCCTTGCTGGGCCTTGCCGTTGCCCTGGCCCTGGGTGGCTGCAAGTTCCAGATGGGGTCGGGCAAGGATGCGAAGAACGAGGCCGCACAGGCCCCGGAAGCCGTGCCGGTGGAAGTGGCAAGGGCCGCTCGCCGCACGCTGACCGCCAGCTACTCCGGAGCCACCACCTTGCTCGCCAGCAATACCGCGCAGGTGACGGCCAAGGTGTCTGGCGAGATCAAGCGGATTTGGGGCGACGTGGGCGACACGGTGCGTGCTGGCCAGCCGCTGATGCAGCTGGATACCGAGCGCGCCAGCCTGCAACTGGTGCAGGCGCGGGCGCAGATGCTCAATCTGGAGGCCAACTACGCGCGTGCCCGCAAGCTGGTCGAACAGCAGATGGTGTCGGCCAATGATCTGGATCAGATCAAGTACGAGCTTGAGCAAGCGCGCGCGCGTTACAGCGCGCTGAAGCTGGAACTGTCCTACGCCACCATCACCGCGCCGATTTCCGGTGTCATCAGCGCGCGCCGCACGGCATGGAGCCCCGGCAACATGATCCAGATTGGCCAGAACGTGGTCGAAATCGTCGATTCCGCCCTGCTGGAGGCCCAGCTGTTGGTGCCTGAGCGCGAAATCGGCAGGATCAAGGCCGGGCAGGAAATCACCCTGCTGGCCGATGCGCTGCCGGGAAAGACCTTTGCCGGCAAGGTGTTCGTGGTCAGTCCCACGGTGGATGCCAGCAGTGGCACGGTGCCCGTGATCTGCCGCTTCGAAAACAAGAGCGGCGAACTGATGCCTGGCATGTATGGCCGCATCAGCGTGAACTACGACAACCGTGCCGATGCACTGGCGATTCCGCGTGCCGCGCTGCTGGAAGATGGCGGCGAGCCGGCGGTGTACGTGGTGCGCGGCGAGAAGGTGGCGCGGGTCACGCTGACGCTGGGCTACAACGACGGCCCGTGGGTGGAAGTGCGCGAAGGCCTGAAGGATGGCGATCAGGTGGTGGTGGCCGGCAAGGCAGCACTGCGCGAGGGCAGTCTGGTCAAGGTGCTGGATGCCGCTGCACCTGTTGCGAAACCTGCAGCGGAGCAGGCCGCGAAATGAGCCCCGGCGAACACCACGATCCATTGGCGGCGCCCGGCGGCGGTTTCAGTCTGGTCGAGTTCGCAACCCGCCGCCGCGTCACCATCGCGATGATGACGGTGACGCTGGTGCTGTTCGGCCTGATCGGGCTGGGCAGCCTCAAGGTCAACCTGCTGCCCGACCTCAGCTATCCCACGCTGACCGTGCGCACCGACTACGCCGGCGCTGCACCGGCGGAAGTCGAAACCCTGATCTCGCAACCGGCGGAAGAAGCCCTTGGCGTGGTCAAGGGTCTGCGCAAGCTGAAGTCGGTTTCACGTACCGGGCAGAGCGATGTGGTGCTGGAGTTCGCGTGGGGCACCGACATGGACCAGGCCAGCCTGGACGTGCGCGACAAGATGGAGGCGCTGCAATTCCCGCTGGAAGCCGAAGCCCCGGTGCTGCTGCGTTTCAATCCTTCCACCCAGCCGATCATCCGGCTGGCGCTGTCGTCGAAGCAGGCCGGCAGCGGCAGCGATGCGATCCGCCAGTTGATGGAACTGCGCCGCTTCGCCGATGACGACCTGAAGCGCAAGCTGGAACCGGTGACCGGCGTGGCGGCGGTGAAGGTCGGCGGCGGTCTTGAAGATGAAATCCAGGTCGATGTTGACCAGCGCAAGCTGGCGCAGCTCGGCCTGTCGCTGGATGCCGTCATCAACCGCCTGCAGCAGGAGAACGTCAACGTCTCCGGCGGGCGATTGGAAGAGGGTTCGCAGCGTTATCTGGTGCGAACGGTCAACCAGTTCGCCAGCGTCGATGACATGCGCGAGATGTTGCTCACCACGCGCCCGGCGGCGTCTGGCGGCGACAATTCGCTGCTCACCTCCGCCGTGATGCGCAGTGCCGATCCGGGGCTGGTGGCAGCGCTGAATGCTTCGCAGGGGGGCGGCACGCTGCGTTCAGGCGGGGCCAGCAACTCGCCATTGCGTTTGAAGGACGTGGCCGAGGTGCGCCAGGGCTACAAGGAGCGCGAGGCGATCATCCGTCTGGATGGGCGCGAAGCCGTTGAGCTTGCGATCTACAAGGAAGGCGATGCCAATACCGTTGCCACCGCCGATGCGCTGGAAGCCAGGCTGGAGGCCATCCGCAAGCAATTGCCGAAAGACATTGAACTGACCGTGATCGAGGACCAGTCGGTCTTCATCCGCCATGCCATCAGCGACGTGAAGTTCGACGCGGTGATCGGTGGCCTGCTGTCGATCCTGATCATCTTCCTGTTCCTGCGCGACGGCTGGAGCACCTTCGTCATCAGCCTGTCGCTGCCGGTGTCGATCATCGCCACCTTCTTCTTCATGGACCAGTTGGGGTTGAGCCTCAACGTGATGTCGCTGGGCGGGCTGGCGCTGGCGACTGGTCTTGTGGTGGATGACTCCATCGTGGTGCTGGAATCCATCGCCAAGGCGCGCGAACGCGGGCTCGGCGTGCTGGAAGCGGCCATCGCCGGCACCCGCGAAGTCAGCATGGCGGTGGTTGCCTCCACCCTGACCACCATCGCGGTGTTCCTGCCGCTGGTGTTCGTGCAGGGCATCGCGGGTGAACTGTTCCGCGATCAGGCGTTGACGGTGTCGATCGCGATTGCGGTGTCACTGGTGGTGGCGATGACGCTGATCCCGATGCTGAGTGCGCTGAAGGGTCGCCCGCCGATGGGCTTCCCGGAAGAACCGGCGCTCGAACGCTGGCAGCCGCAGAAAACCTGGCAGAAGCCGGCAAGCTACGCCGGGCGCGGCATCGGCGGCCTGTTCCGTGGCGCGTTCTTCGGCGTGGTCTGGTTGGTGGTGCGGATCTGGCGCGGCATCGGTGCAGTGGTTGGCCCGGTCATGCGCAAGACCAGCGATCTGGCGATGGCACCCTACGCGCGTGCCGAGCGCGGTTACCTGCGCATCCTGCCTGCAGCGCTGGAGCGTCCGCTGCCGGTGCTGGCCGGTGCCACCATCGCCTTCGTGCTGACGCTGGCGGCGGTGCCGCTGCTGGGTACGGACCTGATCCCGCAGCTGGCGCAGGATCGCTTCGAGATGACCGCCAAGCTGCCGCCCGGCACGCCGCTGGCGCAGACCGACGCGCTGATCCGCAAGGTGCAGGCTGTGCATGCGAAGGACGATGGCGTGCGCGTGTTGTACGGCGTGTCCGGCACCGGTACGCGGCTGGATGCCAGCCCCACCGAAAGCGGCGAGAACATCGGCAAGCTGGGCGTGGTGATGCAGTCGAACGATGCCGAAGCGGCGTTGATCGAAGGCTTGCGCAGCACAATGCGCAACGAGGCCGGCGTGCAGGTGGACTTCGGCCGGCCGGAATTGTTCGCGCTGTCGCCGCCGCTGGAAATCGAAGTGGAAGGGCAGGATCTGGAAGCGATCCGCGTGGCCGGCAACAAGCTGGCGGGATTGCTGCGCGCAAACCCGCACTATGCCGACGTGAAATCGACGGTGGAGCAGGGCTTCCCGGAAATCCAGATCCGCTTCGATCAGCAGCGCGCCGCCGCGCTGGGCATGACGTCGCGCCAGATCGCCGATGCGGTGGTGAAGAAGGTGAAGGGCGAAGTCGCCACGCGCTACAGCTTCCGCGACCGCAAGATCGATGTGCTGGTGCGCGCGCAGGAGCAGGACCGCGCATCGCTGGAAGACATCCGCCGTTTGATCGTCAACCCCGGCAGCGGCACGCCGGTGGAGCTGGCATCGGTGGCCGAAATCGTCGCCACCACCGGCCCCAGTGAAATCCACCGCGCCGACCAGCGCCGCGTTGCAATTGTCTCGGCCAACCTGCGCGACATCGACCTTGGCGGTGCGATCCGCGAAGTGGAAACCATGGTGAAGCAGAACCCGCTGCGTGCCGACATCGACATGCGCATCGGCGGGCAGGGGCAGGAACTGGGCGAATCGATCCGCTCGCTGCTGTTTGCCTTTGCACTGGCGATCTTCCTTGTCTATCTGGTGATGGCGTCGCAGTTTGAATCGCTGCTGCATCCGTTCGTGATCCTGTTCACCATCCCGCTGGCACTGGTGGGCGCGGTGGCTGCGCTGTTGCTGACCCGCTCGCCGGCCTCGGTGGTGGTGTTCATCGGCCTGATCCTGCTGGTGGGGCTGGTGGTGAAGAACGCGATCATCCTGATCGACAAGGTCAACCAGCTGCGCGAGGAAGGCGTGGCGAAGCGCGATGCGCTGATCGAGGGTGCGCGTTCGCGCCTGCGCCCGATCATGATGACCACGCTGTGCGCGGTGTTCGGCTTCCTGCCGTTGGCGCTGGCCTTCGGCGAAGGTGCCGAGGTGCGCAGTCCGATGGCGATCACGGTGATCGGCGGCTTGCTGGTTTCAACACTGCTGACGCTGGTGGTGATCCCGGTGGTGTACGACCTGCTGGATCGCACGCCGGACGATCGCTACGCCGAGCGCGGCAGGCGCGCACGTTCGGACGCGGAAGCGGTGGCTGAAGTGCTGGCACACGAGCATGATCCTTTGAATGGCGGCACGAAGGCCTGAGCCGATGAACGTCACCGAGCTGTCCATCCGCCGCCCCGTCACCACCATCATGTTGTTTGTGTCGATGGTGGTGATCGGGCTGGTTGCCGCCTTCAGGCTGCCGCTGGAATCGCAGCCGGAAGCCAGCGCGCCGTTCTTCTTCGTGCAATTGCCGTATGCCGGTTCCACGCCTGAGGAAGTGGAACGCAATCTGGTGCGCCCGGTGGAGGAAGCCCTGGCCACCATGTCCGGCATCAAGTCGATGAACGCCAATGCTGGTGCCGATGGCGGCGGCGTGTTCGTGCAGTTTTCCGACTGGGGCCGCGACATCGCCATCGCGGTATCCGAAGCGCGCGAGCGCATCGATGCGATCCGCGACCAATTGCCGGATGACTTCCGCCGCTATTTCGTGTTCCGCTGGAGTACCGGCGATCAGGCGGCGATCAGCCTGCGCCTGACCAGCACGGACAATCTGGCTGCGCGTGGCGACCTGATCGAGCGCAGCCTCAAGCGCCGGCTGGAACGCTTGCACGGCGTGGCCCGCGTGGAGGTGGAAGGCGTGCCAGTGCAGGAGGTGGAGGTCGCGATTGACCCATCGCGCCTCAGTGCCAACGGCATCAACCTCAACGAACTCGTGAGCAGGTTGCAGGCGGCGAACTTCTCGGTCTCCGCCGGCCAGATCGTCGATGCCGGCAAGCGCCTGCGGGTGCAGCCCAAGGGTGAGTTGGTTGAATTGCAGCAATTGCGCGACCTGCCGATCAATGCACGCGGCACCCGCCTGTCCGACATTGCGCAGGTCTCGCTCAAGCCGCAGCGCATGAACTACGTGCGCCAGATCGACGGCAAGCCCAGCGTGGGCGTGGACATCTACAAGGAGCGTTCGGCAAACCTCGTCGATCTTTCGCGTGCGGTGAAGGCCGAGCTTGCGACCTTGCAGGACGATGCCGCGCTGCGCGGGATCGATGTCGAGGTCATGCAGGATCAGGGCGACCAGGTGGTCAGCTCGCTGCTGGCACTGGCAGAGGCAGGTGCCGTCGGCCTGTTGCTGTCGGTGATCGTGCTGTACGCCTTCCTGCGCCATTGGCCATCGACGTTGATGGTGAGTACCGCCATCCCGATCTGCTTCATCATGACATTGGGTTTCATGTACTTCGCCGGGATCACCCTCAACATCCTGTCGATGATGGGCCTGCTGCTGGCGGTGGGCATGCTGGTGGACAACGCCGTGGTGGTGGTGGAAAGCATCTATCAGGAGCGCGAGAAGTATCCTGGAAAACCGCGGCTGGCTTCGATCATCGGCACGCGCCATGTCGCCATCGCGCTGTCCGCCGGCACGCTCTGCCACTGCATCGTGTTCCTGCCGATGTTGTTCGGCGAGAAGAACATGATGACCATCTTCCTTGCCCAGTTGGCGGTGACCATTTCGGTCTCGCTGCTGGCCTCGTGGCTGGTGGCGGTGAGCCTGATCCCGATGCTGTCGGCGCGGATGAAGACGCCGCCGGCGGTGAAGTCGCCCTTCATCTCGCGCCTGCAGGCACGCTATGCGCGTGCGCTGCGCTGGACGCTGGACCATCGCGGCTGGAGCGTGGCCGGCATCCTGCTGATCGCTGCGTTGAGCGTGGTGCCGATGAAGCTGACCAAGGGCGATACCGGCGACGAGAGCGACCCCGGCGAGATCGGGATCTTCTACCAGTGGCAGGGCGCGTATTCCAAGGAGGAAATGGGCAAGGTCGTCGCGCAGGTGGAGCAGTACATCAATGCCAACCGTGAGCGCTTCAAGGTGCAACGTGTGTATTCGCGCTACGGCGAGCAGGGCTGGGCGATCACCGAGCTTGACGTGCAGGCGATATCCCGGGAGCAGACAGGCAAGATCGAAGAAGACATCCGCAAGGGCCTGCCGCAGTCCGCGCGTGCCAACATCGGCATCGGGCGTCAGAGTGGCCTTGGCGGTGGCGAGCAATCCATCCAGTTCAGCCTGATTGGTGACTCCACCCAGACCTTGCAGGAGCTGGCGAACAACATCGTGCCCGTCCTGTCGCGCGGCAGCGCCCTGCGCGACGTGCGCGTGGATACCGGCGATGCCAACACCGAGCTGTCGGTGCGGGTGAACCGTGAGCGCGCCGCTGCCTACGGTTTCAGTGCGCAGCAGGTGGCCCAGTTCGTGAGCATGGCGCTGCGCGGTTCGTCGCTGCGCGAGTTCCAGCGCGGCGAGGTGGAAATCCCGGTCAATGTGCGTTTTGCCGGTGCCGAGCATTACGGCACGTCGGACCTTGCCGCGTTCACCGTGCGCGCCACCGACGGACGCGAAATACCGCTGCTGGCAATGGTGGACGTGGATACCCGTCCGTCCGCGCGCGGCATCCGCCGCATGAACCGGCAGACCATGCTGAACATCGAGGCCAGCCTTGCCAATGGCAAGACCCTGCCGGAGGCGCGCAAGGAGATCGAGGCTGCGCTTGCACGGGTCGCGTTGCCGCCCGGCTATGGCTACACCTTCGAGGGTGGCGGCTTCGGCATCAGCATCGATGGCCAGCAACAGCTGCTGCAAAGCATCGCCATCGCCCTGATATTGATGTTCATCGTGATGGCGGCGGTGTTCGAGTCGCTGCTGTTCCCGCTGGCGATCATGAGCTGCGTGGTGTTCTCGGTGTTCGGCGTGTATTGGGCGCTGTGGCTGACCGGCACCGAGTTCAACGTGATGGCGATGATCGGCATCCTGGTGCTGATGGGCGTGGTGGTGAACAACGGCATCGTGATGATCGAGCACATCAACAACCTGCGCCGGCGCGGCTTGTCACGCACCGATGCACTGGTGGAAGGCAGCCGCGAACGCCTGCGCCCGATCCTGATGACGATGGGCACGGCGATCCTGGCGATGGTGCCCATCGCGCTGTCCGATACCCGGCTTGCCGGTGAAGGCCCAGCCTATTACCCCATGGCGCGCGCCATTGCCGGTGGGCTGGCGTTCTCCACCGTGGTCAGCCTGCTGTTCCTGCCGACCATCTATGCACTGCTGGATGACCTGCGCGCAGGCAGCAAAAGGGTGGTGCAACGCGCGCGGATGACGCGGGCGCAAAGACGCGAGGCAAAGCTGGCGTTGCCGTAGCAGCCGAGCTTGCTCGGCTGTGTGCGTTGAGCGGAGCAAGCTCCGCTGCTACAACAACTTGCCGAGGATGGCTGCGCCGGAAATCCACACCCCGATCATGCTGCCCAGGTTGGTGAGCAGGAAGACCAGCACCACCCGGCATACGCGGTTGCGATACCAGCCGGCCAGGGTTTGCGCGTCATCGCGCAGCGCAAGGAAATCCGGATAGGCGGGTTTGCGCAGATGCACTTCCGTCAGCGCACTGAACATCCCCGGTGGCAGGCCGGGGCGGAACGGCTTGAGCGGTGCGGCGATGCCGGCAGCAAGGATGCTCAACACATGCCCGCGCGCCAGCAGTGCGCCGAGCGCAGCAAGGCCACCCGTCCACGCGACCCATTGCAGCAGCAGTTCGCGGCCCAGTTCGCGGCCACCGTTGAAATAGCCCAAGACGATGCCACCGCAGATCAGCAGCATCAGCGTCAGCGTGATCCACGGGATGTTGCGCTTTTTTTCGACGTGGGCGAGTTCCGTCGTCAATGCTTCCGGAGCACGGGTTTCCTCGGCCAGATACTTCGCCATGCCCTTGAGATGGCCGGCGCCGACCACGGCGAGCACATGCTTCGCGCCATCGCCGCGCT
>NZ_JASGED010000119.1:0-3168 GCF_047606765.1 Thermomonas sp. | reverse complement strand
GGTGCATCATCGCGTTGGCCAGTTCGCCATCGGTGGTGAGCAGCAGCAGGCCGGTGGTGTTGATGTCGAGGCGACCGATGGCGATCCAGCGCGCGCCTTTCAATGCGGGCAGGGATTCGAAGATGGTCGGGCGGCCTTCGGGATCTTCGCGCGTGGTCACTTCGCCTTCCGGCTTGTTGTACATCAGCACGCGCGGCGGATCGGTCAGGGCGCTGGCGACAAACGTCTTGCCGTCGATTTCGATCTTGTCGCCGCCGGTGATGCTCATGCCGGTGCGCGCCACTTCGCCGTTGACCTTGACCAGGCCATCGGCGATGCGCTGCTCCAGCGCGCGACGCGAGCCAAGTCCGGCCTGCGCCAGCACCTTGTGCAGGCGTTCTTCGATGCGCGGGGCTTCGGCGGCGGGCGCGGCTTCGCGCTTCAGGCTCAGCGGGCGGCGGGTGGATTGTTCGTTATTGCTCATTCGTTTGCTCCGACGATGCGGCAGTCGCGTCGTCTCCGTTGGTGTCTTGTTCGTGTTGGGTGTCGGTGTTGGCTTCGATGCCGTTTTCTGCGCCTTCGACTTCTGCATCGTCGTTCGCGTCGTCGCGGCTTTCTTCTGCGTTGGCTTCGCCATCTTCATTCGCCGCATCCGCCGCCGCAGCGGGGATTGCAGGCTCGAATGGCAGTTGCGGTTCCAGTTCGCCGATGTCCTTCAGTTCCGACAGCGGCGGCAGTTCGTCGAGTCGCTTCAGGCCGAAGTAGTCGAGGAAGGTCTTGGTGGTCGCCAGCAACTCCGGCTTGCCGGGTACGTCGCGGTGACCGACCACGCGGATCCAGTCGCGTTCTTCCAGTGCCTTGATGATGCTGCTGTTCACGGTCACGCCGCGGATCTGTTCGATCTCGCCACGGGTGATCGGCTGGCGGTAGGCGATCAGCGCCAGTGTTTCCAGCGTGGCGCGGGTGTACTTGGTCTGGCGCTCCGTCCACAGCCGCGCCACCCACGGATGCACGTCGGCCTTGACCTGGAAGCGCCAGCCGCTGGCGACTTCCACCAGTTCCACGCCGCGTTCGGCGCAGGCGGTTTGCAGGTCTTCCAGCGCGGTTTCCACGCTGCCATCGGGCGCGGGTTCGTCCAGCGGAAACAGGCCCTTGAGTTGCACCAGCGTCAGCGGCTGGTGGTCTGCCATCAGCGCGGCTTCGACGATGCGGGTGATGAGTTGTTGATCCATACGATTCGGTCTTTCTTTGCCGTCAGTCCGGCGCAAGCCGGAGTCCAGCATTGGTTGTCGGTTAAAAGCTGGATCCCGGCTTTCGCCGGGATGACGAATCAGGAATGAGGCGGTTCATGCCGTTGTACCGCCATTCGCCGCTTCGTCGTCATCGAACTCGCTGGACAATTCGCTGATCGCGGGTGCGCCTTCGTTTGAAGCCAGCGACTTCACATAGATCGGCGCCAAAGGCGCTTCCTGCACGATGTCGATCAATTGTTCCTTCGCCAGCGTCAGCAGGCCAAGGAAGGTGACCACCACGCCGAGCTTGCCTTCCTCCACCGTGAACAGTGTTTCAAAGCGGTGGAACTGGCCATCGGTCAGGCGTTCCAGCAGTTCGCCCATGCGCTGGCGCACACTGAGCGCATCGCGCTTGATCGCGTGCTGGGTGAACAACTCGGCGCGCTTGAGCACGTCGTGCAGGGCCAGCAGCATTTCGCGGATGTCCACCGGCGGCGGCAGGCGCACTTCGGCGCGGTCGGGGACGTGCGCGGTCGCCACGGTGGTGTCGCGTTCCTGCCGGGGCAGGGCGTCCAGGTCTTCGGCGGCCTTCTTGTAGCGCTCGTATTCCTGCAGCCGGCGGACGAGGTCGGCGCGCGGGTCTTCTTCCACGCCTTCTTCGCTGGGCGGGCGCGGCAGCAGCATGCGCGACTTGATTTCGGCCAGGATCGCGGCCATCACCAGATATTCGGCGGCCAACTCGAAGCGCATCTCGTGCATGGCCTGGATGTAGTCCACGTACTGCCGGGTGATCTCGGCGACGGGGATGTCGAGGATGTCCAGGTTTTGCCGGCGGATCAGGTACAGCAGCAGGTCGAGCGGGCCTTCGAAGGCGTCGAGGATGACCTCCAGCGCGTCCGGCGGGATGTACAGGTCCTTGGGGATCTCCACCACCGGCTGGCCAAGCACCACCGCCAGCGGGATCTCCTGCTGCTCGGGCTTTGCATTCGGATGTTGGGCGGGCGCGTCGGCCACCGGGCCGGCGCTGGTTTCGGATGTCATCACTGGGTTGCCAGCATGTCGCGGCCCCCTCCGGGCCACACCTGTCTTCGCTATGGCCGCGCGGGGCCGGGGCATCATGTTGCGTCTGCTGCAAACCCGCCATGCCTGCGCGCATGCGCCCTGGCGGGCGGCATCGGAACGGGTGGCGGAAGACGACCGGATCGGCGGGCGCGGTGCGGCGTGGGGAGCCGGACGTCGCGCGGGCCGCAGGATCGGGCCGGAAACGATGCGGCAAGGTTACGGCTTCGCGTCGGGGCTGTCCACTGCACGCCCCTACAATGCCGGCAATGGTTCATGGAGTGCGGGAATGATGTGGTACGCAATCGAAGGCTTCGATGGTGCGGACGTACTCGCCAAACGGCTGGCCGCACGCGCGGCGCATCTGGCGCGGCTGACCGCGCTGCGCGACGAGGGCAGGCTGCTGCTGGCCGGCCCGTGCCCGGCCATCGATGCCGAAGACCCCGGCCCGGCGGGCTTTTCCGGCAGCATCGTGATTGCCGAGTTCGCCTCGCTGGCGGATGCCCGCACATGGGCCGATGCCGACCCGTATGTCGAAGCCGGCGTGTACGCGCGGGTTGAGGTGCGTCCGTTCCGCAAGGTGCTGCCGTGATGGGCGGTTGGACGGAGGCCGACATTCCCCGCCTGAACCCCGAGCGGGTGGAGCGCATCCGCGTGCTGCTGACCAAGGCGCTGTCGCCGCTCTCGCTGGAGGTCAGCGATGACAGCCACAAACACGCCGGTCACGCTGGCGCGCGCGGCGGGCAGGGGCATTTCGGCGTGGACATCGTCAGCGAGGCATTCGCGGGCAAGCTGCCGCTGGCCCGGCACCGGCTGGTGTATGCCGCACTGGGCGAGATGATGCAGACCGATATCCACGCGCTCACGATCCGGGCGCGGACGCCGGATGAAGCCGCGC
>NZ_JASGED010000118.1:0-13502 GCF_047606765.1 Thermomonas sp. | reverse complement strand
GATCGTGGTCGGCTTGCCGTACAGGCCGAAGTTGGCCGGGAACGGCGGCTTGTAGCGCGGCTGGCCCTTCTTGCCTTCCAGCGACTCCATCAGCGCGGTTTCCTCGCCGCAGATGTAGGCACCCGCGCCCAGCGCGTTGTAGATGTCGATGTCGATGCCGGAACCAAGGATGTCCTTGCCCAGCCAGCCGTGCTTGTAGGCTTCGGCCAGCGCTTCCTCGATGTGCTCGAACGGCTCGTGGTGGAACTCGCCGCGCATGTAGTTGTAGGCCACCTTGGTATTGGTGGCGTAGCAGGCGATGGCGAGGCCTTCCAGCACCGCATGCGGGTTGTAGCGCAGGATGTCGCGGTCCTTGGCGGTACCCGGCTCGGATTCGTCCGAGTTGCACAGGATGTACTTCTCGCCGTCGTGCTTCGGCATGAAGCTCCACTTCAGGCCGGTCGGGAAGCCCGCGCCACCGCGACCGCGCAGGCCCGACGCCTTCACCATCTCGATGATGTCGGCAGGCGGAATCTTCTCGGTCAGGATCTTGCGCAGCGCCTGATAGCCGCCGGTCTTGAGGTAGTTCTCGTACGACCACGGCTTGTCGAAGTGCAGCGTCACATAGACCGCCTGATGCTCCTTCGGTGCCGGGCCGACCGGGCCATAGCCCTCGGAATAGTGAGAGTGGCCTGCCATTACTTCAGCCCGTCCAGCAGCTCGTCCACCTTCGCGGCGTCGAGCTTCTCGTGGTAATGCCCGTTGATGACCACCACCGGCGCGCCGCAGCAGGCGGCCACGCATTCTTCTTCGCGCTTCAGGTAAACGCGACCATCGGCGGTGGATTCGCCCAGCCTGCAGCCCAGCTTTTTCTCGGCGTGCGCGACAAGGTCTTCCGCGCCGTTGAGCCAGCAGCTGATGTTGGTGCAGAAGGCGACGTTGTTGCGGCCCACTTTCTGCGTTTCGAACATCGAATAGAAAGTGGCGACCTCGTAGGCCCACACCGGCGGGATGTCCAGATACTTCGCCACGGCGGCGATGATCTCGTCGCTCAGCCAGCCGCCGTTCTGTTCCTGCGCGGCATGCAGGCCCTGCAACACGGCAGAGCGCTTGCGATCCGGCGGGAACTTGGTCAGCCAGTGGTCGATATGCGCGCGCGTTGCGTCCGACAGTGCCACCATCGGATCGACGTTGCGGCAGGCCTCGAAATTACCGGTCGCTCTCACCGATCCACCTCACCGAACACAATGTCGTAGGTACCAATCATCGCCACCACGTCGGCCAGCATGTGGCCCTTCACGATCTCGTCCATCGACGACAGATGGGCGAAGCCCGGCGCACGCAGGTGGACGCGGAACGGCTTGTTGGCACCGTCGCTGACCAGATAGCAGCCGAACTCGCCCTTCGGCGCTTCCACTGCGGCATAGGTCTCGCCGGCAGGCACGCAATAGCCTTCCGAGAACAGCTTGAAGTGGTGGATGAGGGCTTCCATGTCGTCCTTCATCGCTTCACGCGACGGCGGCGACACCTTGTAGTTGTCCAGCATCACCGGGCCGGGGTTGGCCTTCAGCCAGCGCACGCACTGCTGGATGATGCGGGTGGACTGGCGCATCTCGGCGATGCGCACCAGATAGCGGTCGTAGCAGTCACCGTTGACGCCCACCGGGATGTCGAAATCGACCTCGGCATACTTCGCATAGGGCTGCTTCTTGCGCAGGTCCCATGCGATGCCGGAACCACGCAGCATCGCGCCACTCATGCCCCATGCCTTGGCCTGTTCGGGACTGACCACGCCGATGCCGACGGTGCGCTGCTTCCAGATGCGGTTGTCGGTGAGCAGGGTTTCATACTCATCCACGCGCTTCGGGAAGTCCGCGCAGAAGTGCTCCAGATAGTCGAGCAGCGAACCTTCGCGCCATTCATTGAAGCGCTTGAGCTTCTGCCCCTTGCGCCACGGCGATTCCTTGTACTGCGGCATCCGTTCCGGCAGGTCGCGATAGACGCCGCCGGGGCGGTAATAGGCCGCGTGCATGCGCGCGCCGCTGACCGCCTCGTAGCAGTCCATCAGTTCTTCGCGTTCGCGGAAGGCGTACAGGAACACCGCCATCGCGCCAAGGTCGAGCGCATTGGAACCCACCCACATCAGGTGGTTCAGGATGCGGGTGACCTCGTCGAACAGGGTGCGGATCCACTGCGCGCGCTCGGGCGCTTCCACGCCCAGCAGCGTTTCGATGGCGCGCACGTAGGCGTGCTCGTTGCACATCATCGAGCAGTAGTCGAGGCGATCCATGTAGCCGATCGACTGGTTGAACGGCTTGGATTCGGCCAGCTTCTCGGTGCCACGGTGCAGCAGGCCAACGTGCGGGTCGGCGCGGCGCACGACTTCGCCGTCCATTTCGAGGATCAGGCGCAGCACGCCGTGCGCGGCGGGATGCTGCGGGCCGAAGTTCAGCGTGTAGTTGCGGATTTCCTGCTGCGCTTCCGCCGGGCTGCTGGCGAAGGCATCGCTGGTGGGCATGGCATGCGCGCTCATCGGCGGGCCTCCCGCTCAAGGATCTTGTTGCCGCGTTCGGCCTGCGCGGTGGCGAAGCGGGCGTCGTCGCGAATCACGCGCGGCACGCCAACGCGCGGCTCGACCGATGTGACGGGTTCATACACCACGCGCTTCTTCTGCTCGTCGTAACGCACTTCCACGTTGCCGATCAGCGGGAAATCCTTGCGGAACGGATGACCGACGAAACCGTAGTCGGTGAGGATGCGGCGCAGATCCGGATGACCGTCGAAGATGATGCCGTACAGGTCGAAGGCTTCGCGCTCGAACCAGTTGGCTCCCGGCCAGATGCCGGTGACGGACGCCACCACCGGCAGGCTGTTGTCGGGCGCGAAGCAGCGCACGCGCAGGCGCAGGTTGCGGGCAATCGACAGCAGGTGCAGGACGGACGCATAACGGCGGCCCGGCAGTTCATCGGGCGCAATCGAGGTCGACGCGGCGACTTGATGGCTGGGCTGCTCGCCCCACTTGAAACGACCCGGCCCCTTGCCTTCCACGCCACGGCTGAAGCCTTCGGCGGAAACGCCGTCGGTATCCCATTCGTCGTTGCCGAAACTCAGGTAGTCGATGCCGCACAGGTCGATGAAGGTGTCGAAGCCGAACACATCGCGCAGTTCCGTGCAGACGGCCGCGTAATCGGCAGCAGGCACTTCCAGCGTGACCTCGCCGCGCGGCTGCGCAACGTGGACGGCCTGCTCGCCGAAGCGGCCGATCAGCTCATTGACGAGCGTCGTGCTCATGCGCGCGCGCCCTCCGGCTTCGGCGTCCGCGAGAACGGGTTCTGTTCCATCCGGCGGATTTTCTTCTGCAGTTGCAGGATGCCGTACACCAGCGCTTCGGCAGTCGGCGGACAGCCCGGCACGTACACGTCCACCGGCACCACGCGGTCACAGCCGCGCACGACGGAATACGAATAGTGGTAGTAGCCGCCGCCGTTGGCGCAGCTGCCCATCGAGATCACCCACTTCGGGTCAGGCATCTGGTCATAGACCTTGCGCAGCGCCGGGGCCATCTTGTTGCACAGGGTGCCGGCCACGATCATCACGTCGGACTGGCGAGGCGACGGGCGGAACACCACGCCGTAGCGGTCAAGATCCAGGCGCGCTGCACCGGCATGCATCATTTCCACCGCGCAGCAGGCAAGGCCAAAGGTCATCGGCCACATCGAGCCGGTGCGCGCCCAGTTCCACAGCGCATCCATGCTGGTGGTGACGAAACCGTTCTGCAGCAGCGGATTGTCGCCTTCCGGGCGCAGGATGTCGTCCAGCCGCCCTTCGGGCAGCGGATTGCTGGCGGCTTCCAAAACCTTCTGGACGATGTTGCTCATTCCCACTCCAGCGCGCCGCGCTTCCAGACGTACACGAAGCCGAGGAACAGCATGCCCACGAACAGGCCCATGGTGACCAGCCCGCGCGGGCCAAGCTCCTGGAAGACCAGGGTCCAAGGCACGATGAAGATGATTTCCAGATCGAAAATGATGAACTGGATGGCGATCAGGTAATAACGCACGTCGAACGGCATGCGCGCGTTTTCGAACGCGCCGAAGCCGCACTCGTAGGGCGCGAGCTTGTCGAAGTCGGGCCGCTTCGGGCCAAGCACGTTGCCCACGATGATCAGCGCAATGCCGATGCCGGTGGCAACGATCAGGAACAGCAGGGTGGGCAGGTATTCGGCCAGCACGCGTGCCTCGGTGGTTGTTCTGGGGCTTGCCGGCACGAGGCCGCTCGCTATATCCGCATTATTGTAGCCGCGCATGCACACGCACGGCCATACCTGCGGCCATGCATCCGGGTGAAATCGTCGGCATTACGTCTTTGGTCTAATGCAGCGCAAAGGCGAGAATCGTTCGCATCCAGATGCACGTGGAGCGCTTGCTCGGCAGACGGCGCGTACACTGTGCGCTTTCCACCTGTTCGGCGACAACGCCGCGAGGCCGCATGAGCGCCGATACCACACCCATCCTGTTTTCCGACCTTGGCCTGCCCGAGACCCTGCTAACCGCGCTGCGCGAGGTTGGCTACGAGACGCCCAGCCCCATCCAGGCCGCCACCATCCCGCCACTGCTGGCGGGCCGCGACGTGCTGGGACAGGCGCAGACCGGCACCGGCAAGACCGCCGCGTTCGCCCTGCCCGCGCTGGCACGGCTGGATGCCGCGCCCGGCAAGCCGCAGGTGCTGGTGCTGGCCCCCACCCGCGAGCTTGCGATCCAGGTGGCCGAGGCTTTCCAGAAATACGCCCACCACATCCCCGGCTTCCACGTGCTGCCGATCTACGGCGGTCAGGGCTACGGCCCGCAGTTGCATGCACTGAAGCGCGGCGTGCATGTTGTGGTCGGCACGCCGGGCCGCGTCATCGACCATCTGGAACGCGGTTCACTCGACCTGTCGCAGCTGCGGCTGCTGGTGCTGGACGAAGCCGACGAGATGCTGCGGATGGGCTTCATCGATGATGTCGAAGCCGTCCTCAAGAAGACCCCGGACACGCGGCAGGTGGCGCTGTTCTCGGCCACGATGCCGGTGCAGATCAAGCGCATCGCCCAGACCTACCTGAAAGACCCGGTCGAAGTCGCGATCAAGGCGCAGACCACCACCGCCGAGAACATCCGCCAGCGCTACTGGATGGTCAGCGGCGTCAACAAGCTGGACGCGCTGACCCGGATCATGGAAGCCGAACCCTTCGACGCCATGATCGTGTTCGCCCGCACCAAGCTGGGCACCGAGGAACTGGCGGAGAAGCTGGCTGCGCGCGGTTTCAGCGCGGCGGCGATCAACGGCGACGTGGAGCAGAAGACCCGCGAACGCACCATCCAGAAGCTCAAGGACGGCCAACTTGATGTGCTGGTGGCCACCGACGTGGCCGCGCGCGGGCTGGACGTGGAGCGGATCAGCCACGTGCTGAACTACGACATTCCCTACGACACCGAAAGCTACGTACACCGCATTGGCCGCACCGGCCGCGCCGGTCGCAAGGGCGAGGCGGTGCTGTTCGTGGCCCCGCGCGAGCGCGGCATGCTGGGCGCGATCGAGCGCGCGACGCGGCAGAAGATCGAGCAGATGAACCTGCCCAGCGTCGATGTGGTCAACGAGCAGCGGGTCGCCAAGTTCATGGGCCGGATCGAAGGCGCGCTTGCCAGCAAGGAACTCGCCGTGTTCCGTGACCTGGTGGAACGCTACGAACGCGAGAAGAACGTGCCGGCGGTGGAGATCGCCGCCGCGCTGGCACAACTGGTGCAGGGCAAGACGCCGCTGCTGCTGCCGCAACCGGTGAGGCCGGAAAAGGCCTTTGAAGTGCGTCCAGACCGTCATTCCGGCGAAAGCCGGAATCCAGCTTCTGGATCTGACAGGAAAAACATAAAGCTGGATTCCGGCTTTCGCCGGAATGACGAGCAAAAACACGATGCACCGCAGGTCGCGATGCAGACCTTCCGCATCGAAGTCGGCTACCAGCATGGCGCACAGCCGGGCAACATCGTCGGCGCGATCGCCAACGAGGCCGACCTCGAAGCCCGCTACATCGGTCGCATCGACATCCGCGAGGACTACACGCTGGTCGATCTGCCCGAAGGCATGCCGCCGGAACTGCTGCAGCACATGCAGGGCGTGCGCGTGGCAAGCCGCCCGCTGCGCATGCGTCCGGCGGAGGATGCCGATATCGACGCTCCCAAGCGCAAGCGCAGCTTCGGCCCGCCGCGTGGCGGCAAGCCCGGCCCCGGTGGCCCGCGCAAGCCGGGTGGGTTCAAGCCGCGCAGTCCTTGATCCGCCACGCCATCGAACCGTAGATGCGGAGCTTGCTCCGCATGGCCCTCTGCCGAGCAAGCTCGGCAGCTACGGAAAACGGGAGTTGCTGCACCCGCATATCCGCATGGCAACCGGCGATGGCCTGATGCCCGCCGCCTTTGGCATAGTTTTCCCATGTCCCGCATCCTCGTCTTCCAGCACGTTGCCGCCGAGCCGCTTGGCACGCTCGATCCGCTGATCCGGCGGCGCGGGCATCGCATCCGCTTCGTCAATTTCGAACGCGACCCGGACGCGCAGCCCGATGTGGATCGCTACAAGGGGCTGGTGGTGCTGGGCGGGCCGATGAACGTGGAAGACCAGTCGCATCGCGCGCACCTGCGCACGGAACTGGCCGCCATCGAACGCATGCTGGAACTGGGTCGCCCGGTGCTGGGCATCTGCCTTGGCTCGCAATTGCTGGCACACGTATTGGGCGCGCCGGTGCAGCGCCATCACACGCCGGAAATCGGCTGGTACCCCGTGCATGCCACCGATGCCGGCAAGGCCGACCCGGTGCTGTCGCCGCTGGGCGCATCCACGCCGGTGTTCCAGTGGCACGGCCAGCATTTCCAGATTCCCGCTACCGCCACCCAGCTGATGACCGGCGATGTCTGCGAGCAGCAGGCGTTCCGCTGGGGCGACAACGCCTATGGCTTCCAGTTCCATCTGGAAATGGATCAGCCGCTGATCGAACGCTGGCTTGCCAACCCGGCCTATCGCGCCGAACTGGAACAGCTTGCCGGCAGCCACGACGAAGCCACGATCCGCGCCGATACCGAACGCCACATCCAAGGCATGCAGGAACGCGCGGACGCCGTGTTCAACAACTTCCTCGACCTCGTGGGCCGTCCACAACGGCGCATCACCCTGCCCTCGCGCGAGTGGGTGTGAACCGCGCCGATGCGCTGGTCATCGGTGCCGGTGCCGCCGGGCTGATGTGTGCGATTGCCGCAGGTAAGCGCGGGCTGCGCGTGATCGTCATCGACCATGCCAACAAGGTCGGCAAGAAAATCCTGATGTCCGGCGGCGGGCGCTGCAATTTCACCAATACCGGCACCACGCCGGCCAACTACATTTCCGCCAATCCGCATTTCTGCAAATCGGCGCTGGCGCGCTACACGCCCTGGCATTTCATCGAACTGGTGGAGCGGCACGGCATCGCCTGGCACGAGAAGGAACTCGGGCAGTTGTTCTGCGATCAATCGTCGAAGCAGATCGTGGCGATGCTGCTGGCCGAATGCGAAGCCGCCTGCGTCGAAATCCGTACCCACTGCGCCATCGAACGGGTCGAACACGCGGATGATGGCAGCTTCATTCTGCGCACATCGCAAGGCACGTTCACCGCGCCATCGCTGGTCATCGCCAGCGGCGGGTTGTCGATTCCCAGCATGGGCGCAAGCGGCTTTGGCTATCAGCTTGCGCGCCAGTTCGGGCATGACGTCTTGCCAACCCGCGCGGGCCTTGTGCCGCTCACGCTGTCCGGCACGCACGCCGAACGCCTGCATGATCTGGCGGGCGTCTCGCTGCCGGTGGAAGCGCGCAACAACGGCGCGATCTTTCGCAATTTCATGCTCATCACCCATCGCGGCATCAGCGGCCCGGCGATCCTGCAAATCAGTTCGTACTGGCAGCCGGGCGAGGAACTGCAGCTCGACCTGCTGCCCGGCATCGACACCGCTGCGCAACTCGACGAATGGCAACACGCGCGCCGCGATGCCGAACTGAAAACGCTGCTGGGCGAGGTCATGCCCAAGCGCTTCGCCCAACGCCTGTGCGAGCACTGGATCACCAGCAAACCGATGCGCCAGTACAACGCGCCTGAACTGCGCGCCATCACCGAGTTACTCAATAACTGGCCGCTGATCGCCAGCGGCACCGAAGGCTATCGCACGGCGGAAGTGACGCTGGGCGGCGTGGATACCGACGGGCTTTCTTCAACCACGATGATGTCCAAACACGTCCCCGGCCTGTATTTCATCGGCGAAGTGGTGGATGTGACCGGCTGGCTGGGCGGCTACAACTTCCAGTGGGCATGGGCCAGCGGGCATGCGGCGGGGATGGCGTTGTTGTCTTGACCGCCGTCATTCCGGCGAAAGCCGGAATCCAGTTTTTCAACAAGGGGCCCAAGTGCTGGATTCCGGCTTTCGCCGGAATGACGAAAACCCGAAACAAGCGCTCAAAAGAACTGCGGCCACCCCATATGCGGCGCAAGCAGCCAGTACACGCCGACCAGCGCCACGCCCCAGAACACCAGCTTCAGCAGCGCGCCTGCGACCTTGAGCGCCACCCACACGCCAATCACGATCAGGACGATGGCGACCCAGCTCATGCGCGCACCTCCGCCGAAGCACCATCCACCAGCGGCTTGAGCTGCGCATCCAGCGCAACACGCTCGTCGAACACGAAGCAGCGCCCGTCATAACCCGCACCGCCCACCTGCTCGAAATAGCCAAGGATGCCGCCATCCAGTTGCAGCAGGTTGTGCATGCCATCGTGGCGCAACCACAGCGCGGCCTTTTCGCAGCGGATGCCACCGGTGCAGAAACTGACCACGGTGGCGTCGCGCAGGGCTTCGCGATGCGGTGCAAGCGCGGCAGGCAGGTCGGTGAAATTGTCGATGGGCAAGGTCAACGCATCCTTGAAGGTGCCGAAGCCGAACTCCTCGCGGTTGCGCGTGTCCAGCAACACCACGCGCTTGCCGGCATCGTCATGCCCCTGTGCCAGCCAGCGCGCCAGTGTTGGCGGATCGACTGCTGGGGCGCGTTCGCCGGTGTCCAGCGGCGACGCCTGCTCACGGCGGAAGGCGATGATTTCGGCCTTGCGCTTCACTTTCAGCTTTGCGAATGGCACCACGTCGCTCCAGCTTTCCTTCGCATGCAGCGCGGCAAAGCGCGGATCGGCGCGCAGCCAGTCCAGGAAGCCGCGCAGCGTGTCGGCATCACCGGCGAGGAACAGATTGATGCCCTCCGGCGCGACCAGCACGGTGCCGCGCAGGTCGCAGACGCAGGCGCGCTCGCGCAGGCGCGTGGTGAGGGCATCGACATCATCGATGGCCACGAACAGGTAGGCGGCGATATTCAGGATCATGCGGCCATTTTACGGCCCTTACGCATGGGATCATGCACGGATGTCGATTTCGTCCACCAAACCGCCGCGTCTTGCCGTGATCGGCGGTGGCCCCGCTGGCCTGATGGCGGCAGAAGTCGCGCGTGCTGGCGGCATCGACGTACACCTGTTCGAGGCCAAGGGTTCGGTGGGCCGCAAGTTCCTGATCGCCGGCAAGGGCGGGCTCAACCTCACCCATTCCGAGCCGCGTCCAGCCTTTGATGCGCGCTACCGCGAACGTGCGGCGCAGGTCGGACGCTGGCTGGACGGGTTCGATGCCGATGCCCTGCGCGAATGGGCGCGCGGTTTCGGTATCGACACTTACGTTGGAAGCTCAGGGCGCGTGTTTCCTCAGGATCGCAAGGCCGCGCCACTGCTGCGCGGCTGGGTACGTCGGCTGAAGGAAAGCGGCGTGCAGTTCCACGTCCACCACCGCTGGACAGGTTGGGACGATGCCGGCGCGCTGCGCTTTACCACGCCGGATGGCGAAGTGCTGTTCGATGCCGATGCCACGGTGCTGGCGCTGGGCGGCGGCAGTTGGCCGCAGCTGGGTTCCGATGGCGCGTGGACGCAGATGCTGGCCGCGCGCGGCATCGACATTGCGCCGCTGCAACCGGCCAATTGCGGCTTCGACATCGGCTGGAGCGAACACCTGGCATCGAAGCATGCCGGCGCGCCGCTGAAGCCGGTGATCGCCTATTGGCGGGACGCTGCCAACATCGAACACGCCCTGCAAGGCGAATGCGTGCTGACCGAAACCGGCATCGAAGGCAGCCTGATCTATGCCATCACCGCTGACCTGCGCGAGACCATCGCCCGCGATGGCGAAGCCCTGCTGCATCTGGATCTTGCGCCGGGCCGCACGCTTGCACGCCTGCAAGCCGAGCTTGCCAAACCGCGCAATGGCCGCAGCCTGGGCGAACACCTGCGCCGGCAGGCCGGGCTGGATTGCGCGAAGGCCGCGTTGGTATTTGAAGTTTTGGACAAGACTGCGCTGCAGGACATGCAGCGCGTGGCAGCGACGATCAAGCGCCTGCCGCTGCGCCTGCTGCGCCCGCGCCCGATGGCGGAAACCATCTCCACCGCAGGTGGGGTGCGACTGGAAGCGCTGGACGATGCGCTGATGCTGCGCGAGTTGCCGGGCGTGTTCGCGGCAGGCGAAATGCTGGACTGGGAAGCGCCGACCGGCGGCTATCTGCTCACCGCCTGCTTCGCCAGCGGCCTGCGCGCCGGCGAAGGCGCAACGCGCTGGCTGCAGTCGCGGTAGGGTGGGCCTTGGCCCACCATTGATGGGCAACGCACAGGCTCAAGCGGTGGGGCAAGCCCCACCCTATTGTCCGGGCCGCGTGCCAGTGTCCTTGCCTGCGGCCGCGCGCTCCTGCTTGTCCTTCTGGAAGGCCTCGATCTGCGGCAGGTCACGCAGCAGCTTGGAATGCGGATCAAGCGTGTAGCTCACGCCATCCGACACTTCGATACGGCCCTGCCCGCCCGTCATCGGCACATCCACCACTTTGTCGCCAACGCGCACCTGCACCGACATCGGGAAGGGTTTGTCGCCCTCGGTTTTCCAGCGCAACCGCAGCGTTCCGCCTTCGTGCGTCGCCAGCAGTTGCGGCAACTTCGCAGAACGCAGGTACACATCGAAGAACCAGCGGTAATCGCCGCCGGTGTTGCGGTTCACGGCGTCGATGAAGTCCTGCGTGGTGCCATAACGCGGCTTGAAATTGCCGGGCGCCGGATCGGGCCGGCCATAGACCAGCTCGCGGGTGGCCGCGAAGAAGGCGGCATCGCCAATCAAGCCGCGCAGCGTGTGCAGAATCCACGACCCCTTGTAATAGATGTCCAGCCCCGGCCCGCGCTTGCCGTCATAGACTTCCTTTTCCGACTTGGCGCTGCCGGAAACGATCGGGTACTTGTTCGCCAGCGTCACCCGCTGCTTCATCAGCCCCGCGAAATACTCCATGTCACCGCGCAGCCATTGCAGGTACAGCGGCTGCATGTAGGTGCCGAAGCCCTCGTGCAGCCACATGTCGTCCCAACCCTTGTTGGTCAGTTGGTTGCCAAACCATTCGTGGGCGAACTCGTGCTGCAGCAGCCAGTCGTAGCCGTTCTCGTCCTTGCGGTAGTCATTGCCGTAGGCATTGATGGTCTGGTGCTCCATGCCCAGATGCGGCGTTTCCACCACGCCCATCTTCTCGTCGGCGAACGGATACGGGCCGACCGTTTCCTCGAAGAAGGCCAGCATCGGCGTGAACTCGGCGAACAGGGCCTCGGCCTTGGCGCGGTTGCCCTTCAGATGCCAGTAGCGCAGCGGGATCACGTTGCCGTGGCGCGATCTGTATTCGCCTTCCAGCACTTCATACGGGCCGATGTTGAGGGCGATGGCATAGGTGTTCGGCGATTTCGCACGCCAGTGATACGTGCGCCAGCCGTCACGCTCGTCCATGCCTTCGGCGATGCCGTTGCCGGCGGCCACCAGTGGACTCGGCACGGTGATGTGCTGCACCACTTCCAGCGGTTCGGCCAGCGGATGATCGATGCAGGGCCAGAACAGATCGCAACCCTCGCCCTGCACTGCGCTTGCGATCCACGGCTCGCCGGTGGGCGCGGTGGCCCAGACGAAGCCGCCATCCCACGGCGCGCGCTTGGCCACGTGCGGCTGGCCGGCATAGCGGATGCGCAAGCGGGTTTGCGCGCCCGCCGCCAGCGGCTGCGGCAGCTCCACGCGCATGCGGCCTTCCGGGTTTTGCCAGCGCGCGGGCTTGTCATCCACCTCGACCAGATCGACCGTGTAATTGCGATCCAGATCCACCACCAGCATCGACAGTGGCTTGTCGATGCGGAAGGTCAGCACGGCATCACCCGCCAGATGCTTGCGCGCCGGATCCACCTTGAACGACAGCTCGGCGCGCTCGAAGGTCACCGCCTCCTGCTCCGGCGCGCGTGGCAGGCCGGTGGCTTCGGTGGTTGCAGTCAATGCCGGCTGCGTGGCGTGGGCAGTGAACACGGGCAGGCAAAGCGCGCTTGCAAGCAGGCAATGGCGAAGACGCATCGGATATCCCCTCGGATGGATGCGTCACTTTCGCACGTCGCCCGGCGATGCGGGCCTGTCGTTGGTCACGCCCGGCAGGAACGCTTCGGCATCGCGAATCTGAATAGCAGCTTTCACGTTTCCTGCACGTCGGCCCGGGGGCCGGAAATGTAAGCACCGATTCATCCGCCGAACCGCTAACTGCGCGCAACGGTGCGAAGGGGTCGCGCCGGCTGGAGGACAACATGAACCGCGTTACCACCACCAACCGCCTTGCCACCACCCTGCTGGGCCTTCTGTTTGGCCTTGGCGCCATCACGCCAGCCTTTGCCCAGCAGCGGGACGACGACAACGACCGCGACGACCGCAAGCCGCGCAAGGAACAGCGCGCCGACAACCCGCGCCAGCAACGCCAGCGCGAGGTGCCGGTGCAGGCACCCGAGCAACAGCAGCGCGAGGCAGTGCGCCAGCGTGCGCAGCAGCAGGATGAGCGCCGTGCCGTGGAAGGCCAGCGCAGGGTCGAAGCGCAGCGCAGCCGCATTGCCGAGCAGGGCCGGGTCGAGGAACTGCGCCGCCAGCAGGCGCAGCGGCAGATCGACACCCAGCGTGCCGAGCGTGAGCGCACGCAGCAGCAGCGCGGGATCGCCGAGCAGCGTAACGATCGCCGCGACTGGCGTGACGACCGCAACGACGACCGTCGCAACACCGTGAGCGAACAGCGGCAGCGCATCATCGCCGAGCAGCGTGCGCGCGATCAGCGCGATGACCGCCGCAACGACCAACGCAACAACAACGAGTGGCGGCAGCGCCAGATCGCCGAGCAGCGCAACCGCGCCAACGAATGGCAACGCACCGAAGCCGCGCGCCGCCACCAGATCGAGCAGCGCAACCGCGAACTGGAGCGCATGCGCCGCAACGCGCAGTACCGCTACCAGCAGGACTACTACCGCCGCTGGCTGGCGCAGCAATCGCGCTGTAATAGTCGTAACGGCTCGCGTTCCAGCGCGATTGCTGCGCCAGCCAGCGGCGGTAGTAGTCCTGCTGGTAGCGGTACTGCGCG
>NZ_JASGED010000117.1:0-7069 GCF_047606765.1 Thermomonas sp. | reverse complement strand
GCGAGGTTGAGTACAACGCCGATTAGCACTGAAGCCTGTGGGTTCGTCATTCCGGCGAAAGCCGGAATCCAGCTTCTTACTGTTTGCTCAAGAGCTGGATTCCGGCTTTCGCCGGAATGACGGCATCAACGTCATTCTGATAACCCACCTCGACAATCACGAACCGCACCACGCCGCCCGGCAACTGCGCTTCGAACTCGTCATCCACCCGCTTTTTCAACATTGTCCGGGCCAATGGTGCGTCGATGCTGATCCAGCCCAGCCTGGCGTCGGTTTCATCCGGGCCGACGATGCGGTAGCGCGATGTTTCACCGCTGGCGATGTTTTCCACTGTGACATGTGCGCCGAAGAACACCGCCTCGCGGTCGGCAGGCGCGGCATCGACCACGCGCAGCGCTTCCAGCCGCTTGCTCAGGTAGCGCACGCGGCGGTCGATTTCGCCAAGCTGCTTCTTGCGATAGGTGTACTCGGCATTTTCCGAGCGGTCGCCCTCCGCTGCGGCAGCAGCGAGTGCCTTCACCACCTCGGGCCGGCGCACGCGCCACAACTCGTCCAGCTCGGCCTTCAGCCGCGCATGGCCCTGCGGGGTAATCAGCGCCGTGCTTTTTTCGGCGGGCGGACGCCAGCGGCCCATGCGCGGATCAGCGTTTGCCGAAGATGCTGCCCAGGATGCCGCGCACGATCTGGTTGCCGATCTGCCCGCCGTATTTCTTGCCGGTCTTGCCCAGTACCGATTCGCCGATGGCGCTGCCAACGCTGCGGCCAATGGAGCCGCCCACGTTGCCGGTGGTGCGCTTGGCCACGTCCTGCACCATGCCTTGCTTGCGCTTGCTGCCGAACAGGAACTCGTTCATCTTCTGGCCAAAGCCGCCTTCTTCCGCTTCGCTGGCAGCAGGCGCGTCCTTGCTGGCCTGCTCCACGCGCGCGGCCAGCATTTCCGCCGCCGATTCGCGATTGACGGTGTTGTCGTACTTCGCACCCACCGGGCTGGCGTTGCGCACCTGCATGCGCTCGGCTTCGGTGATCGCGCCCATCCGGCAACGCGGCGGTGCGATCAGGGTTTTCTCGACCGGCATCGGCACGCCCTTGTCCATCAGCATCGACACCAGTGCTTCACCGGTGCCGAGCTGGCCGATGGTTTTTGCAACATCCAGTGCGGGATTGGCGACGAAGGTTTCGGCGGCAGTCTTCACCGCCTTCTGGTCGCGCGGCGTATAGGCGCGCAGCGCGTGCTGCACGCGGTTGCCGAGCTGGCCCAGGATGTCGTCCGGTACGTCGTCCGGGAACTGCGAGCAGAAATAAATGCCCACGCCCTTCGAGCGGATGATGCGCACCACCTGCTCGATGCGCTGGCGCAGCGCAGGCGGCGCGTCGTCGAACAACAGATGCGCTTCATCGAACACGAACACCAGCTTCGGCTTGTCCATGTCGCCGACTTCGGGCAGGTTTTCGAACAACTCCGACAGCAGCCAGAGCAGGAAGCTGGAATACAGGCGCGGCTTCAGGATCAACTGGTCGGCGGCCAGGATGTTGACCACGCCATGGCCGTCATGCGTGGTGCGCATCAGATCGGCAAGTTCCAGCGCGGGTTCGCCGAAGAACATCTCCGCGCCTTCCTGCTCCAGCCGCAGCAGCGCGCGCTGGATTGCGCCGATGGACTGCGTGCTGACCAAGCCGTAGGACGTGGAAATGTCCTTGCGCTCCTCGGCAACCAGGTTCAGCAGCGCGCGGAAATCATCAAGGTCAAGCAGCAGCAGGCCACGGTCATCGGCCAGCTTGAACAGGATGTCCAGCACGCCGCTTTGGGTGTCGTTAAGTTCAAGGATGCGCGCAAGCAGCGTCGGCCCCATTTCGCTGACCGTGGTGCGCACCGGATGGCCGGACTTGCCCCACAGATCCCAGAACACCACCGGCGCGGCTTCGTTTTTGTAATCGGTGATGCCCAGTTGCTCGATGCGCGCCTGCAACTTCTCGTTCAGCGTGCCCGGCACAGCCAGCCCGGACACGTCGCCCTTCACGTCGGCCAGGAACACCGGCACGCCGATCCGGCTGAAGCCTTCGGCCAGCGTCATCAGCGTGACGGTCTTGCCGGTGCCGGTTGCGCCGGCCACCAGACCATGCCGATTGCCGTATTTCGGCAGCAGGAACACGCTGCCGCTGGTTTCGGTGGTGATGGCCTTGCCGACGAAGATGGGGTCCATGGGGCGTTCCGGATGTTTGCAATAGTCGAGCGATTCTATCGCGATGACGGGTTGCCCCTGCGCACCGCAGGCCGTTACCCTGCCGATTCCCCCGCATTTGGTTGCACGCATGATTGTTCGCCACCTGCCCGCGCTCTGCGCCATCGTTCTGAGCCTGTCCGTGCTCGCGCCGTCGGCGCAGGCGCAATCCCGCCGCGAGCGCGCCGAAGCGGTCACCTTGCAGCAACGCATGGACGCTGCCGAGAAGCGCTATCGCGATGCCTTGCTGGACGAAAACGAGGACGCCGGCGCGCGCATTTCCGCCGAAGCCCTGACCGAAATGCAGGCGGTGGTGGCCGCTTGCGCCAAGCTGAAGGGCTGCGAACTTGCGAAGAAGCTAGAAACCTACGAGCGCCTGCTGAAGGCCAGCCCGGATCCCGAATCCGGCGATCCCGAGCAGGAAGGCGATCCCATCGACGAAGCCGACTTCGCCGATACCGACGTGCCGGACGAAGCCAATGCGTCATCGCTGCTCAGCGAGGAAGGCCAGCGCTTCGTCAAGATGGTGCAGTTCAACCCGGCGGTGCAGGCTGGCATCCGCCGCTGGCTGACCGACATGCGTCCGTCGCTGATGGACAGCTACGAGAACTACCGCTACATGCAGCACCTGATGGTGCCGGCATTCAAGCGCAACGGCCTGCCGGAAGCGCTGCTGTTCGGGATCATGGCGAAGGAATCCAACGGCAAGGTGCATGCGGTGTCGCGCGCGGGCGCAGCCGGGCCGTTGCAGTTCATGCCGTCAACCGGTCGCCGCTTCGGGCTGGGCAACGATGGCAGTGGCTTCGACACCCGTTTTGATGCACGCGCCTCGGCAGATGCCGCCGCGCAATATCTTGCCGAACGCATGGCCCAGCTCAACAACAGCATCGAACTGTCACTGGCTGGTTACAACGGCGGCGAGGGCCGCGCCCTGCGCGTGTTCGAAGGCAGCGGCGGGCGCAGCTTCTGGGATGCCGATGTTTACAACCAGTTCCCGGCGGAAACCAAGGACTACGTGCCGATGGTGGTTGCGGCCGCGTGGCTGTTCCTGCACCCGAAGGAATACGGCATCCGCTGGCCGCGTGTCAGCGCCAATCCGGCCACGGTGCAACTGGCACAGCCGGCTTCCATCCACGAACTCACCATCTGCCTTGGCAACTACGGCTCGCGCGACGGCTACCTGCGCGTCCTGCGCAATCTCAATCCACGCTGGGCAGCTGAAAGCACGATGCCGGCAGGCACCCAACTCAACGCCACCACCCGCATCGCATGGCTGTACAACCTGCACTGCAGGAGCGGCAAGCGCGCAACACTGGCGCGTGAGTTGGTGACCAGCAACGTGCGCAACGCACTGGTGCGCGTTGGCGAACCGATCCCGGCCACGGATGCAACTGCAGCCGCCGCCGCCGCAGACACGCCGCCGGCACCAGCACCTGCACCACGCCCGCAGCCGCCCAAGCCGCGCAGCCACAAGGTGAAGAAAGGCGACACCCTCAACGGCATCGCCGATCGCTTCGGCTGTGACCTCCGCACACTGGCACGCGCGAACAAGTTGAAGGCACCGAAGTACGCGATCCAGCCGGGGCAGCACCTCAAGCTTGAAGGGTGTAAGCAATGAGCGTCTTCTTGAAATTCGCCGCGTTGGGCATTGCGTTGGCTTGCGCGGCTTGCAGCACGCGGCCGGTGGCATTGGATGACATTCCCGGTGGCGGCATCAGTGCCGATAATCTTGCCGCACACCTGCGGGTGCTGGGTTCTGACGCGTTCGAAGGACGCGCCCCGAATACGCCGGGCGAAGAAAAGACGGTGGCCTACATCGCCGAGCAGTTCAAGAAGGCAGGGCTTGCGCCCGCAGGTGATGACGGCAGCTGGTTCCAGCAAGTGACACTGGAGCGCAACGAGATCGTTGGCCCGGTGCATGCCTCGCTGCAGGTCGGCGGGAAGTCGCGCACGCTGGTTTCGGGTGAGGACATCGCGCTGGAATCACTGCATCCCGGCAGCAGAGTGGACTTGCGCGACGTGCCGCTGGTGTTCGCCGGCTATGGCATCACCGCGCCGGAACTGGGTTGGGATGACTACGCAGGATTGGACGTGGCCGGCAAGGTGGTCGTGGTGCTCATCAACGATCCGGATTTTGAAAGCGGTCAGGGCGACTTTGGTGGCCGCGCGATGACCTATTACGGGCGTTGGACATACAAGTACGAGGAAGCCGCCCGGCGCGGTGCGGCGGCGGCGCTGATCGTCCATGAAACCGCAGCCGCAGCCTATCCATGGGCGACCGTCCGCAATGGCCGCAACGGGCCGCAATACGACATCGTGCGCGCCGATGCAGCAACCTACCACCTGCCTGCACGCGGCTGGATCCAGCGTGGCGTGGCGGAAGCGCTGTTCCGCGAAGCCGGGCTGGATTTCGATGCAGAGAAGGCCAAGGCGCAGCAGCGTGGCTACAAGGGCAGGGCGATGCCGGGTGCATCGGTATCGCTGGCCTTCGACGTGGCGCATTCACGCATCGTCAGCCGCAACGTGGCCGGCATACTGCGCGGTGCATCGCGGCCGGAGGAAACGGTGATCCTGTCCGGCCACTGGGACAGCTTCGGCCTGATTCCCGATGCCGATGACAGCGGTGATCGCATCGTCAATGGCGTGGTGGACAACGCCACCGCCATTTCCTCGCTGATCGAGATGGCGCGCGTGTTTGCGGCTGGCCCGTCTCCCAAACGCAGCCTGTTGTTCCTTGCACTCACTGCCGAGGAAAGCGGCCTGCTGGGCGCGAAGTATTACGCCGCCAACCCGTTGCGCCCGCTCGCCACCACCGCCGCAGTGTTGAATCTGGAAATGTGGAGTCCGGATGGCCCCACCCGCGACATTTCCTCGTGGGGTGTTGGCAAGGTCTCGCTGGAGCGTGACCTGGTGGCGACCGCCACGCGCGAAGGCCGTACTTATTCGCCCGACCAGAATCTGCAAGCTGGTCTGTTTTATCGCGCCGATCATTTCGCCTTTGCGCAGGCGGGTGTGCCGGCGTTGACCATCGGCCCCGGTATCGACCAGATCGAAGGTGGTGTCGAAGGCGGCAAGGCTGCACGCGCGACGTATTTCGCCAACTGCTATCACCAGCCCTGCGACGAGTTCGGCGATCACTGGGACATGCGCGGCCCGGCCACGGACACACGCACGGTCTATCGCCTGGCAGCAACGTTGGCGAACAGCGGTGAATGGCCGGAATGGGATGCAACCAGCGAGTTCCGCGCCGAACGTGTGAAGACCGACGCAGAACGCAACTCAGCGCACTGATCGCAAGTTTCATCTCTGTCATTCACAAAAAACCCGCCTTCCGGCGGGTTTTTCGTGGTCTTGATGCAAGTGCCGAGCGAGCCGTCGTCAGCGTGGCGCGGGTGGCGCGCAGCAACCGCAGTGTACGAAGTCGTACATGAGGATTGCGAGCATCGAATGCGCCGCGATCACGGCGGCGCAGCCGGCACGCCGATCAGACCTGCATCGCCTTGGCGACTTCGGCGGCATAGTCCTCAACCACCTTCTCGATGCCTTCGCCGACCACCAGGCGCTGGAAGCCCACCACGTCGGCGCCAGCGGCCTTGGCCACGGCTTCGACGCTGCGCTTGTCTGCGTCCAGCACGTATTCCTGGCCGTACAGGGTGACCTCGTTGACGATCTTGGCGATCTTGCCGCTGATGATCTTTTCGAGGATGTCGGCGGGCTTGCTCTTGTCCTTGTCGGACATCTTGGCCAGTTCGATTTCCTTTTCCTTCTCGACGAAGTCCGCCGGCACGTCGGCAGCCTGGTTGTACTGCGGGTTCATCGCGGCAACGTGCATCGCGATGCCGCCAGCCAGCTCGGCATTGCCGCCGGCCAGGTCCACCAGCACGCCAATCTTGCCGTTGGTGTGTACGTAGGCACCGACGTTGTTGTTGCCATCGACCTTGGCGATGCGGCGGATCTGGATGTTCTCGCCCAGCTTCTGCACGGCGGTGGCGCGGGCTTCCTCGACGGTCTCGCCGGAGGCCAGCTTGGCAGCCTTCAGGGTTTCGACGTCAGCAGCGCCCGAAGCCAGCGCGGCCTGTGCCACGGCATCAACGAAGGCCTTGAAGTTGGAGTCGTTGGCGACGAAGTCGGTTTCCGAATTGATTTCGACCAGCACGGCCTTGCCGCCGCTCTGGGCAACGCCGATGCGGCCTTCGGCGGCAACGCGGTCGGCCTTCTTGTCGGCCTTGGCGGCACCGGACTTGCGCAGCGCTTCGGCTGCGGCGTCGATGTCGCCGTTGTTTTCGGTGAGCGCCTTCTTGCACTCCATCATGCCGGCGCCGGTGCGCTCGCGCAGTTCCTTGACGAGGGAAGCGGTGATTTCAGCCATGGGGAATTACCTTTCGAATATTGGGTGACGTCATTCCGGCGAAAGCCGGAATCCAGTGCTTGTTGGATCCGGCAAAGGCTGGATCCCGGCTTTCGCCGGGATGACGAGCAGGAGACTGCGACCGCGCAGCATCGCGCGGCCACATGACGGCGCGATTACTCGGCCTTCGGCTTGGCAGCGCGGCGGGCCGGCTTCTTCTCTTCGCCTTCAACGGCGGCAGCGAAGTCTTCCTCGCGTACGTTGGCGGCGTTCGGTGCAGCGGCCTTGCCTTCCAGCACGGCGTCGGCGGCGGCACGGGCGTACAGCTGCACGGCGCGGATGGCGTCGTCGTTGCCGGGGATGGCGTAATCGACCAGCGCCGGGTCGTAGTTGCTGTCAACCACGGCGATCACCGGGATGCCGAGCTTCTTGGCTTCCTTGATGGCGATGTCTTCATGGCCGATGTCGATGACGAACAGGGCGTCGGGCAGGCGGTTCATGT
>NZ_JASGED010000116.1:0-9426 GCF_047606765.1 Thermomonas sp. | reverse complement strand
TGATTCGCTGCACTGCAGCAGGAATATGCGATGACAAATCGCGTCACCTAGTGACAATTCGGGACTATGACAATGGTCATGCCCGGCGTGGCGCTGAAGCGCCATGTAACAGCATACCGGTTTCCAGCGTGGCGACGTCCGACATCAGGCTGCGGTTCCAGGGCGGATCGAACACCAGCTCCACGTCGGCAGCGGCCACGGTGGGGATCATCTCCACCTTGCTGCGCACGTCATCGACCAGCACCTCGCCCATCCCGCAACCGGGCGCGGTCAGGGTCATCTTCACTTCGACCTCGCGCAGGCCATCCTCGCGGGCATGCACCTGCGCGCCATACACCAGCCCCAGTTCGACGATGTTGACCGGGATCTCGGGGTCGAAGCAGGTGCGCAACTGCTGCCAGACCAGCCGCTCCACGTCCTCGTCGCTGGCTCCCTCGGGCAGCACGATGGCGTCCGGCGGATCCTTGCCGATGGCATCGCCATCCTTGCCGGCGATCCGCATCAGGTTGCCTTCCACGAACACCGTCCAGCTGCCACCCAGCGATTGGGTGATGTAGCCCACCGTACCCGCCGGCAGCGTCACCTCGTCGCCCTGGGGCACCAGGACGGCGGCGCAATCGCGCTCGAAGCGGACGGGTTCACTGCTGCGGGAATACATGGACACGGCACGATGGCGGGAATCCGTACCATTCTAGTCCCAATCGATGCCTGCCCCAATCGATATCGCCGGGCGCTTAAGATGCGCGGCCACCCACAACCGCCACACGACCGCCATCAACACGCACCCGAAGCCGCGCTGGTTCGCCTTGCCCCTGCTTGCGCTTGGTGCGCTCGGCTTTGCTGCCGCGTGGATGCTGCTGGCGCTGCTGGTCGAACGCCAATGCGCGTGGCTGGCACCGCTGGCCGCGCTGGACATGGTGCTGCTGCTGCGTATTTCGGGCTGGCCGCGTGGTGTGTCACGCGCCGGCTGGGCAGTGCTGGCAACGGCACTGGTCATCGCGCTTGCCAACTTCGGCATCGTCGCCGGGCAGATCGGGATGAGTTTCGGCATGCGCCCGTGGGAATCGGCGCTGCACATCGGCCCTCACTACGCCTGGCTGCTGGCGACCCTCGCCAACGACCGCATCGACCTGCTGCTGTACGCAGCAGGCTTGCTGGTGGCGCTGTGGACAGGCTGGGCGGGCTTCAGTGCCCGCCGCCGTCCAGCGCCTTCAGTTCGCTGACCAGCGCGTTTGCCATCTCGCTGCCGTCGCCGTACAGCATGCGGGTGTTGTCGGCGTAGAACAGCGCGTTTTCGATGCCGGCAAAGCCCGTGCCCTTGCCGCGCTTGATGACAATGGTGTTCTTCGACTCCACCACGTCGAGGATCGGCATGCCGTAGATGGGGGATGCCGGGTCGGTCTTGGCGACGGGGTTCACCACATCGTTCGCACCGATCACCAGTGACACGTCGGTATTGGCGAACTCCGGGTTGATGTCGTCCATGTCGGCGATCAGGTCGTAAGGCACGCCGGCCTCTGCCAGCAGCACGTTCATGTGGCCCGGCATGCGCCCGGCCACCGGATGGATGGCGAACTTCACCTTCACTCCGCGATCCATCAGCCGCTGGGTCAGTTCCCATATCTTGTGCTGCGCCTGCGCCACCGCAAGGCCATAACCGGGGACGATCACCACGCGCTCGGCGTAGGCCATCATCGCGGCCACGTCCGCCGCCTCGATGGGCTTCATCGAGCCACCGATCTCCTGCATCTGCGCGCCACCGCCGCCGAAGTTGGAGAACAGCACATTGCTGATCTTGCGGTTCATCGCTTTGGCCATCAGCTTGGTCAGCAGCATGCCCGCCGCGCCGACCATGGTGCCGGCGATGATGAGTGCCTCGTTACCCAGCACATAACCTTCAAACGCCACTGCAAGGCCGGTGAAGGCGTTGTACAGCGAGATCACCACCGGCATGTCCGCGCCGCCGATCGGCAGCGTCATCAGCACGCCCAAGGCCAGCGACAACACGAAGAAGGCGACGATCCACGGCATCGCCAGCGTGTGCAGCGCCATCACGCCGCAGACCACCGCCGCAACTGCAATCAGCGCGTTGAACCACTGCTGGCCGGGGAAGGTGTAGCGCTTGTCCATGCGCCCGTCGAGCTTGGCCCATGCAATCACCGAGCCGGTCAGCGACACCGCACCGATCAGCGCGCCGATCACCGCCAACGCCAGCGTGAACTTCGGCGGCACTTCCGCGCCGCCAGCGGAAAACTTCACCAGCTCCACCGCGCCAATCGCCGCTGCGGAACCGCCGCCCATGCCGTTGAACAGCGCCACCATCTGCGGCATGTCGGTAATGGCGACACGCTTGCCCCAGACCCAGTTCAGCGCCACGCCGATCACGATGGCCGCGATCATAAGTCCCTTGTTATGCAACTCCGGCAGGAAGAAGGTGGCAAGCGTCGCCAGCACCATGCCTGCGCCGGCCCACTGGATGCCGCTGCGCGCGGTCTTGGGCGTGCTCATCCGCTGCAGGCCGAGCAGGAACAGCGTGGCCGCTATGAAGTAACTCAGCTTGACCAGGGTCAGGACGCTCACTTGGCATCCCCCTTCTTCGACGACTTGAACATCTCCAGCATGCGCTCCGTTACCACATAGCCGCCGGCGGCATTGCCCGCACCCAGCAGCACCGCGACGAAGCCCAGCGCCTTCTCCAGCGTGGTGTCGGCATGCCCCAGCACCACCATCGCGCCGATCAGGACAATGCCGTGGATGAAGTTGGAACCCGACATCAGCGGCGTGTGCAGGATCACCGGCACCCGCGAAATGATGACGTGGCCGGCGATTGCCGCCAGCATGAAGATGTACAGCGCCACGAATCCGTCGCCCACGTTGTCGCTCCCCGATGGTCTGCCCGAATCATAACCATGCAACGCGGCGGGCGTCCGCTGTCAACCGCAGCAGGCCATGAGCGTTCTGCATGACGGAACCCGCAGGACACACCCGCCCGCCATGCTGCTCGATGCCGCTAAGCTTGCCCAGGTGAGCGATGCCGACCACCACGAAGCCACCCCGAGCCAGGCCACCCCGGCCAGCCTGGAGGCGTTCCTGGCCGGCATCGACGCGCGCGCCTTCCGCTTCGCCGAGCTGGGCCTGCGCCACCGCGAGGACGCGCTGGACGCGGTGCAGGACGCGATGATGAAGATGCTGGCCTACCGCGACCACCCGCCGTCGGAATGGAACCCGCTGTTCTGGAGCATCCTGCGCAACCGCATGACCGACATGCAGCGGCGCGGCCTGTTCCGCATGCGCTGGCTGCTGCCCGGCACCGATCGCGACGGCGAGCAGATCGACTGGGCCGATGATGGCCCCGACCCGTCGCGCAGCCACGACAGCCGCGAGGCATGGACGCGGATCGCCACCGCCCTGCGCGGCCTGCCCGCCCGCCAGCGCGAAGCCTTCACCCTGCGCGTGCTGGAAGAACTGGACGTGGCCGACACCGCCCGCGTCATGGGCTGCAGCGAAGGCTCGGTGAAAACGCATCTTTCGCGCGCCCGCGAGGCGCTGCAAACGCAATTGGAGGAGTTTCGATGAACCCGCAGACCGAGGCCGGCTTCGACCGCGCCATCCAGCAACGGCATGCCGATGCCGTGGCGAAGCTGTCACCCCGCGTGCAGGCGCAACTGGCACAGCGCCGCAACGCCGCCCTGCGCGGCGATGTACCCGCGCGCGCCACCGGCTTCCGCCTGCGCCATGCCGGTGCCGCCTTCGCTGCCGTGTTCGCACTGGCCATCGGCATGCAACTGCACAACCCGTCGCCGGTCGTCACGCCTCCCGCCGGCAGCACGCCCCTTGCCGTGCAGGACGCCGGCACCCTGCTCGACGAAGACCCCGAGTTCTACGCCTGGCTGGCATCGCCCGATGCCCAGCTGGTGGCAATGGAGTAAGCCATGACCCGCATCATCCGCACGACCGTCCTCGCCCTTGCCCTGTGGCCTGCGCTCGCCTTCGCACAGGCACAGCCGGCCACTGCGCAACTTCCCGAGTGGGACAAGCTCACGCCCGCCCAGCGCGATGCGCTGATCGCGCCGCTGCGCGAACGCTGGAACAGCAATCCGGACGAACGCCCGCGCATGCTGGAACGCGCCCAGCGCTGGAAGACCATGCCGCACGACCAGCGCGACCGCGCCCGCCACGGCATGCAGCGCTGGGAACACATGTCACCCGAAAAACGCGACGAAGCCCGCGCCCTGTTCCACGCCATGCGCGGCATGGACGAAGCGCAGCGCAAGGCATTCCTCGCGCAGTGGAAGCAAAAGACACCACAGCAACGCGCCGAATGGCTGAAGGCGCATCCCGCGCCGGAGCGTGGCCGGGAAGGCCCGCCGCCGATGCGTTGATCGAAGGATCAGAGCCGTCCGATCCAGTAGGCAGGGCGGCGACGCTTGTGCGAAACCGCCAGTATCTGGACGCCTGATGCGGCGTCACGATAAATGATCGCGTATGGAAACCGCTCGAATGCGAGCTTGCGGATATTCGGCTGGCGTTCAATGCGATGGCGGGCAGGCGCTTCCATGATGCGCTCCACGGTTCGCACGAAATCAGCCAGATATGCGCCACCCAGATCCTGCCGGCGCGAATCGTAAAACGAGAGACTTTCCAGATGTTCCGCTTCCGCTGCCGGATGCAGGAAAGGGGTCATTTGCCCAGCAACGCCCGCGCCTTGCGCATGACCTCATCGTAAGGGACAAGCTTCGCCTTGCCGCTGTCGATATCCGCCGCACGGCGCTCGGCCTCATCCAGCCACATTGCATCCAGTTCGTCTTGCGGCAGGTTCTCAAGGCTGAGCAACACGCCACGAATGAACCGGGCGCGTTCATCGACCGGCATCTCCAGAACTTCACGTTCGAGCTTGGCGGTGTTCATGGGGAAAGCCTATCAGGATTGAGGCGCAGCCCGTTCCGGCCACACCGTCTTCGCCAGCAGTTCGTCGTCCCAGTCAAACGCCAGCGCACCGTCCTTCAACAGCAGGCTGACGAAATTGAAGACGTTGCGGGCGTACATTTCGCTGGCGTGCTGCGCGCCCATGCTGGCAAGGTTCAGCGGGCCGGCGATGGTCACGCCTTCGACTTCGACGTTCTGGCCCGGCTGGGTGAGTTCGCAGTTGCCGCCGGTTTCTGCGGCCAGATCGACGATCACGCTGCCCGGCTTCATCCCGGCGACCATCGCGGCGGAGATGATCTTCGGCGCGGGGCGGCCCGGCACGGCGGCGGTGCAGACGATCACATCGACATTCTTCAGGTGTTCGGCGAGACGGCGCTGCTGTTCGGCGCGTTCCTCGTCTGTGAGCGCGCGCGCATAGCCGCCCTCGCCCGCCGCGGACACGCCGAGGTCGAGGAACTTGCCGCCGAGCGATTCGATCTGCTCGCGGGTTTCCGGGCGCACGTCGAAGCCTTCCACCTGCGCGCCAAGGCGCTTGGCTGTTGCGATGGCCTGCAAGCCGGCCACGCCCGCACCCACGATCAGCACCTTCGACGGACGGATGGTGCCGGCGGCGGTGGTCAGCATCGGGAAGAAGCGCGGAGCCAGTTGCGCGGCGATCAGCACCGCCTTGTAGCCAGCCATGCCGGCCTGCGAACTGAGCACGTCCATCGCCTGCGCGCGGGTGGTGCGCGGCAGCCGCTCCAGCGGAAAGGCGACGATGCCGCGCGCCTGCAAGGCTTCGCCGCGTGCGGCATCAGCCTGCGGGTGCAGGCTGCCCACCAGCACCGCGCCCTGCTTCAATGCACCGATGGCGTCGCTGGCCGGTGGTTGCACGCACAGCACGATGTCGGCATCGGCGGTTGCATCGATGGCCAGCCGCGCACCGGCATCGGCATAGGTCTGGTCGGGGAAATGCGCACCCGCGCCAATGCCGGGCTGCACGCTGACCTGCGCGCCTGCCGCCACCAGTTTCTTGCAGGTCTCCGGGGTGATCGCCACCCGCCGCTCGCCTGCTGCCGTTTCCCGCGCCACGCCAATCTTCACCGCCATTGCCTGCCCTCCGACTGTGCTGCCCCATCCTACCGAATGCGGACGCCATGCAGGCAACCGTTACCATGACCTGTGACCATGACGACCATGCCGATGACCCTGACCCTTGCCGCGCTCGACAGCCGGCTGTCCGCGCCCACCCGGCAACTGACCGCGCCCGGCCCGGACGATGCCGCCCTGCTGCGCATCCTGCGCACCGCCGCGCGCGTACCTGACCACGGCAAGCGGGTGCCGTTCCGCTTCCTGCGCATCGCGGGCGATGCACGCATCGCGCTGGCCGATGCCGTCATCGCGCGCCTGCTGGAGCGCGAGGCCAACCCCGGCGATGGCGTCATCGAAAAATTGCGTCTGCGCTTCACCGCGCCGCCGCTGACCATCGCGGTGGTGGCGAAACTGGGCGAGGACGAGAAGATTCCGGCATCGGAACGCTTCTCCACCGCCAGTTGCGTCTGCCTGCTGCTGCTGCAGGCGGCGCAGGCAGAAGGTTACGGCGCGCAATGGCTGACCGGCTGGCCCTGCTACGACCGCCCGCTGCTGGAAAGCGTGCTGGGCCTGTCCACCGACGAACAACTGGTCGGCACGGTGGCGATGGGTACCTGCCCGGTGGCCGTGCCTGACCGCGAACGGCCTGATCCGCGCGCCTTGTTGCAGGACTGGAACCCGGCATGAGTTCCGGCGCGCAGCCGACGTCTGCTTCTAAAACACTTGTCCTTGTCGATGCCTCGATGTACGTGTTCCGCGCCTGGCATTCGATGCCGGACGAGTTCCACGATGCCGATGGCTGGCCGACCAATGCCGTACACGGCTTCGCCCGCTTCCTGCTGGAACTGCTGGAACGCGAGCGGCCGCGCCACATCGCCATCGCCTTCGATGAAGCGCTGGATTCCTGCTTCCGCAATGCGCTGTATCCGGCCTACAAGGCCAATCGCGACCCCGCGCCGCCGGAACTGCGCCGGCAGTTCGCGTGGTGCAAGGCGCTGTGCCAGGCGCTGGGGCTGGTCACGCTGGCGCATTGCGATTACGAAGCCGACGACCTGATCGGCAGCGCCGCGCATCGCATGCGCGCCGATGGCTTTCGCAACGTGATTGTTTCTGCCGACAAGGATCTGTCGCAGTTGCTGCATGCGCATGACGAACAATACGACTTCGCCAAGGGCGTGCGCTGGGGGGCGGATGGGGTGAAGGCGCGCCACGGCGTGCATGCGCACCAGATCGCCGACTATCTGGCACTGACCGGCGATGCGGTGGACAACATTCCCGGCGTGACCGGCATCGGGCCGAAATCGGCGGCGGTGCTGCTGGCGCATTTCGGCTCGCTGGATGCATTGCTGGCACGCATCGACGAAGTGCCCTACCTGCGCCTGCGCGGTGCCGCGCAGATGGCGGTGCGCCTGCGCGAACAGCGCGAGCATGCGCTGCTGTGGCGGCAACTCACCACGATTGCCCTGGATGCGCCGCTGCCGGATGGCGGCTTTGCGCGCGGCAAGGGCGACGAGGCGGAACTGGCATCGCTGTCTGACTGGATGGGCTTCGGCCCGCTGACCCGCAAGCGCTTGGCAGATGCGGCGGGGTTGGCCGGCTAATCACCGCGCATTTGATCTGCCCGAAGGGGGATGTATTCGCCGCTTAGGCTCCGCATCCGGCTCCGATGCGCGGACGCGCGCCATCCATGGCGCTCGAACACATCCCCCTTCGCACGATCCAGTGTCCGCCCCCCCCTGGCCGACATGCCGCAATCCGCGGTTAAGATCACCCCATGCCGGACAACAAAGAAATCCTCTATCAGGGCGAATGGCTGCGGATGGTGCGCATCGGCCATTGGGAATCCTGCGAGCGCACCCACGGACGCGACGGGCTGGCGGTGCTGGTCATCGCGGTGACCCCGGACGACGAGGTGCTGTTCGTCGATCAGTTCCGCGTGCCGCTGGGCGCACGCACCATCGAAATGCCCGCCGGGCTGGTCGGTGATGGCGACGGCGAGGACACGCTGGAATCCGCCGCGCGCCGCGAACTGATCGAGGAAACCGGCTGGGACGCGGGGCGCATCGACGTGCTGCTGATCGGCCCGACTTCATCCGGCATGAGCAACGAGCGCATCGCCTTCGCGCGGGCGCTTGACCTCAGGAAAGTGGGCGAAGGCGGCGGCGTGGACGACGAGAACATCATCGTCCATCGCGTACCGCGCGCGCAGGCGCCGGCATGGCTGATGCGCAAGCACAGCGAAGGCTACGAGCTTGACCTCAAGCTCTGGGCCGGATTGTGGATGATTGACCACAACCCGGATGGATCGCGGCGGGATTGAGACTCCCTCACCCGCCTTCGGCACCCTCTCCCGCGAGCGGGAGAGGGAACATCAGGACGCAAAACGATCCGTCGCGCGCACCAGCGCGTCGATGTTCTGCGCCTCGAAACCGGAATGCCCGGACTCTGTGGTGATGGTCAGCTCCGCCTTCGGCCAGACCTTGTGCAGGTCCCACGCATTGGCAACCGGGCAGACCACGTCGTAGCGACCATGCACGATCACGCCGGGGATGTCGGCAATGCGGTGGGCATCGCGCAGCAACTGGTCTTCCACTTCGAAGAAACCGCCGTTGACGAAGTAGTGGTTCTCGATTCGCGCGAACGCCAGCGCGAACTCTGCGTCGCCGTGGGTGTCGGTGTAATCCGCTGGAATGCGCAGGTAGCTGGTACCGCCTTCCCAGATCGCCCACGCACGCGCCGCCGCCAGCCGCACCTGCGCATCGCTTGATGTCAGGCGGCGATGGAAGGCGGAAATCAGGTCATGGCGCTCCACCGGCGGGATCGCAGCGATGTAGTGCTCCCACGCATCCGGGAAGATGCGGTTGGCACCCTCCTGATAGAACCATTCCAGTTCCCAGCGACGCAGCATGAAGATGCCACGCAACACCAGTTCGGTCACCCGCTGCGGATGCGTTTGCGCGTAGGCCAGCGCCAGCGTGGAACCCCATGAACCACCGAACACCTGCCAGCGTTCGATGCCGAGTTTTTCGCGCAGCTTTTCGATGTCGGCCACCAGATCCCAGGTGGTGTTGTCGGTCAGGTCGGCATGCGGCGTGCTGCGACCCGCGCCGCGCTGGTCGAACAGCACGATGCGGTACTTCGACGGGTCGTGGAAGCGGCGCATCTTCGCGTTGCAGCCCGCACCCGGCCCGCCGTGCAACAGCACCACCGGCTTGCCTTCGGGATTGCCGCACTGCTCCCAGTACAGGGTATGGCGGTCATCGACCTGCAAGGTGCCGGTCTCGAACGGGGTGATTTCGGGATAGAGCGTGCGCATGTTGTTCCTTGTTTCGGAAATCCGGGGGATGCGCCCATTGTAGGAGCCACGCATGTGGGAGCGGCCCTTGGCCGCGACTGGGGTTTCGCGAAAAGCTGTCGCGGCCAAGGGCC
>NZ_JASGED010000115.1:0-15681 GCF_047606765.1 Thermomonas sp. | reverse complement strand
CGTAGATACGCTTGACCTTCTGCTTCTCGCGCAGCTGGGTGGCGTAGTCGGACAGCTTGCCCTTGCGGGCGTTGGCGCCGTGCTGGCCGGGCTTCTGCTCCAGCTTGCACTTCGAATCGAGGGCGCGAGCAGGCGACTTCAGCGAAAGGTCTGCGCCTTCGCGACGTGCCAGCTTGCAGGTGGGACCGATATAACGAGCCATGTTCTTGTGCTCCCCGGCGTCAGACGCGACGCTTCTTCGGCGGACGGCACCCGTTGTGCGGGATTGGCGTCACGTCGATGATGTTGATGATCTTGTAGCCCACGTTGTTCAGCGAACGAACAGCGGACTCACGCCCCGGGCCCGGGCCCTTGATGCGCACTTCCAGCGCCTTCACACCGTAGTCCAGCGCGGCCTTGCCGGCCTTTTCGGCGGCGACCTGCGCGGCGAACGGGGTGGACTTGCGCGAACCGCGGAAGCCCGCGCCGCCGGAAGTCGCCCAGCTCAGCGCATTGCCCTGGCGGTCGGTGATGGTGACGATGGTGTTGTTGAACGAAGCGTGGACGTGCGCGATGCCGTCGGTGACGACGCGCTTGACCTTCTTCTTGGTCTTGGTTGCAGCCGGCTTGGCCATGGTCTGGATTCCTTACTTCTTGATGGCCTTGCGCGGACCCTTGCGGGTACGTGCATTGGTCCGGGTGCGCTGACCACGCAGCGGCAGGCCGCGACGATGGCGCAGGCCGCGATAGCAGCTCAGATCCATCAGGCGCTTGATTGCCATGCCGACTTCACGACGCAGGTCGCCCTCGACGACGTACTTGCCGACTTCGGCGCGCAGGCGCTCGACTTCCGGCTCGGACAGGTCACGAATCTTGGTGTTCGAGCTGACACCGGCCGATTCACAGACCTTCTTGGAACGGGTACGGCCAATGCCGTAGATGCTTTGCAGCCCGACCCAGACATGCTTCTGGGCAGGCAGGTTGACGCCTGCAATACGCGCCATAAGGCGATCTCCGATAACGAATTGGCACCGAATCTTCCAATCCGGCGCGGTGAACACGAAATTGTAGCGGGATTCCGGCAATTCAGGAAGCCCCCATCCCGAAGGATGCGAGCCCGGCATGGGGAGTGTGCCCATGCTCCGGCGACAGCCCCGGACTGGCAGCGCCGGCCCCGAAGGGGTCGGCCTGCCCGCGCGCTACTCCGGCGCGCGGATCGGTCCGGTGCCACCCGCGCCCGGAACCGCCGCGCGAGTCGCCCATTTGCCAGCCGGGGCACGATGCCCGGCTCGGCGGTTGTTCATCGGGTGGGGCTTTCCCCACCCATCAATACATCAACGAGTCCGCGACCCGCCTTTCAGATTCGCCTTCTTCAGCAGGCTCTCGTACTGGTGCGACATCAGATGCGCCTGGATCTGCGCAATGAAGTCCATCACCACCACCACCACGATCAGCAGCGACGTGCCACCGAAGTAGAACGAGGTACCCAGCTTGGTGCGCATGATTTCCGGCAACAGGCAGACCAGCACCAGATAGATCGCACCCGCCAGCGTCAGGCGTGTCAGCACGCCGTCGATGTACTCGCCGGTCGCCTTGCCGGGGCGGATACCCGGGATCAGCGCGCCCGACTTCTTCAGGTTGTCTGCGGTTTCCTGCGAGTTGAACACCAGCGCGGTGTAGAAGAACGCAAAACCAATGATCAACGCGCTCAACAGCACCATGTGCAGCGGTTCACCCGGCGACAACATCTGGCTGACCTTCTGCAGCCACACCGTACCGGTGCCGCCCGACTGGCCGAACCAGGTCGAAGCCGTAGCCGGGAACATGATGATCGACGACGCGAAGATCGGCGGGATCACGCCCGCCATGTTGAGCTTGAGCGGCAGGAACGAGCTCTGGTTCATGTACGAACCGCGGCCACCCTGACGGCGTGCGTAGTTCACCGTGATCCGGCGCTGACCCCGCTCGACGAACACCACGAACCAGGTGAAGCCAAGCACGATGGCCAGGATGATGAGCACCGTGATCCACTGCATGTTGCCGCTGCTGGCCTGCTGCAAGGTGTTGAGCACCGCGCCCGGCAGGCCGGCGACGATGCCGGCGAAGATGATGAGTGAAACACCATTGCCGATGCCGCGCTCGGTCACCTGCTCGCCCAGCCACATCAGGAACATGGTGCCTGCGGTCAGCGACACCACAGCGGTTGCGACGAAGCCGAAACCAGGGCTATAGACAACCGGGATACCGCTACCTGATCCCTGTTTCTGCAAGGCAATCGCGATGCCGGCTGCCTGGAAGATTGCCAGCAACACCGCGCCATAGCGCGAATACTGGGTGATCTTGCGGCGACCGGACTCGCCTTCCTTCGACATCGCCTTCCAGCTCGGCAGGATCTGGGTCATCAGCTGGACCACGATCGACGCCGAGATATACGGCATCACGTTCAGCGCAAACAGGCTGAAGCGCGCAAGCGCACCGCCGGAGAACATGTTGAACATGTCCACCACGGTACCCTTCTGCGACTCCATCAGCTGCAGCATCGCCTCCGGGTTGACGCCCGGCACCGGGATGTAGCAGCCGATGCGATAGACGATCAACGCGCCCACGACGAACAGCAGGCGCGAGCGCAGTTCCGTGAACTTGCCCGCGCCGGCCAAACCCGACAACGCTCCCGCGTTTCGCGACATCCGTGCTTACTCCGCCAGCTTGCCGCCGGCGGCTTCGATTGCGGCCCTGGCACCAGCGGTCGAAGCGATGCCCTTCAGCACGAAGGCCTTGCTCACGTCACCCTTGGCGACGATCTTGGCGCGCTTGGCGGTGCTGGGCACCAGCTTGGCGGCCTTCAGCGCGGCGAAATCCACATCGCCAGCCGGCAGGCTGTCCAGCTTGTACAGCATCACTTCGGCGATGTCGGCCTTCAGCTTCGAATGGAAGCCGATCTTCGGCAGGCGCATGTACATGGGCATCTGGCCGCCTTCGAAACCGGCCTTGATCTTGCCCTTGCCGGCGCGCGCGAACGAACCCTTGTGGCCACGCCCACAGGTCTTGCCAAGGCCGGAACCGATACCGCGACCAACGCGGCGGGCTTCCTGACGGGCACCATCGGCGGGCTTGAGTGTATTGAGTTTCATGCGATTACTCCTCGACCTGGACCAGGTAGTGGACCTTGTTGATCAGGCCGCGAACCTGCGGGCTGTCCTTGAGTTCGCGCACGCTGCCCAGCTTGCCAAGGCCCAGCGCCTTCACCGACAGGCGGTGATGCGACTGGGTACCGCGCAAGCCCTTGACCAGGCGAACCTTGATGGTCTTGTCATTAGCCATGGATCAGATCCTCCAGCTTCTTGCCGCGCTTGGCCGCGATCTTCGACGGCGAATGCATCGCCTCCAGACCCTTGACCGTGGCGCGCACCAGATTGATCGGGTTGCGCGAACCAACCGCCTTTGCCAGCACGTTCTTCACGCCCACTGCTTCCAGCACGGCGCGCATCGCACCGCCGGCGATCACGCCGGTACCTTCCGACGCCGGCTGCATATAGACGCGAGCAGCGCCGTGGCCGGCCTTCACGGCATGGAACAGGGTGCCGTTGTTCAGATCGACAGTGCTCATGTTCTTGCGGGCGTATTCCATCGACTTCTGGATGGCCACCGGCACTTCGCGCGCCTTGCCATAGCCGAAGCCGACCTTGCCTGCGCCATCACCCACCACCGTCAGCGCGGTGAAGGTGAACTGGCGACCACCCTTGACGGTCTTGCTGACGCGGTTGACCGCGATCAGCTTTTCGATCATGCCGTCATCGATCTCTTCGCGTTCGCGATTGCGGTCGCGGCCACGCGGTTCGCGTTGTTCTGCCATTTCGATGTACTCGTGTTTGAATGGGATTTGCGGCGCAGCCGCTTATGGTTGTGTGGTGTTGCGGGTGTTCCACCAGCGCCGCAACCGGCGAAGGCGTCCGATGCAAGCCCGCATCGGCAGGGAGAAACGGCATGGGGCCAAAGCCCCATGCCTGCAAGCATCAGAACTGCAGGCCACCCTCACGGGCGGCATCGGCCAGCGCCTTGACGCGGCCGTGGTAGCGGTAGCCCGAGCGGTCGAACGCGACCTTCTCGATGCCCGCAGCCTTGGCGCGCTCGGCGATGACCTGACCCACCTTGGCGGCGGCGTCCTTGTTCTTGCCGTTCTTCAGGCCGTTCTTGACCTCGGCTTCGACGGTTGCGGCCGAAGCCAGCACCTTGGAACCGTCGGCAGTGAACAGCTGGGCGTACAGGTGCTGGCCGGTGCGCAGCACCGACAGGCGCGGCACGCCGAGTTCGCGGATGCGCGCGCGGGTGGATTTGGCGCGGCGCAGGCGGGCGATCTTCTTTTCCATGGTCTTTGTCTCCGAAAGCTGAAAGCGCGTTGTCCCGAAGGATTACGCCTTCTTGGCTTCCTTGCGGATGATGGTCTCGTCGGAATACTTCACGCCCTTGCCCTTGTAGGGCTCCGGCGGGCGGTAGCCACGAATCTTGGCGGCAACTTCACCCACCAGCTGCTTGTCGGCGCCGGCAACCAGGATTTCGGTCTGGGTCGGGGTGGTGATGGTGATGCCTTCCGGCGCGGTGAACACCACCGGGTGCGAATAACCCAGCGACAGGTTCAGATCCTTGCCCTGGGCCGCAGCGCGGTAACCCACGCCGACCAGCTCGAGCTTGCGCTCAAAGCCGGTGGACACGCCATGCACCATGTTGGCGACGATCGCGCGCAGGGTGCCGGTCAGCGGCACCAGCGACGGATCGTTGGCCGACAGCTGTGCATTGCCGTCTTCGATCTTGATTTCGATGCCGGCCGGCTTGGCCACGCTCAGGGTACCCTTCGGGCCCTTGACGCTGATGGTGTCCGGCTGGACGTTGACTTCGACACCCTTGGCAAGAGTGATCGGCTTCTTGGCAACTCGGGACATGTCTGTATCTCCCTTAGGCCACGATGCACAGGACTTCACCGCCGACGCCCTGCTGGCGCGCCTGCGTGTCGGTCATGATGCCCTTGGAGGTGGAAATGATGGCGATGCCCAGGCCGTTCAGGACCTTGGGCAGCGCGTCCTTGCCGCGATACTGGCGCAGGCCCGAGCGCGACACGCGCTTCAGGGTTTCGATGACCGGCTTGCCTTCGTAGTACTTCAGGGCGATTTCAAGCTCGGCCTTGGCACCGTTCTGGGTGACGCGGGCATCGGCGATGTAGCCCTCGCCCTTGAGGACGTCAGCAATTGCAACCTTGGTCCTGGAGGACGGCATCTTCACCGTCTGCTTGCCAACAGCGGCCGCATTCTTGATGCGAACCAGCATGTCGGCGATGGGATCAGTCATGCTCATGGAAAGTTCCTGATGAGTAGCACCGATATCCGCTTTCGCGAAAATCTGTCTTGTTGTGGGCACCGTTGCCGGTGTTCGACGCAACCACGGGCCCGCATCGCTGCGAGCCCGGGTTCAACCTGCCATCAAGGCGGGAGCCGCCCAGTATAGCAGGGATTTTTTGTTACCAGCTGGCCTTGCGCAGGCCCGGCACGTCACCACGCATGGTGGCTTCGCGCAGCTTGTTGCGGCCCAGGCCGAACTTGCTGTAGACGGCGCGCGGGCGACCGGTCAGGGCGCAGCGGGTGGTCTGGCGGGACGGCGAAGAGTCGCGCGGCAGCTTCTGCAGCTTGGTCGCGGCAACCATCTTGTCCTCGTAGGACGCATCCTGGCTGGAAATGATCTTCTTCAGCGCGTCGCGCTTGGCGGCGTGCTGCTTGGCCAGCTTGGCGCGCTTGGCTTCGCGGTTGATCATGGAAGTCTTGGCCATGACGGGTCCTTAGTTGCGGAACGGGAAGCGGAAGGCTTCGAGCAGGGCCTTGGCCTCGGCGTCGGTCTTCGCGGTGGTGGTGATGGCGATGTCCATGCCGCGCATCGCGTCAACGGCGTCGAAGTCGATCTCCGGGAAGATGATCTGCTCCTTCACGCCCATGTTGTAGTTGCCGCGGCCATCGAACGAACGGCCCGACACGCCGCGGAAGTCACGCACGCGCGGCAGCGAGATGTTGATGAGACGGTCGAGGAACTCGTACATCTTGGCGCGGCGCAGGGTCACCTTGGCACCAATCGGCCAACCGTCGCGGATCTTGAACGAAGCCACCGAAACGCGCGACTTGGTGACCTGCGGTTTCTGGCCGCTGATCTTGGCCATGTCGGCCACCGCGTTTTCCAGCACCTTCTTGTTGGTCGCCGCTTCGCCCACGCCCATGTTCAGCGTGATCTTGGTCAGCTTCGGCACTTCCATCGGATTGGTGTAGCCGAATTGCTGCATCAGCTTCGGCACCACTTCGTCCTTGTAGAACTTTTCGAGTCGGGTCGTCATGTCAGATGGCCTCGCCGCTGGAGCGGAACACGCGGATGCGCTTTCCATCCCCCAGCGTCTTGATGGCGGTGCGCTCGCCCTTGCCGGTGGCCGGGTTGAGCAACATCACGTTGGAAATGTGGATCGACGCCTCGCGCTCGATCACGCCGCCGGGATTGCCGGCCTGCGGGTTCGGCTTGGTGTGGCGCTTGACCAGGTTCAGGTTGGAGACGTACACGCGCTCGCCATCGACGCGCAGCACTTCGCCAGTCTGACCCTTGATCTTCTTGTTGCCGGTGGTGACGATCACTTGATCGCCTTTCTTGATACGGTTCATGTCTTAGTCCTCTCCGCTCACAGCACTTCGGGGGCGAGCGAGACGATCTTCATGAACTTCTCGGAGCGCAGCTCGCGGGTCACGGGCCCGAAGATGCGGGTGCCAATCGGTTCATGCTTGTTGTTCAGCAGCACGGCGGCATTGCCGTCGAAGCGGATCAGCGAGCCGTCGGCACGGCGCACGCCCTTGCGGGTGCGCACCACCACGGCGTCATAGACGTCGCCCTTCTTGACCTTGCCACGCGGAATCGCGTCCTTCACCGACACCTTGATGATGTCGCCGATGCCGGCATAACGGCGCTTGGAACCACCCAGCACCTTGATGCACATCAGCTCCTTGGCACCGGAGTTGTCAGCGACATCGAGAAAGCTCTGCATCTGGATCATGGCTGTCTCTCCCTTAGTCGGCGGCGCGCGCGAGGATTTCCACCACGCGCCAGTTCTTGGTCTTGGACATCGGCGCGCACTCTGCCACGCGGACGGTATCGCCCTCGTTGCAGGAGTTCTCGGCGTCGTGGGCGTGCAGCTTGGTCGAGCGCTTGATGTACTTGCCGTACAACGCGTGCTTGACCTGACGCTCCACGAGCACCGTCACGGTCTTGTCCATCTTGTTGCTGACGACCCGGCCTTCGACCGTGTGCAGCTTCTTGGTTTGTTCTGTCATGTCTGCCGTTCCTTACTTCGCCGCGCTTTGCAGCGCGCCGAGCAGCGTGTTGACGCGAGCGATCTCGCGGCGCACGCGGCGGGGCTCATTGGTCTTGGACGGGGGCAGCTGGCCGGTGGCCTTCTGCATGCGCAGCGCGAAGCGCTCCTTCTGCAGTTCGACCAGATGGGCCTTCAGTTCGTCCGCCGACTTCTGACGCAGTTGCTTGAGTTCCATCAGCGCACCGTCCGGGTCACGAAAGTGGTGGTGACCGAGAGCTTGGCGGCGGCCAGGCGGAACGCCTCGCGCGCCACCTCTTCGCTCACGCCCTCGATCTCGTAGATCATGCGACCGGGCTGGATCTGGGCCACCCAGTACTCCACGTTGCCCTTACCGGAGCCCATGCGGACTTCGATCGGCTTCTTGGTGATCGGCTTGTCGGGGAACACGCGGATCCACATCTTGCCGCCACGCTTGACGTAACGGCTGATGGAACGACGCGCGGCCTCGATCTGGCGGGCGGTGAGCTGGCCGTGAGCAGTTGCCTTCAGGCCGAACTCGCCGAAGCTCACGGCATTGCCGTTCCAGCTCAGGCCTTCATTGCGGCCCTTGTGGACCTTGCGGTATTTGGTTCGCTTGGGTTGCAGCATTGTTTATTCCCTCGCTTCGCCGCGCTCGGCGCGGTCGCCACGGTCACGGCGCGGGCCGCGCGGACGTTCACGATCACCACGATCACCGCGCGGTGCCGGGCTGTCGTCCTGCTTTTCCTGGCCGACCTGGCTGAAATCGAAGATCTCGCCCTTGTAGACCCACACCTTGATGCCGATGATCCCGTACGTGGTCTTCGCTTCGGCAAAGCCGTAGTCGATGTCGGCGCGCAGGGTGTGCAGCGGCACGCGGCCTTCGCGGTACCACTCGGAACGGGCGATTTCCGCACCGTTCAAGCGGCCAGCCACGTTGACCTTGATGCCCAGCGCGCCCAGGCGCATCGCATTGCCCACCGCACGCTTCATGGCGCGGCGGAACATGATGCGGCGCTCCAGCTGCTGGGCGATGGACTCGGCCACCAACTGCGCGTCGAGTTCCGGCTTGCGGACTTCGGTGACGTTGATGTGCGCCGGGACGCCCATCACGTCGGAGACTTCCTTGCGCAGCTTCTCGATGTCCTCGCCACGCTTGCCGATCACCACGCCCGGACGGGCGGTGTGGATCGTGACGCGCGCGTTATTGGCCGGACGCTCGATCAGGATCTTGCTGATGCCGGCCTGGGCCAGCTTCTTGCGCAACATCTCGCGGACCTTGAGGTCGGCAGCGAGGAAGTCGGCGAACTGCTTCTTGCCGGCATACCACTTGGAGTTCCAGTCCTTGGCGATGCCCAGGCGGATGCCGATCGGATTGACTTTATGACCCATGATTACTTGCCCTCGCCCACGACCACGGTGATGTGGCTGGTGCGCTTCAGGATGCGCGTGCCACGGCCCTTCGCACGCGCCATGAAGCGCTTCAGTGCGGGACCTTCATCGACCATGATGGTCTTGACCTTCAGTTCGTCGGCGTCGGCGCCGTTGTTGTTTTCGGCGTTGGAGGCTGCCGAGAACACGACCTTGTAGATCATGCCAGCGGCTTTCTTGTCCGAGAACTTCAACAGGTCGAGCGCGCGGGCCACGGGCAGGCCACGCACCTGGTCAGCGACCAGACGGGCCTTCTGCGGGGAGATGCGCGCGGTGCGCAGGATGGCTTTCGCTTCCATGGTCATCTCCTTACTTCCCGCTCTTCTTGTCGCCGCCGTGACCCTTGAAGGTACGGGTCAGGGCGAACTCGCCGAGCTTGTGGCCGATCATGTTTTCGTTGATCAGCACCGGGATGTGGTTCTTGCCGTTGTGTACGGCGATGGTGAACCCGATCATTTCCGGCAGCACCGTGGAACGACGCGACCAGGTCTTGATCGGCTTCTTGCTGTTGCCCGCGGCCTCCACCTTCTTCTGCAGGTGGTGGTCGATGAACGGGCCTTTCTTGAGTGAACGTGCCATTGCCGATTAGCTCCTGCGGTCGCGCACGATGAACTGCTGGGTGCGCTTGTTCTTGCGGGTCTTGTAACCCTTGGTCGGCACGCCCCACGGGGTGACCGGATGCGGGTTGCCCTGGCCAGCCTTGGCTTCACCACCACCGTGCGGGTGGTCAACCGGGTTCATGGCCGCACCGCGGACGGTCGGCCTGACACCGCGCCAGCGCTTGGCACCGGCCTTGCCCAGCTTCTCGAGGTTGTGCTCGTCGTTGCCGACTTCGCCGATGGTGGCGCGGCATTCCGCCGGCACCTTGCGCATCTCGCCGGAGCGCAGGCGCAGCATCGCATAGACGCCTTCGCGGGCGACCAGCTGCACGCCGGCACCGGCGGCACGCGCGATCTGCGCACCCTTGCCCGGCTTCATCTCGATGCAATGCACCGTCGAACCGACCGGGATGTTGCGCAGCGGCAGGGTATTGCCGGCCTTGATCGGCGCATCGCGGCCCGCGATCACCTGGTCGCCGGCCTTCAGGCCCTTCGGCGCGATGATGTAGCGGCGCTCGCCATCGGCGTAGCACAGCAGCGCGATGTGCGCGGTGCGGTTGGGATCGTACTCGATGCGTTCGACGCGGGCGGGGATGCCTTCCTTGTCGCGCTTGAAGTCGATGATGCGGTAATGCTGCTTGTGACCGCCGCCGATGTGGCGGGTGGTGATGCGGCCATGGTGGTTGCGACCGCCGGACTTGCCCTGCTTCTCGAGCAGTGCAGCGTGCGGTGCGCCCTTGTGCAGGCCCGGCGTCACCACGCGGACCGCGCTACGGCGACCGGCGGAGGTGGGCTTGAATGTCATCAGTGCCATGAATGGTTCCTCAGGCCGAGGTCGTCATCACGTCGATCGACTGGCCATCGGCCAGCGTGACGTATGCCTTGCGCCAATCGCCGCGACGACCCTGGCGGAACTTGAAGGACTTGGACTTGCCCTTCACGTTCACCACGTTCACCGCTTCGACCTTGACGTCGAAGATCTTTTCCACCGCGACCTTGATGTCGGCCTTGGTGGCAGTCTTCGCGACTTCGAAAACGTACTGGTTGGAGACTTCCTGCAGGCGCGCGGTCTTTTCGGACACACGCGGCGCACGGATCACTTCGTACACGTTGTTGGTGCTCATGCCAGCCACTCCTCGATCTTCTTCACCGCATCGGTGGTGACCACCACGGTGTCGGCGCCGACCAGCGAGACCGGATCCAGGCCCTGCACGTCACGCACCTGCACGTAAGGCAGGTTGCGGGCGGACAGATACAGGCTGTCGGACGCTTCCTCGGTGACGATCAGCGGGCGCTGACCGGCCTTGAGTTCGGCCAGCTTGGCAACCAGCCCCTTGGTCTTGGCCGCTTCGACATCGAACGACTCGACCACGGTGATGCGGCCCTGGCGGTTGAGCTCGGACAGGATCGCGGCCATCGCGGCGCGGTACATCTTGCGGTTGACCTTCTGCGCGAAGCTGCGCGGCTTGGCCGCGAAGGTCACGCCGCCGCCGACGAAGATCGGAGCCGTCAGCGCGCCATGACGCGCACCGCCGCCTTTCTGCTTCTTCGACTTCTTGGTGGTGCCGTTCACTTCGGCGCGGGTCTTCTGCGCCTTGGTGCCGGCGCGACCGGCGTTGCGGTAGGCGACGACGACCTGATGCACCAGATCCTCGTTGAACTCGCGACCGAACACGGTATCGGAGACCGGCAGGGTCTTTCCGTTATTGATGTTGAGTTCCATGATCAGACTCCCTTGCTCGTCGGGCGCACGATCACGTCGCCACCCGGCGCACCCGGGACGGCACCACGCACGGCGATCAGGCCGCGCTCGGCATCAACCTTCACGACCCGCAGGCCCTGCGTGGTTTGGGTGACGTGGCCCATGTGGCCGGCCATCTTCTTGCCCGGGAACACGCGGCCCGGCGTCTGGCGCTGGCCGATGGAACCCGGCGAACGGTGCGACAGCGAGTTGCCGTGCGTCGCATCGCCCATGGTGAAGTTCCAGCGCTTGATCGTGCCCTGGAAGCCCTTGCCCTTGGTCACGCCCTGGACATCAACCATCTGGCCTTCGCTGAAGATGTCGGCCTTGATCTCGCCGCCCACTTCATAGCCACCGATCTGGTCGGCTTCCACGCGCAGCTCCCACAGGCCGCGACCGGCTTCCACCTTGGCCTTGGCCAGATGACCAACGGCAGGCTTGTTCAGCAGGCTGGCACGCTTGACGCCAGCAGTCACCTGCACGGCGCTGTAGCCGTCGGTATCCGGCGTCTTGATCTGGGTGATGCGGTTCGGCGTGGCTTCGATCAGGGTCACCGGCACGGACTTGCCATCCTCGGTGAACATGCGGCTCATGCCGGCCTTGCGACCGACGATGCCGAGCGAATACTTCTTCGCGCTCATCTGCGGTCTCCTCAGGTCAACTTGATCTGGACATCAACGCCAGCCGCGAGTTCGAGCTTCATCAGCGCGTCCACGGTCTTGTCGTTGGGGTCAACGATGTCGAGCACGCGCTTGTGCGTGCGGGTTTCGTACTGGTCGCGCGCGTCCTTGTCGACGTGCGGCGACACCAGCACGGTGTAGCGTTCAATCTTGGTCGGCAGCGGGATCGGGCCGCGCACCTGCGCGCCGGTCCGCTTGGCCGTTTCGACGATCTCGCTGGCCGAACGGTCGATCAGTCGATGATCGAACGCCTTCAGCCGGATGCGAATCTTCTGGTCCGCCATGAGGAGTGCCTCGTATCTAAAGAGCGACAGGTGCGACGGCGTCTGTTGCGCCGCACCCCGTGGAAACAACGGGTAATGCTTTAAAACGAACTGGCGACCCGGTTGCCCGGCCCGCCAGCATCAGGAATCCATGAACGCGCCGAAAGGCCCCGCCGATATGTTCCGGAGATTTCCGGAACGGACGAGGCCTTGCCGCGCGACATTTCCCTGTCTGGCGAACACGAGGCGCATCCTGCACCTCCTTTCGCTACCCTCGCAGGACTCATATCCCGCGAGGGTCTTGCATTCTAACGGAGTCAATTCGGTCTGCGCAAGCCCCAAAATTGCTTTTGATCGTCATTCCCGCGAAAGCGGGAATCTAGTTCTTGGCTTTCAAGCACTTGAGAGCTGGATCCCCGCCTGCGCGGGGATGACGCTGCGAAGACCAAAAGCTGGATCCCCGCCTTCGCGTGGATGACGCACTGACAAAGGCCGGCGCGCTTGCGCGCCGGCGTCAGTGCGTCACTTGATGATCTTCGCCACCACGCCGGCACCGACAGTACGGCCACCTTCGCGGATCGCGAAGCGCAGGCCTTCGTCCATCGCCACCGGATTGATCAGGCTCACCACCATCTTGATGTTGTCGCCCGGCATCACCATCTCCACGCCCTCCGGCAACGTCACGGCACCCGTGATGTCCGTCGTGCGGAAGTAGAACTGCGGACGGTAGCCCTTGAAGAACGGGGTGTGACGGCCACCTTCGTCCTTCGACAGGACATAGACCTCGGCCTCGAACTCCGTGTGCGGGGTGATGCTGCCCGGCTTGCACAGCACCTGGCCGCGCTCCACGTCGTCACGCTTGGTGCCGCGCAGCAGCAGACCGGCGTTGTCGCCTGCCTGACCCTGGTCCAGCAGCTTGCGGAACATTTCCACGCCGGTCACGGTGGTCTTCTGGGTCGGACGGATGCCGACGATTTCGATTTCGTCACCGACCTTGATGATGCCGCGCTCGATACGACCGGTCACCACGGTGCCGCGGCCCGAGATCGAGAACACGTCTTCCACCGGCATCAGGAACGGCTTGTCCACGTCGCGCTGCGGCTCCGGGATCCAGCTGTCCAGCGCATCCACCAGCTTGATGATCGCCGGCACGCCGATGTCCGACTGGTCGCCTTCCAGCGCCAGACGGGCCGAGCCCGCGATGATCGGGGTGTCGTCGCCCGGGAAGTCGTACTTGCTCAGCAGTTCACGCACTTCCATCTCGACCAGCTCGAGCAGTTCGGCGTCATCCACCATGTCGGCCTTGTTCAGGAACACGACGATGTACGGCACGCCCACCTGACGCGACAGCAGGATGTGTTCGCGGGTCTGCGGCATCGGGCCGTCAGCGGCCGAGCACACCAGGATCGCGCCGTCCATCTGCGCTGCGCCGGTAATCATGTTCTTCACGTAGTCGGCGTGGCCCGGGCAGTCCACGTGGGCGTAGTGGCGGTTGGCCGATTCGTATTCCACGTGCGCGGTCGAAATCGTGATGCCACGTGCCTTCTCTTCCGGTGCCGCGTCGATCGCGTCATAGCCCTTGAACTCGCCGCCAAAACGCTCCGCGCCCACCTTCGTCAGCGCCGCCGTCAGCGTCGTCTTGCCGTGGTCCACGTGACCGATCGTGCCCACGTTCACGTGGGGCTTGGTGCGCTCGAACTTACCCTTTGCCATGTTGATTCACCTTGCTCTGTGTGTGGTCCGCCGCGCATGCCGCGCGGCGGGATAGTGTTGAAACGAAGCCGGATCAGGCCTTCTTGATGACTGCTTCGGCGATGTTGTTCGGCGCTTCTTCGTAGTGGTCGAACTCCATCGAGAAGGTCGCGCGGCCCTGCGACATCGAACGCAGCGAGGTCGCGTAGCCGAACATTTCGCCCAGCGGGATCATCGCGTTGATGATCTTGCCCGAGGGGCTGTCGTCCTGGCCCTGCAGCACGCCGCGGCGACGGCTCACGTCGCCCATCACGTCGCCGAGGTAATCCTCGGGGCTGACGATCTCGACCTTCATGATCGGCTCCAGCAGCACCGGGTTGGCCTTGCGGAAGCCTTCCTTGAACGCCATCGAGGCAGCCAGCTTGAACGCCATTTCCGACGAGTCAACGTCGTGGTACGAGCCGAACACCAGCTTGACCTTGACGCCCACCACCGGATAGCCAGCCAGCGGGCCGCTGGTGATGGTTTCGCGCATGCCCTTTTCGATCGCCGGGATGAACTCCTTCGGAATCACGCCGCCGGTGATTTCGTTGATGAACAGGAAATCGTCCTTGACATCCGGGTTCTGCTTGTCGGCATCGGTCATCGGCGACAGCTCGATCACGACATGGCCGTACTGGCCCTTGCCGCCCGACTGCTTGGCATGCTTGTAGTCGCTCTTCACGTCCGACTTGCGGATGGTTTCGCGATAGGCCACCTGCGGCTTGCCGACGTTGGCTTCGACGTTGAACTCGCGCTTCATGCGGTCAACGATGATGTCCAGGTGCAGCTCGCCCATGCCGGAGATGATGGTCTGGCCGGATTCCTCGTCGGTACGCACGCGGAAGCTGGGGTCTTCCTGCGCCAGACGGCTCAGGGCGTTGCCCATCTTTTCCTGGTCGGACTTGGTCTTCGGCTCCACCGCCATCGAGATCACCGGCTCGGGGAACGCCATGCGCTCCAGCACGATCGGGTCATCCTGCGAGCACAGGGTGTCACCGGTGGTGACATCCTTCAGGCCCACCGCGGCGGCGATGTCGCCCGCCAGCACTTCCTTGATTTCGTCGCGGTTGTTGGAGTGCATCTGCAGCAGGCGGCCGATGCGCTCCTTCTTGCCCTTGACCGAGTTCAGCACGGCATCGCCGGCGTTCAGCGTGCCGGAATAGACGCGGAAGAAGGTCAGCGAACCCACGAACGGGTCGGTCATGATCTTGAACGCCAGCGCCGAGAACGGGGCCTTGTCGCTGGACTCGCGGGTCAGCTCCTTGGTCTCGTCATCGACATCCACGCCCTTCACCGGCGGCACATCGACCGGCGACGGCAGCAGGTTGACCACGCCATCGAGCATGGCCTGCACGCCCTTGTTCTTGAACGCCGAGCCGCAGAACATCGGCACGATCTCGGTCTTCAGGGTGCGGTCGCGCAGACCGGCGATGATCTCTTCCTCGGTGAGGTCACCCTCGTTGAGGTACTTGTCCATCAGCTCTTCGCTGGCTTCGGCGGCGGACTCGACCATGAAGGCGCGCTCTTCCTCGGCCTTGGCCTTGAGCTCAGCCGGGATGTCGCGGTATTCGAAGTTCAGGCCCTGCGAGGCGACATCCCAATGGATGGCCTTCATCTTCAGCAGATCAACCACGCCCTCGAAGCCGTCTTCGGCACCGATCGGCACCTGCATCGGCACGGCCACCGCACCCAGGCGCGCCTTCAGCTGGTCGCGCACCTTGTAGAAGTTGGCACCGGTGCGGTCCATCTTGTTGACGAACGCGATGCGCGGCACGTGGTACTTGTTGGCCTGACGCCACACGGTTTCGGACTGCGGCTGCACGCCACCCACGGCGCACAGCACGAACACCGCGCCGTCGAGCACGCGCAGCGAGCGCTCGACTTCGATGGTGAAGTCAACGTGCCCGGG
>NZ_JASGED010000114.1:0-10248 GCF_047606765.1 Thermomonas sp. | reverse complement strand
GGCGGTGGTGGGGTACCCGGGGGGTGGGGGGGGGGGGCTAGTTGGGTTTTTTTCAGACCCCCCCGGGGGGGGGGGGGGTGGTGGGGGGGGCCCCCGCGACCAGCATCATGCATCGAGGCAAGGCATGACCCCACCCCACCCCAACCCTGCAAGCAGGGGAGGGAGACAAGTGCATGCTGCTGCGGCTCATGCCGACGCGGAGAACCGATAACCCGCGCCGCGCACGGTCTGCACCATCGCGTCCAGCCCGTGCGGTTCCAGCGTCTTGCGCAGGCGGCGGATGTGGACATCAACGGTGCGTTCTTCCACATACACGCTGCCGCCCCAGACGTGGTCGAGCAACTGGGTGCGGGTATAGACGCGCTCCGGATGGGTCATGAAGAAATGCAGCAGGCGGTATTCGGTGGGGCCGATCTGTACCGGGGTTGGTGTGCCGTCGGTTTCGGCGAACACGCGATGCGCCGCGCCGTCGATGCGCAGCGCGCCGATCTGCACGCTGCCGTCCTCGTCGTCCCCGCGCGAGCGCCGCAGCACCGCACGGATGCGGGCCAGCAGCTCGCGTGCGGAAAAGGGTTTCACCACATAGTCATCGACGCCGGCTTCCAGCCCGCCAACGCGGTCGTTTTCCTCGCCGCGCGCGGTCAGCATGATGATCGGGATGTCGCGGGTCAGCGCATCCTTGCGCCAGCGCCGCGCCAGTTCCAGCCCGCTGGTGCCGGGCAGCATCCAGTCCAGCAGGATCAGGTCGGGCACGCGCTCGGCGATCCGTTCCTGCGCCTCGCGGGCGTCGCCGGCATGCATGGGTTCGAAATCACCCTTGCGCAGAGCATAGGCGACCATGTCGCGGATCGCGGGTTCGTCATCGACGATCAGGATGCGCTTGAGCATGTGGTTTGGGCAGGCGGCGATGACGCCATTACACGACGATTTTGTGACGATGCGGTGACAGTGTCATCTACCGGTGGCGTCTTCGTCGCGGATGCCCTGCCGGCGCAGTTCCAGCACGATCGGGGTGATCGCGGCGATGCGCGCGTCGATGCGGCTGCGTGCGTAGTAGTCCAGGTCTTCGCGCTTCTTCAGGTTGTTGAGCTGCACCAGCGCCTGTTCCGGGCGACCGCCAAGGTAGGCGGCCTCGGCCCAGGCTTCACCGGCGCGCACCGGGTCGCCGGCGATCTCGTTGGCGCGGGCATAGACCTGCTGGAACGGCAGGTCCTGGTTGCCGGTGCCCAGCAGCGGGCGCAGCAGCGCGACTGCACGCACGCCGGCCTCGCGCGTGTTGCGTTCGCCCAGCAGCTTCGCGTAGCTCAAGACCGCCGCACGGTGGTTGGGCAGGCGCGCCAGCAGGGTTTCCAGGCGCTGGTCGGCCTGCGCGGTCTTGCCGGCTTCGGCTTCGGCTTCGGCCATCGCGATCTGCAGCCACAGGTTGCCTGGATATGCCTCCGCCAGCGGCGTCAGTTCGCGCAGTGCATCCGCGTTTTGTCCTGCCTGATGATGCGCCAGCGCCAGCCCGTAGCGCTGCACTTCATTCAGCGGCTCACGCGCGCGCATCTGCTGGTATTCGCGGATTGCCTGCGCCGGGGTGTTGGCGCTGAGCACGCGCAGGCGTTCGCGTGCCCAGCCGAAGTCGCCGGTCTCGCCGCTGGCGGTGGCGTGCGAAGGCAAGCGCAGCGAAGCCGGCAGCAGTGGATTTGGTGTGTTTGAGGTGCTGCCGGCGTAGTCGGGCTGGCGCAGGAAGGGCTCGCTGCGGGAGGCGTTCGGCGTGGAGACAGTCGCAGTGCCGATGGTGCCGTTCTGGCGCAATTGCTGGGCGCGCTCGCGCGCCTCGCTGATGCGGCTCAGTGTCAGCGGGTGGGTTTGCAGGTAGCCGGGCGTGGCACTGCGCTCGTCGCCCTGGTTCATGCGCACTACCGATTGCAGGGTCTGGAAGAAATCCGCCATGCCTTCCGGGTTGTAGCCGGCGTTCGCCAGCGAGCGGATGCCGATACGGTCGGCTTCGGCTTCGTTGTCGCGGGTGTAGTTGATCTGCCGCTGCTGGATCAGGCCAAGCCCGGTCATCAGCGCGGCGGAGGTGGCATCGTCACTGGAATTGCCGCCGGCCTGCTGGGCCGCGATGATCGCGCCCAGCGTTGCAAGCAGAATCGGCAGGCTGTCGCGCTGCGCACGCTCCACGCCGCGCAGGACGTGTTGTTGGGTGACGTGGGCGATTTCGTGGGCCAGCACGCCGGCCATTTCGTCCTCGCGTTCGGCGGCAAGGATCAGCCCGGCATTCACGCCGATGTAGCCGCCCAGCGTGGCGAAGGCGTTGATCTGGCGCTCGCGCAGCAGGAAGAAGGTGAACGGTTGCTGCGGCCTGTCGCTGGCACCACCCAGGCGCATGCCGACATCGCGCAGCCAGCCGTCCAGCAGCGGGTCGTCCAGGATGTAGCCGGCGTGGCGCAGCTGCGCCAGCGTCATCGCGCCGTATTCGGCCTGCTTGGCCGGGGTCAGGATGCTGCCCGCGGACGAGCCGATATCGGGAAGCCGGCTTTCCTGCGCAATGGCGGCACCGCTGCCGGCGGACAGGGCGAAGGCGAGGGCGGCAGGCAGCAGGCGGCGGACTGGATTCATGCGGTCAGGATGCGGTGTGTGCGGCAATTGGGCGTGAACGGCGCTTGAGCGGCTGGAAATGCGCGGTGTACGGCCCCATATTCGACCAGATTCCACCCCCAATGTTCCGGAGACCGCCGTGAGCGAGCCCAGCGCCCCCGCCATCCTCATCTACAGCACTGCCATCTGCCCGTACTGCGTGGCGGCCAAGAACTTCCTCAAGAGCAAGGGCCGGCAGTGGACGGAAGTCCGCGTTGACCTTGATCCCGCCGAGCGCGAAAAGATGGTCGCGCTGACCAAACGCACCAGCGTGCCGCAGATCTTCATCGGCGATGTCCACGTCGGCGGCTACGACGACATGATGGCCCTGCATCGCGAAGGCAAGCTGGATGAGCTGTTGCGCTAAGGCGGCATGCCGCCTGCAACAGCGAATGACCGGCCAAGGATGGCCGGGCAGGGGTTTGAGGGGTGAAAATGCAGCGCCATGGACGGCAACGAATAACCTTGAGGAAGCTATTGATGAGTAGCACTGAAGATCGCGTCAAGCAGTTCACCGAGTTCCGCCAGCGCATGAACAAGCGCATCCTGGACGAACCCAACCAGGTCGTGCGCCGGTTCTTCGCGCTGGACACCCAGACCTATGCAGCCGGCGCGCTGGACGTGAAGACCAAGGAACTGTGCGGGCTGGTGGCCTCGATGGTGCTGCGCTGCGACGACTGCATCAGCTACCACGTCGCCCAGTGCAAGGATGCCGGCGTCACCCGCGAGGAGATGTTCGAGGCGTTTTCGGTCGGGCTGGTGGTGGGCGGTTCCATCGTCATCCCGCACATGCGCCGCGCGGTGGATTTCCTCGACCAGCTGGAGCAGGGGCAGGCCGCGTCGCCAGCCGCGCACGGCCACGACTGAGCGCCTGCGGCGGTATTCCGACCAAGGTTCGATACCGGGCCGGGCGGCGCTTCGGGCATAATTGCGGCTGAGTGTTTGTCATCCCGGCGCAAGCCGGGATCCAGCCTTTATTGGTCTCTATCCAAAAGCGGGATTCCGGCTTTCGCCGGAATGACGGCTTCGATTTTTTGTCTGGACGCATTGAAAATGACGACGATTACTGTCATCCGCGGCGACGGCATCGGCCCGGAAATCATGGACGCCACCTTGCATGTGCTGGACGCGATGCAGTTGGGCCTTTCCTACGAATTCGCCGACGCCGGCCTTGCAGCGCTGGAAAAGACCGGCGAGCTGCTGCCGGCGGCAACGATGGACTCGATCCGCAAGAACAGGATCGCGCTGAAAAGCCCGCTCACCACGCCGGTTGGCGAAGGCTTCTCCTCGATCAATGTGGAACTGCGCAAGCGCTTTGACCTGTACGCCAACGTGCGCCCGGCCAAGTCGTTCCCCAATACCAAGTCGCGCTTCCCCAGCGGCGTTGACCTCATCACGGTGCGCGAGAACACCGAGGGTGCCTACATCGGCGAAGGGCAGGCCATCACCGAAGACGGCGAAACTGCCACCCTGATGCAGAAGATCACCCGCAAGGGTTCCGAGCGCATCGTCCGCTATGCCTTCGATCTGGCCCGCAACACCGGCCGCAAGAAGGTCACCGTGGTACACAAGGCCAACATCCTCAAGACCACCTCGGGCCTGTTCCTGAAGGTGGCGCGCGAAGTGGCCCAGCAGTATCCCGAGATCGAGTGCAACGAGATGATCGTGGACAACACCTGCATGCAGCTGGTGATGCGCCCCGAGCAGTTCGACGTGATCGTCACCACCAATCTGTTCGGCGACATCATTTCCGACCTGTGCGCGGGTCTGGTTGGTGGGCTTGGCCTCGCGCCGGGTGCCAACATCGGCACCGACGCAGCGATCTTCGAAGCCGTCCACGGCACCGCGCCGGACATCGCAGGCCAGGGCAAGGCCAATCCCTGCGCGCTGCTGCTGGGTGCAGGCCAGATGCTGGATCACCTCGGCATGCCGGAGCAGGCCGCGCGCCTGCGCAATGCCATCATCGCCACGCTGGAAGCGAGGGATTCGCTGACGCCGGATCTGGGCGGCAGCGGCAATACGATGTCGTTTGCGAAGGCGATCATCACGCGCCTGTAATCGCATAGACGGCGAGACCGTCGGGTGATTCGCGCAGCGGCATTTGTAGCAGCCGAGCTTGCTCGGCTGACTTCCTGGAACCAACGAAAAAGGGCGCCAATCGGCGCCCTTTTTCTTCATCCCGCGAACGGGATCAATCGCGCGACTGCAGCTTGCTCAGCAGACGCAGGATTTCCAGATACAGCCACACCAGCGTCACCAGCAGGCCGAACGCCGCGTACCACTCCATGTGCTTCGGCGCACCCTGTTCCACGCCGTTCTCGATGAAGTCGAAGTCCAGCACCAGGTTCAGCGCGGCGATCACCACCACGAAGCCGGAGAAGGCGATGCCCAGCAGGCCGCTTTCGTGGATGAACGGGATCGACTTGCCGAAGAAGCCCAAACCGATGTTGACAAGATAGAGCAGGGCGATGCCGCCGGTGGCTGCCACCACGCCCAGCTTGAAGTTCTCGGTCGCCTTGATCAGGCCACTGCGATACGCCATCAACAGTGCCGCCAGCGTGCCGAAGGTCAGGCCCACGGCCTGCATCACGATGCCCGGGAAGCGCAGTTCGAACATCGCCGACACCGCGCCCAGGAACAGGCCTTCCAGCGCCGCGTACAGCGGTGCGGTGAACGGTGCCCATTCCTTCTTGAAGACGGTGACCAGAGCAACGATGAAACCGCCGATTGCGCCGCCCCAGACATAGGGCATCACCGCGCCGGGGTTGTTTGCGGCGAGCGCCGTGGTGAATTGCGACCAGCTGAACAGTGCGCCCGCCAGCGTGATGACCAGCAACAGTGCGGTCTTGTTGACGGTGCCGTTGAGCGTCATCGCTCCGGCATCACCCTTGACGAGGGTGCCGGAACCAAGGTCGAGGAAGGTACTTTCCTTCAGTGCGGGATTGCCGCTGCGCATCATGGCGTTTGATCCTTCTTGAACGCGGCCGTTGCCGCTTGCGGGGGAGCATACCCCGAGATGGCGATGTTCGCGGCGGGTTCAAGGTCGCCGCTGCATGCGTTCATGTGCTGGTGCGAAAGGCGGGACTCGAACCCGCACGCCTTGCGGCACTGGAACCTAAATCCAGGGCGTCTGCCAATTCCGCCACTTTCGCGCAGCGGCCATTGTAGCCGTGCCACGTGTTTCCAAGCTGCCCGCGTTGACAGCACCGGCCCGCAGCCCGACAATGCCCGGCCTTTCGTCACGCTGGCGCGTCACGGAAGACCTGCAAGCGCAGCGGTGTCGGTTCCATCGGCGGGGTATAGCGCAGTCTGGTAGCGCGCCTGCTTTGGGAGCAGGATGTCGGGGGTTCGAATCCCTCTACCCCGACCACTTCGATGCGACAATTCCGGCCCGGGCGCCCGTAGCTCAACCGGATAGAGCACCGGCCTTCTAAGCCGGTGGTTGCAGGTTCGATTCCTGCCGGGCGCGCCAGTTTGGTCGAAGACGTTTCATGTGGTGGCTGTAGCTCAGTTGGTTAGAGTCCTGGATTGTGATTCCAGTTGTCGGGGGTTCGAGTCCCCTCAGCCACCCCACTTTTGCAAATGCGGATTTGTGAAAGCCAGATTTGCAAAAGCAAGTTCCACCGCTATAATTCCGCTTCTCGGGCCGTTAGCTCAGTTGGTAGAGCAGTTGACTCTTAATCAATAGGTCCAAGGTTCGAATCCTTGACGGCCCACCAATCCCGAGACGCCCGGCCACGAGCCGGGCGTTTTCTTTTGTGCGCTCTTTCGTCGTGATGTGCTGTCAGATGCCCGCAAAAGCTGGCGGGAAGCGCCGGAATCGGCGAAACTAGCGCGTTCCGCGTGGCGGCTGCCGCGCACATGCCATCCCGCAATCGCAAACCGGGTTCGCACGAACCCGCCCAGGAGTCATCGCATCATGCAAGTCTCGGTCGAATCCATCGGCAACCTCGAACGCCGCGTCATCCTCAGCCTGCCTGCCGGCGACGTTGACGATCAGGTGGGTGGCCGCCTGCGCGAGATCGCGCGCACTGCCCGCATCAAGGGCTTCCGTCCGCGCAAGGTGCCGACCAAGGTGGTCGAGCAGCGTTTCGGCGACCAGGTGCGCGCCGAGATCCTCGACGGCCTGCTGCGCCAGGGCATGGATCAGGCCGTGCGCGAGAACGAGTTGCGCGTGGCCGGTGCCCCGCAGATCAGCAAGGACGACGAAGCTGGCGAGGGCGAGCTGAAGTACGTGGCTTCGGTCGAGCTGGTGCCGGACTTCGGCGAGCTGGACATGACCAAGCTGCAGGTCACACGCCACACCTCGGAAGTGCTGGATGCCGACATCGACCGCATGCTGGAGAACCTGCGCCAGCAGCGTGCCAGCTGGACCAAGGTCACCCGCGAAGCCAAGGCCGGTGATCTGGTCAATCTGGAAACCAGCAGCGTCATCGACGGCCAGCGCATGCCGGCCGAAGGCGTGGAGAAGACCAGCACCGTGCTGGGCTCCGGCGCGATGTATCCGGAAGTGGAAACCGCCATCGTCGGCATGCAGCCGGGCGAGGAGAAGACCCTCGACGTGACCTTGCCCGCCGACTGGCACATGCCGCAGTTCGCCGGCAAGACCGTGACCTCGACCTTCAAGCTGTTGGACGTCGCCGAGCGCGTGCTGCCGGAAGCGGACGCTGCCTTCATCCGCAGCTTCGGCGTCAAGAGCGGCGAGATGGAACAGTTCCGCACCGAGATTCGCAGCAACCTGGAGCGCGAGCTCAAGGGCGCGCTGATGAACCGCCTGCGCCGCGAAGTGGGCGAGCAACTGGTCGAAGCCTACAAGGACGTCGAACTGCCACCGCGTCTGGTTGAAAACGAAGCGCGCGCGCTGCATGCCAACGCCGTCGAGCAGGCGCGTCGCCAGGGCCAGCAGGTCGGTGCCGATTTCGAAGCCTTCAAGGAAGCCGGCCGCAAGCGCGTGCTGGTTGGCCTGCTGGTGGGCGAAATCGCCCGTCGCAACGAACTGCGCCTGGAGCCGGCCCGCCTGAACGAAACCATGCGCCTGATCGCCTCCACCTACGAACAGCCGGAACAGGTCATTGCGTTGTACCGCAACGATCCCCAGTTGATGGCTGGGCTGCAGAACCGCGTGATGGAAGAGCAGGTGATCGACTGGATCGCCGAACGTGCGCAGCACACCGAGAAGGCACTGACCTTCCAGGAAGCCATCGGCTGATCCGGTTTTCTGACGCAACCTGTTTTTGAAGCAAACTTTTCCGAGCGAGACCCCATGGATCCGATCAAAGCCCTGAACCTCGTGCCGATGGTGGTCGAACAGACCAGCCGCGGCGAGCGCGCGTACGATATCTATTCGCGCCTGTTGAAGGAGCGGGTGATCTTCCTGGTTGGCGGGATCGATGACCACGTCGCCAACGTGGTCGTTGCACAGATGCTCTTCCTTGAGGCCGAAAATCCCGAAAAGGACATCAGCCTGTACATCAACTCGCCGGGTGGCATCGTCACCGCCGGCATGGCGATCTACGACACCATGCAGTACATCAAGCCGGACGTGAGCACGATCTGCGTCGGGCAGGCCTGCTCGATGGGCGCGGTGCTGCTGGCGGCAGGCGCGGCGGGCAAGCGTTATGCGCTGCCGAACTCGCGGGTGATGATCCACCAGCCGCTGGGCGGCGCGCAGGGGCAGGCCACCGACATTGACATCCAGGCGCGCGAGATCCTCACCATGCGCGAGCGCCTGAACGAGATCCTGGCTCGTCATACCGGCCAGCCGGTCGAGACGATTGCCCGCGACACCGAGCGCGACAACTTCAAGAGCGCCGAAGCCGCCCGTGCCTACGGGCTGGTGGACGAAGTGCTGGCACGCCGCCCCGACGAGTCGATTCAGGCGGGCTGATGCAGTGATGGGCGTCCACGCGGGATGCCCAACTGGCTGATTTCACGATGATTTTCGTCCCCGCTTGGCCCGGCGGGGGCGTATGGTATTCTCGGGCCGAAGCCGCGCAGCGCGGCGAGTGATGAGTGGCGAATGAGCGAAGACCGTCAGGGACGCAACACCGGCGACACCAGCAAGATCCTGTACTGCTCCTTCTGCGGAAAGAGCCAGCACGAGGTACGCAAGCTGATTGCCGGCCCCAGCGTGTTCATCTGCGACGAATGCGTTGAACTCTGCAACGACATCATCCGCGAAGAGCTGGAAGAGAAGGCGCAGTCCGGCCGCAGTTCGCTGCCCAAGCCGCGCGAGATCCTCGAAGTCCTCGACCAGTACGTGATCGGCCAGCAGCGGGCGAAGAAGACGCTCGCGGTCGCGGTCTATAACCACTACAAGCGCATCGAGAGCCGGCAGAAGTCGGACGATATCGAGCTTGCCAAGTCCAACATCCTGCTGGTCGGCCCGACCGGCTCCGGCAAGACGCTGCTGGCGGAAACGCTGGCGCGCATGCTCAACGTGCCGTTCACCATGGCCGATGCGACCACGCTGACCGAAGCCGGCTACGTCGGCGAGGACGTGGAAAACATCATCCAGAAGCTGCTGCAGAAGTGCGACTATGACGTCGAGAAGGCGCAGCAGGGCATCGTCTACATCGACGAAATCGACAAGATCAGCCGCAAGTCCGAAAACCCGTCGATCACCCGCGACGTGTCCGGCGAAGGCGTGCAGCAGGCGCTGTTGAAGCTGATCGAAGGCACCGTCGCCAGCGTGCCGCCGCAGGGCGGGCGCAAGCACCCGCAGCAGGAGTTCCTGCAGGTTGACACCCGCAACATCCTGTTCATCGTCGGCGGCGCGTTTGCCGGCCTCGACAAGGTGATCCAGCAACGCAGCACCGAGGCCGGCGGCATTGGCTTTGGCGCGAAGGTGAAAAGCACCGAGCGCAAGGCTGACGTGGGTCAGGTGCTGGCGAACGTCGAGCCCGAGGATCTCATCAAGTACGGCCTGATCCCGGAGTTCGTCGGTCGCCTGCCGGTGGTCGCCACGCTGGAAGAACTGGATGAGTCGGCGCTGGTAAAAATCCTCACCGAGCCGAAGAACGCCATCACCAAGCAGTTCCGCAAGCTGTTCGAGATGGAAGGCGTGGAGCTGGAAATCCGTCCGGACGCGCTGGCCGCCATCGCCCGCAAGGCGCTCAAGCGCAAGACCGGCGCGCGCGGCCTGCGCACCATCGTGGAATCGGTGCTGCTGGACACGATGTACGAACTGCCGTCGATGGAAAACGTCAGCAAGGTGGTGGTCGATGAATCCGTCATCGAACACAAGTCCGAGCCTTACCTGATCTACCAGAGCGCGCCGCCGCAGGCCAAGGTGGCAGCGGCGGAGTGAACCGCCCGGTGTGTTCGCAATCCGAAGGCCGCCGCAAGGTGGCCTTTGTTTTGGTTCTTCACCGAAGTCCGTGGATTGGCATCAAAAAGGAACGGTAGATCCGGGTGAAGATGTTTGTGTCGAGCAAACGTCCAATCCGGAGCCACCGTTCCCATGTCAGATGGTAAAGCCTGCCTCCCGTTCTGGGAGGGATTTCACGTCGCCGACCTGCAGGACGGCCCCGAACACGTTCACATCACGCTGCAAGCCGACCCTGCGCAGCCGCTGCGATGCGGCGGCTGCCAGCGTTCGGGCCTGCCCGTGCATGAGTATTG
>NZ_JASGED010000113.1:0-16079 GCF_047606765.1 Thermomonas sp. | reverse complement strand
CTGGCCGTCGGTGATCGAGATCACGTTGGTCGGCACGAACGCGGACACGTCGCCGGCCTGCGTTTCGATGATCGGCAGCGCGGTCAGCGAACCGGTCTTGCCCTTCACTTCGCCACCGGTGAACTTCTCCACGTACTCGGCGGACACGCGCGCGGCGCGCTCCAGCAGGCGGCTGTGCAGGTAGAACACGTCACCCGGATAGGCTTCGCGGCCCGGCGGGCGCTTCAGCAGCAGCGAGATCTGGCGATAGGCCACGGCCTGCTTGGAAAGATCGTCATAGACGATCAGCGCGTCTTCGCCGCGATCCATGAAGTACTCGCCCATGGTGCAGCCGGAGTAGGCGCTGATGTACTGCATCGCCGCCGATTCGGAAGCGGTGGCGGCGACAACGATCGTGTGGGCCAGCGCGCCGTTTTCTTCCAGCTTGCGCACGATGTTGGCCACCGTCGAAGCCTTCTGGCCGATGGCGACATACACGCACTTGATGCCGGTGCCCTTCTGGTTGATGACCGCGTCGATGGCGAGCGCGGTCTTGCCGGTCTGGCGGTCACCGATGACCAGCTCGCGCTGGCCGCGACCGATCGGGATCATGCTGTCCACCGACTTGTAACCGGTCTGCACCGGCTGATCGACCGACTTGCGCCAGATCACGCCCGGTGCCACGCGCTCCACCGGCGCGGTCAGTGCGGCGTTGATCGGGCCCTTGCCGTCAATCGGCTCGCCCAGCGCGTTGACCACGCGGCCCAGCAGTTCGCGACCAACCGGCACTTCCAGGATGCGGCCCGTGGTCTTGGCCACGTCGCCTTCGCGCAGGTGTTCGTAGTCACCCAGCACCACCGCGCCGACCGAGTCGCGCTCCAGGTTCAAAGCCAGCGCAAAGGTATTGCCCGGCAGCTCGATCATTTCGCCCTGCATCACGTCGGCCAGGCCGAAGATGCGCACGATGCCGTCGGACACCGAGGTCACGGTGCCTTCGTTGCGGGCCTCGGCGGAGAGCTTGACCTGCTCGATGCGGGTCTTGATCAGTTCGCTGATTTCGGAGGGGTTGAGCGTGGTTGCCATGTTGGTTTCCTTGGAGTCGCGCCCGGTTGGTGGCGACCTGAAAAATGAACTGTTTGCTGCGCCCGGTCAGCCCGCCAGCGCGGTCTGCATGCGCGCGAGCTTGCCCTTGAGCGAACCGTCGATCACCACGTCGCCGGCGTCGATCACCGCACCGCCGATCAGGCTGGCATCGACCGCTGTTTCCAGCTCCACGTCGCGGCCGAAGCGGCGCTTCAGCGCCTCGCGCAGCTTGTCCAGCTCATCGCCGGACAGCGCGGCGGCGGAGGTGACCGTGGCCCGCACTACGCGCTGTTCCTCGGCGCGCAGTTGCTCGAACAACCCGGCAACCTCGGCCAGCAGCGGCAGGCGACCGGCCTGCGCCAGCAGCGCAAGGAAGCGGGTGTAGGCGGCGTCGGCAGCTTGCGGCGCGAGCAGCGCCACCGCGTCGGCATCGGCCAGACCCGGATTCGGCAGCAGCCCGGCCACGCGCGGATCGCTTGCGACTTGCGCGGAGAACGCAAGCGCCTGCGACCAGGCATCGACGCGACCTTCGTCGCGGGCCGCGCCAAAGGCGGCGCGGGCGTAGGGACGTGCGAGGGTAAGGGCCTGGCTCATGTCGGATCGTTCCGGCTCAGAGCTGGGTTGCCAGGTCGTCCAGCAACGCCTTGTGGGCGTTGGCGTCGATCTCGCGGCGCAGCAGCTTCTCGGCACCATCCACGGCCAGCGCGGACACCTGCTTGCGCAGTTCCTCGCGGGCGCGGTTGGCGGAGGCATCGATCTCGGCCTGTGCCGCCGCCTTCTGGCGGTTGGCCTCGGCCACGGCTTCCTCGCGCGCGGCATCGACGATCTGGTTGGCGCGTGCGTGGGCCTGGTCGATGATCTCGTTGGCCTTGCTGCGTGCGTCCTTCAGCAGGTCGTTGATCTTGTCCTGCGCCTGGGCCAGATCCTTCTGGCTGCGGTCGGCGGCGGCCAGACCCTCGGCGATCTTCTGCTGGCGTTCCTCGATGGCAGCCAGCAGCGGCGGCCAGATCTTGGTCGCGATCAGCCAGATCAGGCCAGCAAAGGCCAGTGCCTGGGCAAAAAGAGTCAGATTGAGGTTCATTGATGCGCTCTGCCTGTGATCGGGAAACCTGCGGCGCGGACGCCGCGCGGTTTCCTGCATGCCGTCGCCGTCATCCGCTTGTGCGGCAACGGCGGCGGACGTCCGTCGAATCGCGGGGATCCGGCGGTTACTGGGCCAGACCGCCAACCAGGAACGGGCTGGCGAAGGCGAACAGCAGGCCCACGGCGACGCTGATGATGAACGCGGCGTCGATCAGGCCGGCGGTGATGAACATGCGAACCTGCAGCACCGGGATCAGCTCCGGCTGGCGGGCGGCGGACTCGAGGAACTTGCCGGCCATGATGGCCAGACCAAGGCCGGCGCCCAGCGCGGCCAGGCCGATCATGATGCCGATGGCCAGAACGGTCGAGGCCTGGACGGAAGCGAGGGCGGTCAAAGTTTCCATGGTTTTCTCCGGAACGGATTGCGAAAGGTGAAGGGAACGAAAGATTGGAACGACAGGATCAGTGGCTGTCTTCCGACAGGCTGAGGTAAACGATGGACAGCATCATGAAGATGAAGGCCTGCAGCGGGATGACCAGCAGGTGGAAGATCATCCAGCCAAAACCGAAGGCCGCGCCCGCGAACATGCCGGTGATGCCGGCACCGCCAAGCACCCAGATCAGCAGGAACACGATTTCGCCGCCGAACATGTTGCCGAACAGTCGCATCGCCAGCGAAATCGGCTTGCTCAGCCATTCGACGATGTTGAGGATCAGGTTGAACGGCATCATCCACTTGCCAAACGGCGCGGTCAGGAACTCGGCGGTGAAGTGGCCAAGGCCCTTGGCGCGGATGGCGAACACCAGCATCAGGAAGAACACGCTGATCGACATGCCCAGGGTGGCGTTGACGTCGGCGGTCGGCACCGGCTTCCAGTAATGCACGCCGAGCAGTTCGAGTGGTTTTGCGATGAAGTCCGCCGGGATCATCTTCAGCAGGTTCATCAGCAGGATCCAGAAGAACAGGGTGATCGCGATCGGCGTCACCAGCTTGCTCTTGCCGTGGTAGGTGTCGCGGGCCTGGCGGTCCACGAACTCCAGCATGATCTCGACGAAGGCCTGCCACTTGCCCGGCACGCCGGCGGTCGCCTTGCGCGTGGCCAGCCAGAACAGGAACACCATGAACAGGCCCATGAGCACCGCCGTCACCAGGGTGTCCACGTGCAGCGTCCAGAAACTGCCCTCGCCGACCGAAGCGGTCAGGTTGTGCAGGTGGTGCTGGATGTAGCTGGTTGGGGTCAGCTCCGCCTCAGAGGACATGGTTCCGCGCTTCCTGTTTTGCTACTGCCGGATTGATTCTGTTACGACTGCTTGGACTTGCTTGTTCGATTTTTATTTGCCCAGCGCCAGTGCAAGCACCTGCGCCAGCAATGCCACCACGGCGGCGATCAGCATCGGCAGCGGCGGCAACCCGAAGGTCAGCACGCCCAGCGCCAACACGGCGACCAGCACCACCCACTTGGCCAGCACCCCGGCCAGCAGGCGCGTCAGCGCCACGCCCGCACCTTCCACCCCGCCACCCAATGCGAGCCGCGCCGCCAGCCAACCGGCCAGCAACACCGCGCCGCCGCCCACCAGCGCCGCCCCGGCCCAGCGCCCGCCCTGCCAGAGGCAGGCCAGCGCGACCAGCAGCGTCGCTGCCGCCTGCCAGGCAACCGCGCGACTGGCCTGTCGCCGACCAGCGGCAACCGAATTCAGCACGAGGCGATTCCTGAATGAGGGGGAAGCGAGGCAGCAGGGCCAAAGGAGCACCCCGCAGAGCCGCAAAAGTATAGCAGCGGGTGTCTTTCCGGGACAACCGCCGGATGGCGCGCGCGCCAAAGCCGCCCCTGTCGCCGGGGCTTCGCTTGCGGGGCGTAGTGCGGCGGGGTGAAACCCCGCCCTATTTCTTCTTCGGGATGTACAGGTCGGTGATCGTGCCGTCATAGACCTCGGCGGCCATTGCCACCGATTCACCCAGCGTCGGGTGCGGGTGGATGGTGTGACCGATGTCCTCGACTTCGCAGCCCATTTCGATGGCGAGCGCCGCTTCGGAAATCAGTTCGCCCGCATGCACGCCGACGATGCCCGCGCCGACGATGCGATGCGTGGCTTCATCGAAAATAAGCTTGGTGAAGCCCTCGGTGCGCGACAGGCCGATGGCGCGGCCCGATGCTGCCCACGGGAACTTGCCGACGCCGACCTTCAACCCCTTGGCCTTCGCCTCGGTTTCGGTCACGCCGACCCAGGCGATTTCCGGGTCGGTATAGGCCACGGACGGGATCACCCGCGCCACCCATTCCTTCTTGTGGCCTGCGGCCACTTCCGCCGCCAGCTTGCCTTCGTGGGTTGCCTTGTGCGCCAGCATTGGCTGGCCGACGATGTCGCCAATGGCGAAGATGTGCGGCACGTTGGTACGCATCTGCGCATCCACCGCGATAAAGCCGCGTTCGCCCACCGCAACGCCCGCCTTCTCTGCATCGATCTTCTTGCCATTCGGCGCACGGCCCACGGCCACCAGCACGCGATCAAAGAGCTTGCCTTCGGGGATGTTCTCGCCATCGAAGGTGACGTCGATGCCCTTCTTGCCGGCCCTGGCTTCGACCACCTTCGTTTTCAGATGCGTGGAAATGCCCTGCTTTTTCAGGCGATCCGCCAGCGGCTTGACCAGATCCTTGTCCGCGCCCGGCATCAACTGGTCGGCCAGTTCGACCACGGTGACTTCGCTGCCCAGGCCGCGATACACCGTCGCCATTTCCAGCCCGATGATGCCGCCACCGACGACGAGCAATTTTTTCGGCACGTCGGCAAGGTTCAGTGCATCGGTCGAATCCATGATGCGCGGGTCGCCCCACGGGAAACCCGGCAGCTTCAAGGCCTGCGAACCGGCCGCGATGATGCACTGGCCGAAGCGCAGCAACTGCGTCTTGCCGTCATCGCCGGTCACTTCGATTTCATTGGGCGAGACGAACTTGCCGACGCCCTGCAACACGCGCACCTTGCGCTGCTTCGCCATGCCGGCGAGGCCCTTGGTGAGCTGGCCGATGACCTTTTCCTTGTAGCCGCGCAGGGTATCGATGTTGATCTTCGGCGCGCCGAAATCGACGCCGTATTCGCTGGCATGCGCGGCCTGTTCGATCACGTCGGCAGCATGCAGCAGCGCCTTCGACGGAATGCAGCCAACGTTGAGGCAAACGCCGCCGAGCGTTGGATAGCGTTCGATCAACACGGTATCAAGATCGAGGTCGGCGGCACGGAACGCGGCGGTATAGCCGCCGGGGCCGGCACCAAGCACCACGATGCCGCATTCGACATCGGCCTGGCGACCGGACGAAGCGGCAGCCTGCGGCGCTGGCGTTGAGGGAACCTGCGGCGCAGCTGCTTTCGCGCCCTCCCCTGCGGAAGCAGGGGAGGGCTGGGGTGGGGTGCTCTTCGCCGCGTCGGAAGAAGCAGCACCACTCTCGATCACCGCAATCACCGCACCCTCGGACACGGTATCGCCCAGCTTCACCTTCAGCGCCTTGACCACGCCGTCGGCCACCGCCGGCACTTCCATCGTGGCCTTGTCGGATTCCAGCGTGACCAGACCTTGATCCATCTTCACGGTGTCACCCACCGCAACCAGGATTTCGATCACCGGCACGCCGCTGTGACTGCCGATGTCGGGGACTTTCGATTCAATGTCAGCCATGTTTTTTTCTCGAACATAGGGTGAGATTCATCCCACCGGTTTCGGCAACGGTGGGCCAGGGCCCACCCTATGAATTCAAAGCATCGCCCGACGCATGTCGGCCAGCAGTTGTGCCAGATGGGCGGTGAAGCGCGCGGCGGCAGCGCCGTCGATCACGCGATGGTCGTAGCTCAGCGACAGCGGCACCATCAGGCGCGGCTGGAACGCCTTGCCGTCCCAGACCGGCTGGATGGCCGACTTCGACACGCCGAGGATGGCGACTTCCGGCGCATTGATGATCGGGGTGAACGCGGTGCCGCCGATGCCGCCCAGCGAGCTGATGGTGAAGCAGCCGCCCTGCATCTGTTCGGGCTTGAGCTTGCCGTCGCGCGCAAGGCCGGCGAGTTCGCCCATTTCCTTCGCGATTTCCAGCACGCCCTTCTGGTCGGCGTCGCGCAGCACCGGCACCACCAGGCCGTTCGGGGTGTCGGCGGCGAAGCCGATGTGGAAATACTTCTTGAGGACGAGGTTGTCGCCTTCCAGCGAGGCATTGAAGGTCGGGTACTTCTTCAGCACCGCCACGCAGGCCTTGATGAGGAAGGCGAGCATGGTCACCTTGCCGACCTTGCCTGCGGCGATGGCCTTGGCGTTCTCGTTGTTCAACGCAACGCGCAGGTCTTCCAGATCGGTGATGTCGGCCTGATCGTGCTGGGTGACGTGCGGGATCACCGCCCAGTTGCGCGCAAGGTTCGCGCCGGAAATCTTCTGGATGCGCGACAGCGGCTTGGTTTCGATCTCGCCGAACTTGGCGAAATCCACCTTCGGCCACGGGATCAGGTTCAGCCCGCCACCACCGCCACCGGCAGATGCACCCGCAGGCGCTGCGGTCGCGCCGGACAGCACACCCTTGACGTACTTCTGCACATCCTCCTTGCCGATGCGGCCACCGCGCTCGCTACCGGTGACCTGCGACAGGTCAACACCCAACTCGCGCGCGAACAGGCGCACCGCCGGGCTGGCGTAAGGCACCTTGTCCGGCAGCACGGCAGCGGCATCGAAACGCACCGGCGGCAGGCCGGCACCCATCGGTGCGGCGGCAGGCGCGGGCGGCGGGGTTTCGGCCTTCGGGGCCGGGGCTGGCTCGGGAACAGGCGCGGGCTTCGGCGGTTCCGGCGCAGCGGCGGGCGCGGGTGCCGCAGGCGCGGCAGCACCGGCGGCTTCGCATTCGATGATCGCCACCAGCGCGCCTTCGGACACGGCATCGCCCAGCTTGACCTTCAGTTCCTTGACCACGCCGGCGAAGGGCGATGGCACTTCCATCGTGGCCTTGTCGGACTCCAGCGTGACCAGGCCCTGATCCACGGCGACGGTATCGCCCGGCTTGACCAGCAATTCGATGATCGGCACGTCGCTGTGACCGCCAATGTCGGGGACGCGCGCTTCCTTCAGTTCGGCCATGCCGGGCTCCGGTCTGTCGGGGAAAGAGCCGTATTGTTGGCACATCCGGCGGCAGCGAACAAACTGCGGCGCAGCAAAAATCGTTTATTACCCGGATTATTTATTCCGCACCACCAAAACCTGCCAGATTCGCATCAAGGTCATCACGAAAATCCAGTTTGTACCCGGGTTGAATAAGAGGTGTTCGGCTTCTGCATATGGCGTCTCGCGCTGCAGTTGAAGCCTCGCCAGTGCGGTAACCTGCGCGCCCCGTCACCAACGGAATGCCGCCATGCCGTCCTTCGACATCGTTTCAGAAGTCGATACCCACGAACTCACCAACGCGGTGGACCAGGCCAACCGCGAGCTGACCACGCGCTTCGACTTCAAAGGCGTGGATGCAAAGTTCGTGCGCGAGGACAACGTGATCTCGCAATCCGCGCCCAGCGAGTTCCAGTTGCAGCAGATGACCGACATCCTGCGCGCGCGGCTGATCGCGCGGAAGATCGACGTGCGCTGCCTCGACTTTGGCGACGTGGAAACCAATCTGGCCGGCGCGCGCCAGAAGGTCACCGTCAAGCAGGGCATCGAGCGCGAGCTGGCGAAGAAGCTGCAGGCCGCGATCAAGGACGCCAAGCTGAAGGTCGATACGCAAATCAACGGCGACAAGCTGCGCGTGACCGGCAAGAAGCGCGACGACCTGCAGGCCGCGATGGCCTTGCTGCGCGCCGGCAATTTCGAGTTGCCGCTACAGTTCGACAACTTTCGTGATTGATCGGCTCGCGCAAGCGCTCGCCTGCCGCGATTGACGCAGATGACCGAAGACACGGCATTCGATACAGATGTGATCGAAGCCAGCGTGCGCCGCTGGCTGGAGCGCGCGGTGATCGGGCTGAACCTGTGCCCGTTCGCCAAGGCGGTCTATGTGAAGGCGCAGGTGCGGATCGTGGTCAGCGACGCCAGCACCGAACGCGCATTGCTGGAACAACTCGGCGAGGAACTGGCGCTGCTGCGCGACACGCCTGCGGAGGCCATCGACACCACCTTGCTGGTGCATCCGCAGGTGCTGGGCGATTTCCTCGACTACAACGATTTCCTCGACGATGCCGATGCGCTGATCGAGGCGATGGAACTGGATGGCGTTCTGCAAGTCGCCAGCTTCCATCCCGATTACCAATTCGCAGGCACCGAGCCGGACGACGCCGGCAACCTGACCAACCGCGCGCCGTACCCAATCCTGCACCTGCTGCGCGAGGCCAGCATTGATCGCGCAGTCGCTGCCTATTCGGAACCGGATGCGATCATCGAGCGCAATATCGCGACGATGCAGGAATTGGGGATTGAGGGGTTTCGCAAGTTGCTGGCGGACTGAGGAAGCCCTTGAGCCCGTCATTCCCGCGAAGGCGGGAATCCATGGACGTTAAGGAAGCTCTGAACAACTCTCGAAACGTCATCCCGGCGAAAGCCGGAATCCAGCTTTTTCAGTGGCATGCCAAACAGCTGGATTGGACAAACATTCGTTTGTCAGAAGCAGCCGGCTTTCGCCGGAATGACGGCTTGTTCAGACCTTCCTTAATGCAGAAAATCAAAGTCCTTGGATTCCCGCCTTCGCGGGAATGACGAGCCGAAGCAGAAATCACACGCAATCGAATAATTGCCGCCGATCATCCTCACCCAGCATCCGCCACTGCCCCTCCGGCAGATCGTTCAGCGTCAATCCGCCAATACGCTCGCGATGCAACGCGGCGACGTGATTGCCGACCGCCGCAAACATTCGCCGCACCTGGTGGTAGCGGCCTTCGTGCAGGGTCAGCCGCGCGGTGCGTGAATCGAGCTGTTCCAGTTCCGCCGGCAGCAGCGGCGTTTTCTCGCCTTCCAGCATCAGCGTGCCGCTGGCGAAGCTGGCGGCTTCATCACCACGCAACTCATCCGCAAGCGTCGCCGCGTACACCTTCGGCAGCTTCGATTTTGGCGCGATGATCCGGTGCAGCAATTGGCCGTCGTCGGTCAATAGCAGCAGACCGGAGGTAGCGCGATCCAGCCGGCCCACGGTTGAAAGCGCCGGACTGCGCAGGCGATAGCGCGGTGGCAACAGATCGAACACGATGCGCCCCGGGTCTTTTGTCGAGCAGGTATAGCCGACGGGCTTGTGCAGCATCAGCAGCAGACCGGGTGGCGGATCGAGCGGTTCGCCGTCAATGCGGACTGCATCCAGTGGCACTGCATCATCGGCATACAGCACGTCACCGTTCGCGTCGGTGATGCGGCCTTCGCGGAACATCCACTGCACGTCCTTGCGGCTGCCGTAACCGAGGTTGGCGATGTGCTTGACCAGCTTCACGCCTTCACCGCCTCGACGATCTTGAAGCCGCCCTGCTGCGCCACGATGCGCACCTGCGCGAAGCCGGTGCCCAGCGCGTCCTCATAGGGAAGATGCCGGTTCGCCACCAGCCACAGGCTGCCGCGCGGCTGCAATGCAGATGCGGCAGCAGCGATGAAGGCGCGGCCGATGTCGGGACGCTCGCCGCGCCCCAGCGCATGGAACGGCGGATTGCAGACGATGGCCTCGAAGCGTTCGGCCACGCCCTGCGCCACGTCATGCCAATGGCATTGCACCGGCACGCCGGCATTGCGAAGGTTCTCGCCAGCCAGCGCCAGCGCGCGCGCATCGGCCTCGTACAAATCCAGCGACGTGGCCTGCGGGCAACGCGCCAACACCTGCATCGACAGGTAACCCCAGCCCGCGCCGAAATCCCCGACGCGCCCGCGCAGCGTGGCCGGCAATGCGTCGGCCAGCATCCGCGATGCGGCATCCACGCGATCCCATGCGAACACGCCGGGCCGGCTCATGAAACCGCCACCCGGTACGGCCTCGTCCGCGATCCGGCGCGGCGCATCCGCGCGCAACCACTGTGCATGCAGGGCGGCATCGACACTTGCACCCGGCGATGTCCAGAACACCCGGCAATGATGCTTGCCCACCACACCAAGACTGCCGGCGAGATGCTTGAGGTCGGCCTCGCGCGATTTCGCGCCTTCGTCATTGGCGACCGACGCAACCACGACACCGCCCGGCGCAACCGCCACGCAGGCCTTGGCCAGCAATGCGCGGGCTTCCTCGCGCTGGCGCGGCGGCAACACCAGCACCAGCGGAAACGCGGCTGCAGGCAGCGCGTCTTCGTCGATCAGTTCGATGCCGATGCGCGCAAGCCGCGCGGCTTCCGGCTTGAACGGCTGGGTGGCGACCAGTGCAGGCACGCGCGCCGCATGCAGGGCCGCGCCTTCGCGGGCGCGCAGGAACAGCACGCGGCCATCCTGCGGCCAACGCAGCAGGCCATCAGCGAAGGGATGCAGCAGGGCGTCGAGGGGGTGGTCGCGATGCGCGGAACTCATGCGCGAAGTTTACAGGGCGGCTGGCTGGCCACTCCCACGAAGCATCACATCGTCATTCCGGCGAAAGCCGGAATCCAGTTTTTTATCTTCGGTGTAAGCGAAATGCTGGATTCCGGTTTTCGCCGGAATGACAGCTTGAAAGTCAGCGGCGACGCAACGCACTCAATCCCCAGTTCGCCAGCAAGCAAACGGCAGCGGCCGCGCTCCAGCCCACCGCGTTGCCGCCACCGGGCAACAGCGCCGCCAGCGCATCCGGCCACTGTCGGCCATACCACGCAACGACCACCGCCGCCGACAGCGCAAACACGATGCCCAGCCCGCGCAGCAGGCGTTGTTCGAACAGCGTGGATGCTTCGGCTTGTGCGCGTGCAAGCGCCGCCATCTGCGCCGCAAAATCCGGTGGCAAATCGACCGGCGGTGCATGCTGCAATACACGTGCGATACGCAGGTCGCCTGCATCGGCATCAGGCTCGCCAAGACGCGCCTTTTCCTGCGCCTGCCAACGTTGCGGGTCGATGTCGTGCTCGTGGGGTCTCATGCGGCGGCTCCAATGCGCGGGGCCAGCAACTCGCGCAGTTTGTTGCGGCTTCGGAACAAGTGGCTCTTGATCGTGCCTTCGGCAAGGCCGGTGATGACGGCGATCTCGCTGATCGGCAGTTCTTCCAGATGATAGAGCGTGAGGATCGTGCGCTGCAGCGGCGGCAGGCGCTCGATGGCTGCATGCAGTTCGCGTTCGATTTCGGCATCGGCATGCGTCGCAGCAAGATCGAAACCATCGTCGATGTTGTCGAGCAGGGACAACCCGTCTTCGCCATCACCCGGCTCCGCCAGCGGAATCCGCTTGCGTTCCAGATGCCGCATCGCCACCGAATACGCCACCTGCCCGATCCACGATTTCAGCGGGCTGTCGAAGCGGTACTGGTGCAGATGGCGATGCACGCGCAGGAAGGCCTCCTGACACAACTCGCGGGTGTCCTCGGGATGCCGCACCATGCGCTGGATCACATGCCAGCACAGGCCCTGATAGTCGCGCACCAGCCGTTCGAACGCGCCGGGGCGTTGCGTGAGCACGGCTTCGACAAGGGCGCGGTCGGCATCCATCCCGCATGGGATACGCCGGGGGCGGCATCGGTTGCAACGGATTTTTTCGATGCCGCCTGCAACCGCCCGCCGCATCCCCGTATCCCTTGCCCCGAACGGTCAGCGTGGCCGCAGCCAACACGAGGATTTCCTGATGGATACCGCAACACTCGTTCCCATTGCCCTGTTCGTAAGCATCGCGTGGTCGATCAAGGCCGTGGTCGATTCCCGCGTGCGCAAACAACTGGTGTCCAGCAATGGCTCGCCCGATCTGGTGCGCAGCATTCTGGAAGGCGACGAAGCCAACCGCCGCCTGTCCTCGCTGCGCTGGGGCATCACCCTGGTGGCGCTGGCGCTGGGTTTCGGCATCGTCGAAGCCGCTGGCTGGCGCGATGTCACGCCGGGCGCAATCGCGGTACTGGTGGGCGCGCTGGGGCTGGGCAACCTGGCTTTCTTCGCCGCATCGCGCAAGCTGCGCTGAGCCACTCCGGTATGCTGTCGGCCCCGCAACGCCGACAGCATCCACATGTCCGACACACCTCCCGACCGCCTCAGCAACGACCCGCGCAGCAAGTTCCATGACGCCGCCCTGCTGGAACGCGGCATCGGCATCCGCTTCAACGGCGTGGAGCGCAACAACGTCGAGGAATACTGCATCAGCGAAGGCTGGGTGCGGGTGGCCGCAGGCCGCGCGCTGGACAGGCGCGGGCAGCCGATGACGATGAAGATCAAGGGCACGGTGGAAGCGTGGTTCCTCGATACCGCAGGCGAAGCCGAAACGCCGGCTGACTGAACGGCAACGCGGCACTCCCGCGTACCTCCGGGCAGGCGCACACTGCAATCGTCCCGCCCTGCAGGAGACCGCCATGAACGCCAGAACCCTCGTTCTTTCATTCGCCATCGCTGCGGCCATTGCCGGCTGCGCATCGTCCGGCACCGCTACCGGCATGCTGGCCCCGGATGCACCGCGCGCGCTGCCCGATGCCGGCCCGGTCAGCGTGGCATGGGAAGACCCCGCGACCTTCACCGAGCTGCGCCACAGCCGCAACCGTTGGGAAGCCGAGCGCGGCAACTGGTTGACTGATCTTGCCAAGTACCTGCGCAAGCGCGCCGAAGCGCAACTGCCCGCGGGCGAACGGCTGGAACTGACCATCGTCGATATCGACCGTGCCGGCGACTACGAGCCGTGGCTGGGCGTGCGCCACCAGGACACCCGCATCGTTCGTGACATCTATCCGCCGCGTATGACCCTGCGCGTGCGCCATTTCGATGCCAGCGGCGCGCTGGTGTCGGAAGGTGAACACAAGCTCAGCGACATGGCCTTCATGACCAATGCATCGCCATTCAACGATTCCGATCCACTGCGCTACGAAAAGCGGATGATCGACAGCTGGCTGCGGCGCGAGTTCGCCACGACCGCTGCGCGCTGATCCGCGAGCAATCCGAGTGCGATGAAGCCGCCTGCGGGCGGCTTCATCGTTTCAGCGCGTGGCGCAATCCGCCGCACGCGCCAGCAGCAGTTCGCGTTCGCGCGCATTGCCGGTCAAGGCTGCTGCACGCTGAAACTCGATGCGTGCTTCATCGAAACGGCCCAATTGCAGCAGCAGGTCGCCACGCACCGCCGGCAGCGGCGCGTAGTCGCGCAATTTCGATTCGTTCGCGAGCGCATCGACGATCGGCAACGCCGCCGCCGCGTCCTGCGCGCGCGAAACCGCCACAGCGCGGTTGAGTTCCACCACCGGCGAAGGCGCGACCCGCATCAGCCGCGCGTACAAGGCAGCGATGCCGGCCCAGTCCGTGTCCTCGAAACGCAACGCCCGCGCATGACAAGCCGCCAGTGCCGCCTGCAGCACATACGGCCCATCGCTGCCACCCAAGCGCTGCGCACGCTGCAAGGCCTGCAGGCCGCACGCAATCTGCAGGCGATCCCAACGCGCGCGGTCCTGTGCGTCCAGCAGGATCGGGGTTCCGTCGGCATCGGTGCGCGCAGGGATGCGTGATGCCTGCAATTCCATCAGCGCCAGCAGGCCCAGCACTTCCGGCTGATCCGGCAGCAGGCCGGCCAGCACGCGACCCAGCCGCAGCGCTTCCTCACACAATGCGGGGCGCATCCAGTCTTCGCCGCTGGTCGCGGCATAACCCTCGTTGAAAACGAGGTAAACCACTTCCAGCACGGCCTCCAGCCGCTGTGGCAACTCGGCCTTGCGCGGCACTTCGAACACCACCTGCTTCTCGGCCAGGGTGCGCTTGGCGCGCACGATGCGTTGCGCCACGGTGGGCTCCGGCTGCAGGAACGCGCGCGCGATTTCCGCAGTGGACAGACCGCCCAGCAGGCGCAAGGTCAACGCCACGCGCGACTCCATCGGCAGCACCGGATGACAGGTGGCGAATACCAGCCGCAGCAGGTCATCGCCAATGTCATCGTCTGCAAACCGCAAAGCATCGTCGCCCTGCATGTCGGCTCCCTGCACCGTCAACTCGATGCCGAACTCATCCTGCTTGCGTGCATGCAACTGCCGCTGGCGCAGATGGTCGATGGCGCGATGTTTCGCAGCCTGCATCAGCCACGCCGCCGGGTTGTCCGGCACGCCGTCGCGCGGCCAGCGTTCCAGCGCAGCCACCAGCACGTCCTGCGCCAGTTCCTCGGCGGTGTCGATATTGCCGGTGATGCGCACAAGCCGCGCCAGCAACTTCGGCGATTCCATCCGCCACAGCGTGTCCAGCATGGTTTGCAGTGCGGTCGCGGTCATGGCGACCGATGACAGCACCGCAACCACACGGACGCAAGCGCTGCCTGCAGCGGCAGGAAAAGCAGATCAGGCAGGGCGATGGCGCGTGTGGCGCATCACGCCGCCACGATGGTCTTGAAGCCGCCGAAGATCATGCGTTTGGTATCGAACGGCATGTTCTTGATGTCCATCTTTGCAAATCGCTTGTCATTCATCGCCAGCTTGTTGACCTTGTCGCGGTGCGCGCGGGATTTGTAAACGATGTAGGCGAACACCACCACTTCGTCGTCCTGCAATTTCACCGAACGCGGGAACGAGGTCAGCTTGCCCACTGGCGCATCGTCGGCCACGCATTCGTGGTAGCCCAGCGCGCCGTGCTCCATCCATACCTTGCGGCCCAGCCGCGCCATTTTCCTGTACTCATCAAGGCGCGCCTTCGGCACCGGAATCACGAATCCATCGACGTAGCTCATGTTGTTTTCTCCTTTGCCTGCGTGGGTATGAACGTTTGATTCCTGTCCGGTGCGCGGATTGGGTTGCACGCCGGCTTCATTGTTGCGGGAACTGCGACTCGTCCATGTAGAACACTTCCCACTGGTGCCCGTCCGGGTCGGCAACGCCGCGCTGGTACATGAAGCCAAGGTCCTTCGGCTCCGCGTATTCGCTGCCGCCGGATGCCAGCGCCTTTGCCATGAAGGCATCGACCTCGTCGCGGCTGTCCTGCGAAATCGCCAGCAGGGTTTCGGTCACCGCATGTGCATCCGCCAACGGCTTGTTGGTGAATGTCGCGAAGTAGGGTGCGGACAGCAGCATCACGCTGGTGACATCGTTGACGATCATGCAGGCGGCGTTTTCATCAGTGAACATCGGGTTGAACGAGAAACCAAGCGCAGCGAAGAACTCGACGCTGCGTTCCAGGTTCTGCACCGGCAGGTTGACGTAGAGGTTGCGGGGCATGGCGTTGTACTCCTTCGGGGTTCGATGTGGATGGAAGCTCAATGGCCGAGCCGGTCGCGCGGGCGGTTTTGCCCGCTTGCATGGAAGACGACGAACGACGATGCCGGGAATCGACACACCGGCGAAAAATCTTTCGCGCATTCACGTTGTGTGGATGCGACCGGGCCTGCATCATCCAGGCCTGCCCGTCCGGAAGACCGCGCCATGCAATACCTGACCCTGATCCACATTGACCCGGCACTGATGGCGGAACTGCCGTCGGAGGAGTTCGACCGGCTGATGTGTGGCTGCTTCCAGAAGGCCGATGCCCTGCGCGATGCCGGCAATCTGCACGGCTCGCAGCAACTCGAAGCGCCGGACACCGCACGCACCCTGCGCGTTCGCGAAGGCGTGGCGCGGGTCACCGATGGCCCATTTGCCGAGACGCGCGAGTTCCTGGCCGGCTTCAACCTGATCGAAGCCGATTCGATGGACGAGGCGATGCAGATCGCCCGCCAGTTCCCGTGGGCACGCTTCGGCAGCATCGAGGTGCGGCCGGTGCGCGACATGGACGCGGTACGCCGGCGGGTGGGTGCGGCCTAGGGAAGGTCTGAACAAGCCGTCATTCCGGCGAAAGCCGGAATCTAGCTCTTTGGTAAGTCATTGAAAAAGCTGGATCCCGGCTTTCGCCGGGATGACGTTTCGGGAGT
>NZ_JASGED010000112.1:0-2897 GCF_047606765.1 Thermomonas sp. | reverse complement strand
TTCCGGCGAAAGCCGGAATCCAGCATTTCAATGCGAAGAAGAACTGGATTCCGGCTTTCGCCGGAATGACGGCCTAAGTCACTTCACCCAGCGCGCGCCGAAGCCGGCCTGAGGCTCAGGCCACCAGCCGCTTCCCGCTGGCCGGATCGAAGAACAGCACCTCCGCGCCACGCAGCGACAGGCCCAGCGGCTGGCCTTCCGCCGGCGGATCCTCGGGCGGCAGCCGCGCCACCAGCGGGTGTGCGCCCAGGCGCAGGTTGACGAAGACCTCGTTGCCAACCGGCTCCACCGTCTCCACGGTGGCGGTCAGCATCGCGTCCTTGCCGCCGGCCACGGCCAGGTGTTCCGGGCGGATGCCGGCCACCACCTCGCCCTCCATCGCAGCGGCAGGCAAGCGGGCATCCGGCAGCCGCACGCGCAGGCCATCGCCAAGGTTCAGCACCGGCCCTTCGTCCTGCCGGAGCATGCCTTGCAATGTGTTCATCGCCGGGCTGCCCAGGAAGGTGGCCACGAACAGGTTGGCGGGATCGCGATACAGCGACATGGGCGTGTCGATCTGCTGCACCACGCCGTCCTTCATCACCACGATGCGCTGGCCCAGAGTCATCGCCTCCACCTGGTCGTGGGTCACGTAGATCATGGTGGTGCCGGTGCGCGCGTGGATGCGGGCGATCTCCGCGCGCATGCCGGCGCGCAGCTTGGCGTCCAGGTTGGACAGCGGCTCGTCCAGCAGGAACACCTGCGGCTGCCGCACCAGCGCACGCCCCAGCGCCACGCGCTGGCGCTGCCCACCGGAAAGTTGCCCGGGCTTGCGTTGCAGCAGCGCGCCCAGTTCCAGCATGTCGGCGGCCTGGCGCACGCGCGCGTCGATGTCGGCCTTCGGCAATTTCCGCAATTGCAGGGCGAAGGCCATGTTCTGTGCCACCGTCATGTGCGGATACAGCGCATAGCTCTGGAAGACCATGGCGATGTCGCGGTCCTTCGGGGCCAGGTCGTTGACCACCCGGTCGCCGATGCGCAGGGTGCCGGAGGTGATCTCCTCCAGCCCGGCGATCATCCGCAGCAAGGTGGACTTGCCGCAGCCGGATGGCCCGACCAGCACCAGCCGCTCGCCATCGCCGATGGCAAAACTGGCATCCGCGATGGCCACGTGCCCCCCCTGCGGATACACCTTGCGCACGTGTTCCAGCACCACTTCGGCCATCTGCGCCCTCCCAGGTCGATGCCTTTGCAGCGCCGGGATGCAACCCGACGCAACCCGCGCTATTCTGCCATGTAACCGTTTACATGGTACCGCCGTGAGCCGATCCGACCAGACCCTTGCACAGACCACCAAGGCCCGCGCCTTTCCCGAAGGCTTCCTGTGGGGTGCCGCCACCGCCGCCCACCAGATCGAGGGCCATCCGCTGGCCGACGGTGCCGGCCCCAGCATCTGGACCCGCTTCGCCCACACTCCGGGGATGATGCAGGGCGGCGACACCGGCGACATCGCCTGCGACCACTACCACCGCTGGAAGGAGGATGTGGCGCTGATGAAGTCACTTGGCCTGAAGGCCTACCGCTTCAGCGTGTCGTGGTCGCGCATCCTGCCCGAGGGCACTGGCCGGGTGAATCAGGCCGGCCTCGACTTCTATTCGAACCTGGTCGATGAACTGCTTGCCAACGGCATCGAACCCTTGCTCACGCTCTACCACTGGGATCTGCCGGCGGCGCTGGACGACCGCGGTGGCTGGCTCAACCGCGACATCGCCGGCTGGTTCGCCGAATACGCCAGCGTGCTCTACAAGGCGCTGGACGGCCGGGTGAAGAAGTGGGTGACGCTCAACGAGCCGTGGGTGGTCACCGACGGCGGCTACCTGCACGGCGCGCTGGCGCCCGGCCACCGCAGCCGCTACGAAGCGCCGATCGCATCGCACAACCTGATGCGCGCGCACGGCGCGGCGGTGCAGGCCTATCGCGAACTCGGCAAGCACGAGATCGGCCTGGTGGTGAACATCGAGCCGAAATACCCGGCCAGCGATTCCGCCGAGGACGCCGCCGCGGTACGCCGCGCGCATGCCTACATGAACGAGCAGTACCTGCACCCGGCCCTGCTCGGCCATTACCCGCCGGAGCTCAAGCAGATCTTCGGCGACGCCTGGCCGGACTGGCCTGCGGAAGACTACGCGCTGATCCAGCAGAAACTCGATTTTGTCGGCATCAACTACTACACCCGCAGCGTCACCAAAGCGGCCGAGAGTTATCCGCTCAACACCGGCGTGGTGCGCCAGCCGCTGGGCACCTATACCGAGACCGGCTGGGAAGTGTTCCCGCAGGGCCTGACAGACCTGCTGCTGTGGTTCAAGCAGACCTATGGCGACCTGCCGGTCTATATCACCGAGAACGGTGCCGCCTTCTTCGACCCGCCCACCGCCAGCGTGGACGATGCCGGCAACCGCCGCGTGCGCGACCCGCTGCGCATGGACTACCTGCGCCAGCACATCAGCGCCATCCACGATGCCATCGCCGCCGGCGTGGATGTGCGCGGCTACATGCTGTGGTCGCTGCTGGACAACCTGGAATGGTCGCTGGGCTATTCCAAGCGCTTTGGCATGGTGCATGTGAACTACGGCACGCAGGAGCGCACGCCCAAGGACAGCGCGCTGTGGTATTCGAAGGTGATCGCCAGCAACGGGCGCTCGCTGGCCGAGCCGCTGCCGTATTGACGGCCCGTCATCCCGGCGAACGCCGGGATCCAGTTTTGACCGTCATCCCCGCGAAAGCGGGGATCCAGTGACTTTGATCCATTGAAAAAAACAAAAAAGCTGGATGCCCGCCTGCGCGGGCATGACGAGCGGGAGAGTCATCTTGACGGTGCCACGATCTCCATCCGCGCCGGCAACTTGGTGATCCGCACC
>NZ_JASGED010000111.1:0-13052 GCF_047606765.1 Thermomonas sp. | reverse complement strand
CGCGAACCCATCCATTACGAACGCATCACGCCACTGGATGGCAAGCCACGCGAGGTGCCGCAAGCCGCGATGGCAACCCTGCGCATCGACGCAGGCCGCACCGACAAACTGCGCCCCGGCGACATCGTGGGCGCACTGACCGGCGATGCCGGCCTGCACAAGGACGCCATCGGCAGGATCGACGTGTTCCCGACCCGCAGCTATGTCGCCATCGCCCGTGCGCAGGCAAGGACTGCACTGGAGCGTTTGCGCGCGGGCAAGATCAAGGGCCGCAGGTTCCGCGTCAACAGGCTCTAGGCGCAGACGGCACTCAGCGCGCTGCTTCCGCTGCCATCACGCTGCGCCACCAGCGCTCGCCCGCGTGCGGCGCGTTCAGGTCGATGCGCTCGCCCATCACAGGCGTTGCCACGTCCACGCCCTTTTCGCCAGCAAAACGCAGCACCTGCTCGAACGGATCGAACCATGCATGCATCGCAAGATCGAAGGTGCCGTTGTGGATCGGCAGCAGCCAGCGCCCACCCAAATCGATGTGCGCCTGCACAGTCTGCGCCGGCTGCATGTGGACGTAGGGCCACTGCACGTTGTAGGCGCCGGTTTCCATCAGGGTGAGGTCGAACGGGCCTAACCGGCTCCCGATTTCGGCGAAGCCGGCGAAGTAGCCGCTGTCGCCGCTGAAGAACACGCGCTTGTCGCCATCGTTGATCGCCCACGACCCCCACAGCGTGCGGTTGCCGTCGCGCAGGCCGCGCCCGGAGAAATGCTGCGCGGGCGTCATCGTGAAACGCACGCCGTCGATGCCGATGTTCTGCCACCAGTCGAACTGCTGCACCTTCTCGCGCGGCACACCCCAGTCGGTCATGCGATCACCCACGCCAAGCGGGGTCAGGAACAGATCAACCTTGCCGGCCAATGCCTTGATCGCGGCGTGATCCAGATGATCGTAATGGTCATGCGAGAGCAGCACGGCGCGGATCGGCGGCAATTCATCCAGCGCGATGGGCGGCGCGTGGAAGCGCTTCGGCCCGAACCACTGCACGGGCGATGCGCGTTCGGAAAACACCGGGTCGGTCAGCCACCACTGCCCGCGCAATTTCATCAGGATGGTGGAATGCCCCAGCCGGTACAGGCTGCGATCCGGCGCGGCGTCAAGCTCGGCGCGGGTGAGCCTGCGCACCGGCACCGGCGCATGCGGCTCGGTGTTGTCCGGCTTGTTGAAGAGAAAGTTCCACCACACGCGCAGCGTCGAATCCGGCAACTCGCCCGCCTGCGGCTGCACCGGGTTGCGGAAACGGCCATCGGCATTCTGTTGCGAAGCGGTGTAGTCGCCCACTGGCGCATGCTGGGTGGTTGCAACGGTCAAGGCGATGGCTCCAAGCAGGAACAGGACAAGCACGCGCCGCCATGATCGGCGGCGCGCGCGGGTTGCGGTGAGGACGCGCTTGTCTTTACCCATCGGTCGCTGTGTCAAAGCTTCTCGCGGAAGAACGCCACCAGCACTGCCGATGCCTCATCGACATGCGGCTGCACATCGTAAAGCTGCATGTGGTTGGCACCGGCGATGACATGCAGATGCTTGTCCTTGCTGGCCGCACGCGCATGCAGGTCATCGCTCATCCATTTGCTGCCGGCTTCGCTGCCGACCACGATCTGCAGGGGCTGGGTCAGGAACACATCGGCCATGTGATAGGCATCGTAGGTGACCAGCAGATTGAAACTGCGCGCGGGGAAATAGCCCGGCGAGTTGGGATGCTGGCAGCGCGGCGTGCGGTAGTACTCCCACGCTTCGGCAAGTTCGGCGTTTGGCGCTTGCTCGCGCGTGGCCGGCGCAAACGGGATGCTGGGACCTTCACCACCGGCGGCTTCCACACTGCGCGCATCGGACCCCATTTGCAGCAGAGGCAACGCGGCAGCCGGATCAAGCGTGCCATCCCAGCCGCGATTGAACATCGCGCCGATGTTGACCGCGCTGACCGTCCCCACCGCCTTGATGCGGCGGTCGCAGATGGCCGCGTTCACGCTGTAGCCGCCACCTGCGCAGACACCCATCGCGCCGATGCGTTGCGCATCGACAAAGGGCAACGTGGTCAGGTAATCCACCACTGCGCTGATGTCCTCGCTGCGCACGAACGGATTTTCAAGATGGCGCGGCGCGCCGCTGCTGTCGCCCTGGTAGGTGGCGTCATGGGCGATGGCAATGAAGCCGTGCTGCGCCAGCTTGCTGGCATACAGGCTGGCCGTCTGCTCCTTCACACCGCCGCCCGGATGGGTGACCACCACCGCCGGGTAGCGTTTGTTCGCGTCGAAGTTTTCCGGGAAATGCACCAGTGCATTGAGCGTGGTGCCCAGGCCATTGCGGTTCTCGAACTGGACGGTTTGCATGCTGCAGCTCCAATGGATGCCCGGGGATCGGGCCACGGCGTGCATTTTCCGCACCCGAACCCAACCGAAAAACAGGGTAAAGTTGCAATCTGTTTGAAGCATTTCTTCACAATTGACCGATGATGGACGCCTCCCTGCTCCCTGCCCTGTCCGCCTTCCTGCAGGTCGCCCGCGCCGGCAGTTTTACCCGTGCCGCCACCGCGCTGGATGTCTCGCCCTCGGCGCTGTCGCAGACCATGCGCACGCTGGAACGCAAGCTGGACGTGCGCCTGCTCCATCGCACCACCCGCAGCGTGTCACTGACCGAGGAAGGCCGGCAGCTGCTGGAACAGGTCGCGCCCGCGCTGCAGGCGGTGGAACACGCGGTGCAGGCCATCGACGACACCCGTGGCCGGCCCGTCGGCGAAATCCGCATCAACACCTCGCGCATGGCCGCGCGCTGCCTGCTGGAACCACACCTGCCCGAGTTCATCCGCCGCCACCCCGGCATCCGGATGGAACTGGTGCTGGACGACGGCATCGGCGATATCGTCAGCGACGGTTGCGACGCCGGCATCCGTCTGGGTGAAAGCCTGACCCCCGGCATGGTGGCAGTGCCGATCACGCCGATGGTGCGGATGGCGATCGTCGGCGCACCGGCCTATTTCGCTCGGTACCCACCACCGCAAACACCTGCCGACCTTGCCGGGCATGCGTGCGTGCGCCTGCGCCTGACCACCAGCGCCGGCATCCTGCCATGGTCGTTGAGCGAACCCGACGACCCCGCGCGCGAGTTCGAGATCGAGCCGCAGGGCCGCTACACCGTCAACGACGACGATGCGATGCTGCGCGCGGCCTTGCTCGGCCTTGGCCTTGTCCAGCACATGGAACTGGCGGTGCGTCCGCACATCGCCGACGGCACGCTGGTGGAAGTGCTGCGCCCGTGGTCGGCCCCGTTTGCCGGCTTCCACCTGTACGTACCCACCCGCGTGCAGATGCCGGCGAAGATGCGCGCGCTGATCGACTTTCTGGTGGAGAAGCGCGCGGCGATGGCAGGTTGAGGCAGGTTAGTCCCGATCCGGCGCACCCAGCGGGAACAGCACGCGGAACGGGCGTGCCTCGTCCACCGCACGCGCCACCGAAGGCCGTGCCAGCAGGCGCGCGCGATAGGCGCGCAGCAGCGGATAGGCATCGGAAATCCGATGAACCCAGTCCGCGTAGAACAGCGACGGCGCGGCGGCGCAGTCGGCCATCGTGAAATCGTCACCACAGGCCCACATGCGGCCCGCCAGCTCGCCCTCCAGCCAGCCGTAGGCCAGTTCCAGCTTCTCCTCGGCGGATGCACGCGCGCCGTCGCGGTCGTACCCGTCCCGGCCCAGCGCACCCGCCACCGCCGCCTGCACCGGGCTCATCACATGCAGGTCGAAACAGCGGTCAAGCAAGCGCACCTGCAATGCCGCCGCCGGGTCATCCGGCAACAGCCGCACCGGCCCGGGATGCGCCAGTTGCAGGTATTCGATGATGATGCTGGTCTCCGCCACCTGCCGCTCGCCGTCCAGCAGCAGCGGGAACCTGCGCAACGGCCAGCGTCGCAGCCAGTCGGCGGTGTTGTCCGGGTGCTCCGGCGCGATGCAGCGGAACTCAAACGGCGTGGCGTTCTCGTACAACGCGATCAGCACCTTCCACGTATAGGAAGAAAAGGGGTGGCCGTACAGCGCAAGCGTCATGGCGTTGCCTCATCGGGTTGGATGGATACTGCCATGACGAACGGGTGTGGCCGGTTTCGACACGGGCCACGGCGTTCATGCGCAATGCTACATCCCGGCCGCATCCAGCATCGCCATCAGCCTGGATTTGCGGGCATGCGCGGCACGCACTTCGGCAACGAAATCGCGTAGTGGCTTTGACGTTGCGCATTTCGCCGACATCTGCAACAGCGAGACCAGATCCTTGTACTGGCCAGGCCCGTGCAACTGCTCCGCGAGCGGTCGCGCCAGGCGCAGGTAGAACTCGGCGGCAGCTGCCGGATCCACAGCGCGCGCGCGGTCGGCCAGCTTGTGCAGGGCGAACATGTCCACCGGTTTGCTGCGCGCCAGCGCAATGGCGTCGGCCAGTGCGCCGTCATGCGCCAGCAACAGGACGCGCAGGCTGACAGGCGCACCGTCTTTTTCCGTTGCATGTGCCAATGCCTTCTCACGCCACCGCGGCCAATCCTTGCCCGCACATTGCTTCAACGCATCCCAGCTTTCGCCATCGGGCCGCTGCACGAATGCCGCCCATAGCTGTTCCAGCGCCTCGTCGCCAAGTCCAGCGTCGGCCAGGCAGCGGGCAAGCGCGGCGCGCAACTGCGCATCCTTCGGGAAGCGCTTGACCGACGCTTCCGCAAACGCCAGCGCTTCGCGCGCGCGGCCGAACTCGTGCAGGCTTTCCAGTACGCGCAAATGGTTGCGTGGATGCGACAGATCGCGTCGCAGCACGCGCTGCAAGAGATCGAAATCACGGGTGCAACGGGCCAACGCCTCCACCCGGTTTCTCAGCAGATGCGCCCCCCATTCCCCCGACGCAGATGACGGCAGTTTCTCGAAGGCATCCAGCGCAAGCTTCGAATATGCGGCCTGCCCCTGCGCCCCCAGCACCTCCCAATAATCGGCGATTTCCAGCAGCCGCCACTCGTCCTTTTCCTGCAGCGCCCACAGTGCCTTTGCCAGTGGCTTTCCCGGTGGCGCGGCCTTGCAGGCCCGCGCGTGCAGATGCGCGATGTCCGCCATGCAACCGCCGACTGCGCCGGCAGAATCGTCCACGCGCTCGACGATCTTGAACAATCGCTTCAAGGCGTATTCGCACAGCGCGCGGCATTCAACGGGATCGCGCAGCAGGACTTCTTCCAGTTGGGCGATGGCAGCCGCAAGTCTTCTCGCGTATTCCAACGTGCGCCGGTAGTCCATGAAACCGCCCGTCGCCAGCACGCTGGACAAGGCGTCCTGCATCGCCCCCGGCTCGCTGGCGGCGCGATGCAGCAAGAGCCGCTTTTCGATGCCGCGATCCTCACGCGCCAGCGCCAGCAACCAGTCCGCCAGCCGTTCCACCGTCTGCATACGCAGGAAGGCCGAAAGCTCCGAAAAACCGTCTGCCGCCCTCCTGCGCCCGCGCTCGGGCGGTGCATCCTCCGGTACTACTTGGACAGCACCGAGGGCACGGGCGGTCAGCACTGCCGCCACCAGGTGCTTGCACAGCATCCCGCCGTCCGCCGCCGGGCAATCGCAACCCCAGCGCCAGTCACCGTTTACCTGCTTGAACCACAGGCGATAGGTTTCGCTGCCGTAGGCCTCTCCGGCCAGGTCATTGCCGGAAACCTGCGTAAGCGCAACCGCACCTTGCTTGAAATAGTCAACGCCGCGCTTGAACGCGCCTTCGCCGGCCTGCTGACGCAGCCAGGCATCATCGGGCAGCCTCGTTTCGTCCATTTCGTTCCGGCCCTTCATCGTTTACAACATCGGCAGCTTGAGACCCTGCTCTTTCGCGCATTGCTGCGCGATCTCGTAGCCGGCATCGGCATGGCGCATCACGCCTGTGCCGGGGTCGTTCCACAACACGCGGGCGATGCGCTTGTCGGCGGCTTCGGAACCATCGCACACGATCACAACACCACTGTGCTGGCTGTAACCCATGCCAACACCGCCGCCGTGGTGCAACGACACCCAGGTCGCGCCACCAGCAACATTGAGCATGGCATTGAGCAGCGGCCAGTCACTGACGGCATCGGAACCATCGCGCATGGCTTCGGTTTCACGATTGGGCGAGGCCACGCTGCCGGAATCCAGATGGTCACGGCCAATCACGATGGGGGCTTTCAGCTCGCCGTTGCGCACCATCTCGTTGAAGGCCAGCCCCAGCTTGTGGCGCAGGCCAAGGCCCACCCAGCAGATGCGCGCGGGCAAGCCCTGAAAGCGGATGCGCTCGCGTGCCATGTCCAGCCAGTTGTGCAGGTGGGCATCGTCCGGAATCAGTTCCTTGACCTTGGCATCGGTCTTGTAGATGTCCTCCGGGTCGCCACTCAGCGCCACCCAGCGGAACGGGCCGATGCCACGGCAGAACAGCGGACGCACATAGGCCGGCACGAAACCGGGGAAGTCGAAGGCATTGGCGCAGCCTTCATCCTGCGCCATCTGGCGGATGTTGTTGCCGTAATCCACGGTGGGGATGCCAGCTGCGTGGAAGGCCAGCATTGCCTCGACGTGGACGCGCATCGACTTCTTGGCGGCGTCGCGCACCCTTTCCGGATTCGCTTTCTGTTCTTCCAGCCACTCGTCCACCGTCCAGCCGATGGGCAGGTAGCCATGCACCGGATCATGCGCACTGGTCTGGTCGGTCACACAGTCCGGGCGCACGCCGCGCTTCACCAGTTCCGGCAGGATCTCCGCCGCGTTGCCGAGCAAGGCGATGGATTTCGCTTCGCCCGCCTCGGTGTATTTGGCGATGCGAGCCAGCGCATCATCGATGTCATTGGCCTGTTCATCGACATAGCGCGTGCGCAGGCGGAAGTCGATGCTGCTCTGACGGCATTCGATGTTGAGGCTGCACGCGCCGGCAAGCGATGCCGCCAGCGGCTGCGCGCCGCCCATGCCGCCCAGCCCTGCGGTAAGTATCCACTTGCCGCGCAGACTGCCACCGTAATGCTGGCGACCCATCTCCACGAAGGTTTCGTAGGTGCCCTGCACGATGCCCTGCGAGCCGATGTAGATCCAACTACCCGCCGTCATCTGGCCGTACATCATCAAGCCCTTTTTATCGAGCTCGTTGAAGTGCTCCCACGTGGCCCAATGCGGCACCAGGTTGGAATTGGCAATCAGCACGCGCGGCGCATCCGCATGCGAGGGAAACACGCCGACCGGCTTGCCGGACTGCACCAGCAGGGTTTCATCGTCACCGAGCGTTTTCAGCGTTTCGAGAATCTTGTCGTAGCAGTCCCAGTCGCGTGCGGCGCGGCCGATGCCGCCATACACCACCAGCGATGCCGGGTCCTCGGCCACTTCCGCATCCAGATTGTTCTGCAACATCCGGAACGGTGCCTCGGTCAGCCACGACTTGCAGGTGAGCGTATTGCCGCGCGGCGCGCGGATGCTGCGGGACGGATCAAGGCGGCTGGACATGGCTTAAAGCTCCTGCATGGAATCTGCCGATTATCGCATCCACCCCGGGCCGGACTGTGCAGCCGGGATGGGCCGGGAAGCGGGCCGTTCGCTATCATCGGCAGCATGTCCCGTCTCCTCCATCTCCTTGCACTGGCGCTACTGCTTGGCGGCTGCGCCACCCGTCCCGATACCCGCAGCGCCGATCCCGTCCTGCTGATTTCCATCGATGGCCTGCGCGCCGACTATCTGGAACGCGGGCTGACGCCGAACCTGTCGCGCATCGCCGGCGAAGGCGTGCGCGCGCAGTGGATGAATCCGTCCTATCCGTCGCTGACCTTCCCCAACCACTACAGCATCGTCACTGGCCTGCGCCCCGACCATCACGGCATCGTCCACAACAGCATGAGTGACGCGCAGCTCGGCACCTTCCGGCTGTCCGACCGCGAAGCCGTCGGCGATCCGCGCTGGTGGGGCGGCGAGCCGATCTGGATCGGCGCGATCAAGTCCGGCCAGCGTGCGGCAACGCTGTTCTGGCCCGGCAGCGAAGCGCCGATTGGCGGCATCCACCCGACCTACTGGAAACCTTACGACGGCAGCGTGAGTTACGACGCGCGCGTGGATGAAGTGCTGGGCTGGCTGTCACAGCCGGCATCCACCCGCCCGCGCGTGGTGACGCTGTACTTCGACCATGTCGATCACGAAGGCCATTCCCACGGCCCCGATTCACCACAGGTGCGCGATGCGCTGGTCGATGCCGACCGCGCCATCGGTCGGCTGCTGGACGGGCTGGACGCACGCGGCCTGCGCGTCAACCTGATCGTGGTGTCCGACCACGGCATGGCGGCGGTGACGCCCGAGCGCCTGCTTGCCATCGAGGACATGGTGACGATGGAGGAAGCGGAGGTGACCTCGCTGGGCCAGGTGATCGGCATCAATCCGAATCCGGGCTTGCAGGCGCAGGTCGAACGCAAATTGCTTGGCGCGCACGCGCAATACGACTGCTGGCGCAAGGGCGAGCTGCCGGCGCACTGGCATTACGGCACGCATCCGCGCATCGCCGCCATCGTCTGCCAGATGCACGAAGGCTGGGACGTATTGCCGCGCGAAGCCATCGCCAAGCGCCAGACCGGCGAAACGCGCGGCTCGCACGGCTTTGATCCGGCATTGCCGTCGATGCGTGCAATCTTCATCGCCCATGGCCCGGCGTTCCGGCAGGGCGTGGTGTTGCCCGCATTCGACAATATCGATGTGTATCCACTGCTGGCGCGGCTGGCCGGCATCACGCCCGCGCCGAATGATGGCAACGCGCAAACCCTGCTGCCCGCACTGAAAGACACGAAGTGATGCTCTGCCGCCGCATCGACAGCCCGGTGGGGCCGCTGATGCTGGCGGCGGACGCAACCGGCCTGCGCCACATCGAGTTCCGCGACAACCGCCACCCTGCCAATCGCGGCGACTGGCACGGCGGCGACAGCGACATCCTGCAGGCGGCGGAAGCGCAACTTGGCGAATACTTCGCCGGCACGCGCCGCGTGTTCGATCTGCCGCTCGCGCCGCAGGGAACCGACTTCCAGTTGCAGGTCTGGCGCGAACTTGCGCGCATTCCCTTCGGCGAAACCATCAGCTACGCGCAACTGGCGCAGCGTCTTGGCAATCCCAATGGCACCCGCGCGGTGGGCGCGGCCAATGGACGCAACCCGCTACCCATCGTGCTGCCCTGCCATCGCGTGATCGGTGCCGACGGATCACTGACCGGCTTCGGCGGCGGGCTATCGACGAAGGAATATCTGCTGCGGCTGGAAGGTGCATTGCCGGAGCAGTCGGGGTTGTTCGGCTGACCCCTGCATGCGGAGCAAGCTCCGCATCTACGGCAAGCTGCTCTGTAGGTGCGGAGCTCGCTCCGCACGCACGGTTACGCGATACGCGATGCCTTCATCGCCGCATGGGTAACGCGATGAATCAAGCGCGCGGCGACGCGCGCGGTCACGTTGTCGCGGTCCAGCGGCGGCGACACTTCGGCCACGTCCATCGCGATCAGCTTGCCGGTGGCGGCGATGGCATCCAGCAGCGGCTCGATCACCTCCATCGACACACCGCGCGCGGCTGGCGCGCTGACGCCGGGTGCCATCGCATGCGGCAGGCCATCGATGTCGATGGTGAGATAGATCGCATCGACATCCGCCAATTTCTGTTTCAGTTCCGCCAGCCGCTGCGGCAGGTCGAGCAGACCGAGTTCATCGTCGCGCACGTAATGCACGCCAAGCGCATCGGCGGTGTCGAAGAGCACGCGCGTGTTCGACGCGGCACTGATGCCATAGACCAGATAGTCCAGCGGCAGGCCGCGTGCGCGCGCATCCTCGATGGCCTGCAGGAACGGCGTGCCGGAACTGCCCTGCTCCTGCCGGCGCAGGTCGAAATGCGCATCGATGTTGACGATGGCAAAGCGTGGACGTTCATCGCGCAAATGCCGCGCAATGCCCATGTAGGTGGCGAAGGCGATTTCGTGGCCACCGCCCAAGCCGACCGGCAAGTGGCCTGCATCCAGCAAGCCGGCCAGCGCGTCCGCATAGCGTGACTGCGCGCCTTCAAGGTCGCCATCCGTGCAGGCGATGGTGCCAGCGTCATACAGCGGCGCGTCGTCCAGCACCGGCAGGTTGGACAGCATTCTGCGCAGCGCCGCCGGCCCTTCCGCCGCGCCAATGCGGCCGTGGTTGCGGCGCACGCCTTCGTCGCAGGCAAAACCGAGCATCGCCACGCCCGGTGCAGCGCCGGCAAACGGCGCACGCACCCACTGGTGCCAGCGCCGCGTCGAAGCGTCTTCCGGCAGGTCGATGCGGCCACCCCAGCTTTCCACGGCGCTCATGGCAACACCGGCATCAATAGGTTCGACGGCTGCATGGCAGGCTCCGGCAAGCGAAAGCGCCATTCTAGCGGGCGCGGCATTTGCCATAATCGAACGTCGCACGCGCATCGGGATGCATTCGCACATGGCAGGCAAGCGCTGGGATCTGCTGCTCACGCACGCAACGCTGGTCACGCTGGATGCGGACGCCGGCTACGGGCTGATCGAGGACGGCGCGCTGGCCTGCGCCGATGGCCACATCGACTGGCTGGGGCCGATGCAGGCACTGCCGGCAAATGCGACTGCCGAACACACCGAGGACTTGCAGGGCAGGCTGCTCACGCCGGGGCTGGTCGATTGCCATACCCATCTGGTGTTCGCCGGTGACCGCGCGGCGGAGTTCGAGATGCGCCTGCAGGGCGCGAGCTACGAGGACATCGCGCGTGCCGGTGGCGGCATCGTTTCCAGCGTGCGTGCGGTGCGCGATGCCAGCGAGGATGACCTGCTGGCGCAATCGCTGCCGCGTGCAAGATCACTGCTTGCCGACGGCGCAACCACGCTGGAAATCAAGTCAGGCTACGGGCTGGACCTGCCCAACGAACGCAAGATGCTGCGCGTTGCACGGCGCATTGGTGAGGAACTCGGCATCGGCATTCGCACCACCTATCTGGCCGCGCATGCACTGCCGCCGGAAGCAGCAGGCGATGCCGACGGCTACATCGACGCCGCGATCGGCTGGCTGCATGCATTGCACGCCGAAGGACTGGTGGATGCGGTGGACGCCTTCTGCGAGCGGATCGGATTTTCGCCCGCGCAAACGCGGCGGATGTTCGAAGCCGCACGCGCGCTTGGCCTGCCGGTGAAACTGCATGCCGACCAGTTGAGCGATGGCGGCGGCGCGGCATTGGCCGCAGGTTACGGCGGGCTGTCTGCCGACCACATCGAACATACCGACGAAGCCGGCGTGCGTGCGATGGCGGCAAGCGGCACGGTGGCGGTGCTGCTGCCCGGTGCCTTCCACGTATTGCGCGAAACCAAACTGCCGCCACTGGACCTGCTGCGCGAGCACGGCGTGCAGATGGCCCTCGCCACTGACTGCAACCCCGGTACCTCGCCGTTGCTGTCGCTGCGACAGGCGATGCAGCTTGCCTGCACGCACTTCAAGCTGACGCCGGAGGAAGCCCTGCGCGGTGCCACCGTCAACGCAGCGAAAGCGCTTGGGCTTGCGGATCGCGGCATGCTGCGCGCCGGCATGCGCGCCGACTTCGCCGTCTGGCACGTGCAGCAACCGGCGGCACTGTGCTATTGGCTGGGTGGACAACTGTTGCACGCTGCCTATGCCGGCGGTCGCCGGCTCACCTGACATCAACGGAGAACACCATGCGCCACATGCTCGCCGCCGCCATCACGCTGTCCATTGCTGCCGCGCTTGCACCCGCCGCACAGGCGCAGGACGCCGCCCGCAAGCTGGCGCAGGACGCGATCATCGTTGATACCCATGTCGATGCACCCGGCATCCTGATGGATACATGGGCCGACCTTGGCACGCGCGCCGATGACCGCGAGTTCGACTATCCGAAGGCGCGCGAAGGTGGCCTCGACATCGCCTTCATGTCGATCTACACATCGCCGGGACAGGACGCCAGCGGCAGTGCGTGGCAAATCGCCAACGCGATGATCGACGGCGTGGAAGCGCTGGCGCATCGGCACCCCGACAAGTTCGCGATCCTGACCTCGCCGAAGGATGCGCTGCGCCTGCTGGAAGGTGGCCGCGTGCTGCTGCCGCTGGGCATGGAGAATGGCGCACCGATCGGCGACAAGCTCGAAAACCTCAAGTTCTTCTTCGACCGTGGCGTGCGCTACATCACCCTTGCGCACAGCGCCAACAACCGCATCGCCGACTCGTCCTACGTGGTCGAAAAGAAGTGGAACGGGCTGAGCCCGTTCGGGCGCGAGGTGGTGAAGGAAATGAACCGGCTCGGGATCATGGTCGATGTGTCCCACCTCGGTGATGCCTCGGCGGCGGAGGCCATCGCGCTGAGCAAGGTGCCGGTGATCGCCAGCCATTCCGCCTTCCGCCACTTCACGCCGGGCTTCGAGCGCAATATCAGCGACGAGCTGGCGAAGGCCGTCGCCGCCAAGGGTGGCGTGGTGCAGATTCCCTTCGGCACCGCCTTCATCGATCCGGCCAGCGCCGCAGACACGCAGGCGCATTTCCGCGCGCGCAACGACTTCGACCACCGCAATGCCGAACTCAAGGCGCAGGGCAAGCCGGAGCTGGATCGCGCGCAATTCGAAAAGGACTGGGCCAGCGCGCATCCCACCCGCCAGAGCACGCTGGCGCAGGTGCTGGACCAGATCGATTACGGGGTGAAGCTGATCGGCATCGACCACGTCGGCATCGGCAGCGACTTCGACGGCGTGGGCGGCGAACTGGCGAACGAACTCAAGACCGTGGCCGACTTCCCCCATCTGGTCGCCGGCCTGCAACAGCGCGGTTATTCCGAAGCCGACATCCGCAAGATTTTGGGCGGCAACCTGCTGCGCACCTGGGCGCAGATCGAGGCCGGCGCGGGAAAGTAACCGCCCATAAGGAAGGTCTGAACAAGCCGTCATTCCGGCGAAAGCCGGCCGCTTCTGACAAACGAATGTTTGTCCAATCTAGCTCTTTGGTAAGTCATTGAAAAAGCTGGATCCCGGCTTTCGCCGGGATGACGTTT
>NZ_JASGED010000110.1:0-35350 GCF_047606765.1 Thermomonas sp. | reverse complement strand
GCTTTCTCGGCGTGGGCCTGGCCCTCATCGTGCTGGGCATCGTGTTCATGGCCAAGGGGCGCAATGACGACAAGGACAAAGGTCCCCGTCCATGACCGTGCGGCGCTGGATGTGGATTTTCATCGCGATCGCGCTGGCTGCGTTCACGCTGGCTGCCGCCGGCCGCTTCCTGCTGGCATGGCCGGACTACGCCGTTGGCGCGTGGGTTGGCATTGGTGGTGGCTATCTGATCGCCGCCTTGCTGATGCTGGTGTTGCCGCGCTGGTGGCGTCAGCACTGCGACGAGATGTTCGCGACGCAGGCATCGCGGCGCTACCAGCGCGCGGTGTGGCCGGCGATGATCGTTTACTCGCTGCTGCTGTTTGCCTCGATGTGGTGGATCAAGCGCGGCATCGAGCCGGTGGCCTTGCGCGCGCTGGTGGCGGTGGCGCCGGTATTGCCACTGCTGTTCTTCCTGCGCGCGGCGCTGCGTTACCTGCGCGAGATCGACGAACTGCAGCGCCGCATCGAAACCGAGGCCATCGGCATCGCCAGCCTGCTGGTATCGATGTTGTATTTCGCAGGTGGCCTGCTGCAACAGGCCAAGGTCATCGATGTCCATGCCGGCAACATGATGATTATGGTGTTCCCGCTGCTGTGCGGCATCTACGGCATCGCCAAGATGGTGTTGACCCGGCGGTATCTGTGAGGCGCGCGTCGTGAACAACCGCCTGCGCGAATTGCGCGATGCCCAGGGCTGGTCACAAGGTGAACTGGCCGAGCGGCTGGACGTCTCACGCCAGACCATCAATGCGCTGGAAACCGGCAAGTACGACCCGTCACTGCCACTCGCCTTCCGCATCGCCCGTTTGTTCCGCCGCCGCATCGAAGACGTGTTCCTGCCCGATGAAACCTGATTCCTTTCCCGCTGCTTGCAACCAGCCAACGAGGTTGTCCCGATGAACTCCCGCAAGACCAGATTCGTCATCGCCATCGCAATTGCCTGCGCATTGCTTGGCTACCGCGCGCTGAAACCCAAGGACGAAACCAGCACAGGCAAGGCCGATGCGGCATCCGCGCCCGTCGCACCACTCAAGCCGGTGATGCTGGGCAAGATTCCCTTCACGCCATGCAACCTCAGCTCAACCATGAGCCGCGACACGCTGGAAGCACAGTGCGCGACTTTCGAGGTGCCCGAAGACCGTGCCAATCCGGCTGGCCGCAAGATCGCGCTGAACATCGCCTGGCTGGAACCCACCGGTAGCGGCGAGAAGATGCCGGATCCGCTGTTCCTGCTTGCCGGCGGGCCCGGCCAGGCGGCGGTGGAAACCTTCCCGGCGATGAATCCGATCCTCAAGGAAGTGCGCAAGCTGCGCAGCGTCATCCTGATCGACCAGCGCGGCACCGGCAAATCCAACCTGTTGTCCTGCGATGCCGTGGATGGCGAGGATGACGGCGATAGCTCGCCGGAAGCGATGCAGGCCGCAGCGGGCAAGTGCGTGGAAACGCTGTCGAAGAAGGCCGACCTGCGCCACTACACCACCACCGATGCCGTGGCCGATCTGGAGGCGGTACGCAAGGCGATTGGTGCCGCGCAGGTCAACCTGATGGGCGTGAGTTACGGTACGCGCGTGGCACAGCAGTACGCGATGCGCCATCCCGACGTGACCCGCAGCATCGTGCTGGATTCGCCGGTGCCGAACACGCAAGGGCTTGGCAACATCTTCGCCCGCAATCTGGACGATGCCCTAGCGCTGCAGTTCGCACTGTGTACCAGGACGGCAACCTGCAAGGACAAGCTGGGCAACCCGCGTGCCGAACTTGATGCACTTCTGGCGAAGCTGCGCGCCGCCCCCGTGACGGTCAGCTACCACGACGCCAGTACCGGTGAACAGCGCCAGGACGTGTTGCGCGCGGAAACGGTTGCGGGGCTGGTGCGCATGTATGCCTACATGCCGGCGGCTGGTGCGCTGTTGCCAAAACTCATCCACGAAGCCAATGCAGGCCGCTACGAAAACCTGATGGCGCTGTCGCAGATGATGCACGGCGAAATGAAGGACGCGATGGCGATGGGCATGCAGCTGTCGGTGATCTGCAGCGAGGACGCCGACAGCATGGTGGCGCGCGAGGAAGACAAGGACACCGTGCTCGGCAACCTGATGCCGGAAGGCATGGCCGCGATGTGCAAGGCCTGGCCGAAGGGCAACGCGCCCGCCGATTTCCACAAGGCACTTGCGACCAAGGTGCCTGCGCTGGTGCTGGCGGGTGAGTTCGACCCGGTCACCCCGCCGCGCTATGGCGAGGAAATCGTCAAGACACTGCCGAACGGTCGCCTGTTCGTGCTGCGCGGGCAGGGCCATTCGGTACTCGGCGCTGGCTGCATGCCCAAGCTGTTCGCGCAGTTCGTCGAGAAGGCAGACGCCAAGGCGCTGGATGGCAAATGCCTCGACAAGCTGGCCTATACCCCGCCGTTCACCAGCTTCAATGGCTGGGAACCCTGAGCCCACGACCACCAAGGAATGATTCGATGATCGTTGCAGAACAACTTCGCAAGACTTTCCCGGGGCGAGGGAAAGACAAGACGCGCGTGGTCGCCGTCGACAACGTGGGCTTCACCGCCCGCGACGGCGAGATCACCGGCCTGCTAGGCCCGAATGGCGCCGGCAAGACCACCACGCTGCGCATGCTCTATACCTTGATGACGCCGGAAACCGGGCGCGTGCTGGTGGATGGCATCGACGTGGCCACCTATGCCGAACGTGTACGCCGCAACCTGGGCGTGCTGCCGGATGCGCGCGGCGTCTATAAGCGCCTGACCGCGCGCGAGAACATCGACTATTTCGGCGAGCTGCATGGCATGTCGCGCGATGCCATCAACGCACGCACCGCGAAACTGGCGGCTGCGCTGCAGATGGAAGACTTCCTCGACCGCGCCACCGAAGGCTTTTCGCAAGGCCAGCGCACCAAGACCGCGATCGCCCGCGCGCTGGTGCATGACCCGAAGAACGTGATCCTGGACGAGCCCACCAACGGCCTGGACGTGATGACCACGCGCGGCCTGCGCGGCTTCCTCAAGGAACTGCGCGCGGAGGGGCGCTGCGTGATCTTCTCCAGCCACATCATGCAGGAGGTCGCCGCGCTGTGTGACCGCATCGTCATCATCGCCCACGGCAAGGTGATGGCCGAAGGCAGCACCGACGATCTGCGTGAACAAGCCGGTGAAGCCAATCTGGAAGATGCATTCGTGAAACTGATCGGCAGCGACGAGGGCCTGCACGCATGAACAAGACTTCGTTCTTCGGCAGCATGTTCACGGTCATGCGCAAGGAATGGCGTGACTTTTTCCGTGACCGCCGCACCTTCCTGCTCAGTCTGCTGGTTGCGCCACTGCTGTATCCGCTGATTTTCCTCGGCCTTGGCAAGCTCACCCAGATGCGCGCGGAAACCCAACTGGAGAAAACACTGGACGTGCCGGTGGTCGGCATGGAACGTGCGCCAAATCTCATCAAGTTCCTTGCCAGCTACGGCATCGAGGCAAGGCCGGCACCGGCCGACATCGAAGCCCGCATCCGCGCCCAGCAGGAAGACCTGGCCTTGGAGATTGACAAGGACTTCGCTGAAAACTGGCAATCCGGCAAACCGGCCAAGGTGGACATCATCACCGACACCACCCGGCGCAATGCCGACGTGGCCGTGGCCCGCGTCAGCAAGTTGCTGGAGGGCTATGGCACCAGCGTTGGCAGCCTGCGCCTGCTGGTGCGCGGCATCAATCCGGGTGTCGCCGCGCCGCTGCATGTCGGCACTCGCGACATGGCCACGCCGGAAGCCAAGAACAGCCAGTTCATGTCGATCATCCTGCCGATGATCCTGACCATCTTCGCCTTCATCGGTGGCGCGCATCTGGCGATGGATACCACCGCCGGCGAACGCGAACGGCAATCGCTGGAACCGCTGCTGGCAACACCGGCTTTGCGCGCGGCTCTGGTGGGCGGCAAGATGCTGGCCGCTGCATTGCTGGGCATGGTTTCCATGCTGCTGATCCTGGTCTCGTTCAAGGTCTCGGCCACGCTGGCAAGCGGCATGGCCAAGCAGATGGATGTCAGCTTCCTGGCGATGGGCAAGCTGCTGCTGATCCTGCTGCCGCTGGTGCTGATCGGCACCTCGCTGATTACCGCGCTGGCCGCGGGTGCCAAGAGCATGAAGGAAGCGCAGAGCCACATCATGTGGCTGATGATGCTGCCGATGCTGCCGGCTTACGGGCTGATGGCCTATCCGCTCAAGGACACGGCGGCGTGGCAGTACGCGGTGCCGTTCCTGTCGCAGAACCAGCTGATCCAGAAAATCACCCGTGGCGAAGCCGCGTCGATGCAGCAATGGGCCTTGTACCTTGCCAGTTCGCTGGCACTGGCCGCGGTGCTGTGGGCGGTGGCGGTGTGGCGCTACAAGCAGGAGAAGCTGGCGATCTCGGCCTGATCCACGTTGCCACGGATCGCCACACATGAAAAAGCCCGGCATTCGCCGGGCTTTTTCGTTGCTGCATGTTGTTGCGGCTGCTTACATTTCGAACGAGATCGTGCGGCGCGTGGTGGTGGCGCGTTCGATCGGCTGGAAGCGCCAGCGCTTCACGGCAGCCAGTGCTTCGCGTTCGAACTCGCGCTCGAACTGGCGCTGGCCATCGTAGGACACCGATCGCGCGTCGCTGACACTGCCATCGGCCGCAACCGTGAACTCGACCTGCACCGAACCCTTGGCACCGGCACGCTGCGCGGCCTGCGGATAACGCGGGCCCGGTTGCGAAATCGGGCGCAGCGCCGTGCCCGAGGCTGCCGCCGGGCGGGACTGCTGCGCCGGTGCGGCGGCAGCGGCCTGCTGCTGGCGTTGACGTTCGGCTTCGGCGGCAGCCTGGCGCTGGCGCTCGGCCTCGGCAGCGGCGGCAGCCTGGCGCTGACGCTCGGCTTCGGCGGCTTCCGCCTGCACGCGCTGCTGTTCGGCGGCTTGTACCTGCTGGCGCTGCTGTTCCTGCAGTTTGCGCTGGTCTTCCTCGCGTTGCTTGGCAAGATCGGCCTGCCGCTTGGCTTCTTCCTCGGCGGTCAGCTTCTGGGTTTCCACGCGCTTGAGTGCAGCGGTTTCACCACTGGCGATGCTGGACTTCAGGCGTGCCAGTGCCGGGTGGCTGCTGTCGGCCTTTTCGATCAACGCGGCCAGACGCTTGGCTTCGGCAAAATCCTCACGGGCCAGGCCCTGCTCGGCGGCGATCACCGTCATCGGCAGCAGGTCGGTCAGCGCGCTGGAAGCACCGGCATCACCCGGCACCTTGTCGCGCAACGCAAGGTAGTACTCCATCGCATTGCTGCCCGCCGGTGCATACAGGCGGTTGTCGCCGTAGGCCTTGGAGGCTTCGCTGCGAAGTTCGTCCGGGCCCATGGCCGACACCGATGCGGCCACCACCGATTCCGGCGTGGGCGCAGGTGCCGCGGCTTGCGCGGCAGCGGCTGCAGGATCGGTTGCAGCAGCGTCTTCCTTCTTGCATGCACCCAGCGCGCAGGCGATGGCCACGGCCAGCGCAACGGGTGCCATGCGGCGGAACGGGTTCATTGCGGTCATCGTGCGTTTCCCCTTGGTTGTGCGCGGCGCGCCGGTCGATGGAACGGAACAACCCGCTTGGCATTGTTGCCCGATGTTGCGGCGCATGTCATTGATCTTCATCGATATCTGCGGCCAATGTCACCCTCTGCTGCCATTCAGGGCACGGCTGCGCCCCTCGAATTGACGCACATCGTCGCTGATTGACGCACAGGGTCGGCGCAGGTGCCGCCTGCGCTCGTCATTTGCCGATGCAGAACTGCGAAAAGATGTGGCCGAGCAGGGCATCGGCATCCACATGCCCGCCGATCCGGCCCAGTGCGGCATGCGCCTGCACCAGCGCTTCGGCGGCAAGCTCCAGTCGTTCCAGCGCCAGTTCCGAAGCCGCAAGCTCCAGGTGCGCAGCGGCTTCGTCCAGCGCCTGCACATGCCGCGCGCGCGCGCTGAAGCCGCCTTCGCCGCCGTTTTCACCGAGTCCAGACAGCGCCAGCAAGCGGCGATGCAGTTCGGGCAGGCCAAGCCCGGTATGCGCGGAAACCGCCAGCGCATCCGGCCCGAGCTGCGGCAACGCCGGCAGCAAGTCCGCCTTGTTGTGCAGCCACAGCAGGTGCGCCGCATCGGCGATATCGGCGGCAACGGCGGCGCGTCCCGCCTCCGGTTCGCGTGCATCCAGCACCACCAGCGCAAGATCGGCGCGCCCAAGTTCATGGCGGGCGCGGCGGATGCCTTCGGCTTCGATCACATCACCGGTTGCTTCGCGCAGGCCGGCGGTATCGACCAGGGTCAACTCCACGCCATCGATGCGGATGGTTTCGCGCAGCAGGTCGCGGGTGGTGCCGGCCTGTTCGGTGACGATGGCGCGTTCGCTGCCGGCCAGTGCATTGAGCAGCGAACTCTTGCCGGCATTCGGCGGGCCGATCAGCACCACATGCAGACCATCGCGCAGCACTTGTCCCTGCGCCGCATCACGACGCAACGTTGCCAGTGAAGTGATGGCGGCCTGCAGGCGTTCGCGCAACAGGTTTCCGCCAAGCGTGTCCAGCGGTTCGTCGGCGAAATCGATGGCGGCTTCCACATGCACGCGGATCGCCAGCACGCTTTGCATCAAGGCATCGACCTGCCGCGAGAACACGCCATCCAGCGAACGCCGCGCGGCGCGTGCGGCACGTTCATCGCCCGCCGCGATCAGGTCGGCGATGGCTTCGGCCTGCGCCAGATCGAGTTTGCCGTTGAGGAAGGCGCGCTGGCTGAACTCGCCGGCCTGCGCCTGTCGCGCGCCGAGCGCAACGCAGCGGGCCACCAACTGCCGCAGCAATACCGGGCTGCCATGCGCCTGCAGTTCGGCCACGTCTTCGCCGGTGAAACTGGCCGGCGCGCGGAACAGCAGGGCGATGCCGTCGTCGATGACATCGCCTTGTGCATCGAGGAAACGCGCGTAATGCGCGATGCGCGGCGTCAGCGGTTTGCCGGTGATGGCGTTGGCGATGGCAGCGGCGTGCGGCCCCGACAGCCGCACGATGCCCACGCCGCCGGCTCCGGGCGCGGTGGCGATGGCGACGATGGTGTCGGTTTCAGACATGTGCAGATGATTGCAGACGGATCGCCTTGATGCTGCACGGTGCCAGGCATCCCGCAGGCCAACCCATGTTCAAGACACGCCGTGAATACCCGCTGTGCGGGCCCGGCCCGCGATTGTAAATCGCGGGCGTTCCGCTTCGCGCGAAGCAATGCTTCGCAAGCGCTTGCCTCACCCATGTAGGCTTCTCGGCGACATCCCTGTCGCCGAGCGTCTTGTCCATGGGTCGGCCACGGGCTGCCTGGCGAGCAGCCTCGGGCAGCGGATCACATCACGCCTTCGCCGGTTCCTCGGCATAGCGCCGGGTGTTCCACCACTGCTGCAGCAAGCCCAATGCGCCATTGGTCACCCAGTACAGCACCAGACCCGCCGGGAACATCACGAACATCACCGCCATCACCAGCGGCATCATCTGCATCATCTTCTTCTGCAACGGGTCTGCAGCCATCATCGGCGACATCTTCTGGGTCAGCCACATGATCGCGGCATTGAGCACCGGCAGGATGAAGAATGGGTCGCGCGCGGTCAGGTCGTTGATCCAGCCCATGATCCACGGCGCCTGGCGCAGTTCCACCGCTTCCAGCAGCACGTAGTACAGCGCCAGGAACACCGGCATCTGGATCAGGATCGGCAGGCAGCCGCCGGCGGGATTGATCTTTTCCTTCTTGTACAGCTCCAGCATCGCCATCTGGAACTTCTGCTTGTCCTCGCCGTAACGCTCCTTGAGCTGCTCGATGCGCGGCTGGAACTTGCGCATCTTCGCCATCGACTTGTACTGCGCGGCAGACAGCGGATACAGCAACAGCTTGATGATGACCACCAGCAGCACGATCGCCCAGCCCCAGTTGTGGGTCAGCTTGTGCAACAGCGTCAGCAGCCAGTGGATCGGCTTGGACAGCACGGTGAAGATGCCGTAATCCATCGCAAGGCCAAGACCGGGCGCGGTGGCGTCCAGCTGGTCGGCCAGCTTGGGGCCGATCCACAAGGTGGCATCGCTGGTGAACTGCTGGCCGGGCGCGAGCGTCACGCGCGGGCCGAGCGCCTGGATGTGGTGCGCGTTGCCGCTGGTGCCCAGCGAATACAGCGCGGCCTGATCCTTCTGCGGCACCCATGCACCCAGGAAGTAATGCTGCGACAGGCCCACCCAGCCGCCGGTGACCTGCATGTTCAGCGGGCCATCCTTGACGAAGTTGGGGAACTTGCGCTTCTCGTATTTCTCTTCCGGGCTGTACCACGCCGCGCCGTTGAGGCTGAAGGCCTCCGGATTGGTGAAGCCGCGCTTGGCCTGCGGTGGCACGCGCACAAGCCGGCGCTCGATCTCGCCCGTCCACGGCGTGCTGCCGGTGTTGACGAGTGCATCGCGCACGCGCAGCGCATAGCTGCCATGCGCCAGCGTGTAGGTGCGGCGCAGTTGCATGCCGTTGCCGGCATTGGCGATGAAGCGTACTTCAACGGCCTTCGTGCCATCGGCCTGCACGACCTCGCGCGCATTTCCTTCGGCCTGCAGCGCCAGTTCCACGCCTGCCACCGAACGCCATGCGGCGCTGGCCTGGAAATAATGCGTCGGGTCGGTATCCAGCAGCAGCACGGGCGCGCTGCCTTCCGCGCGGGTCTGCGGGTACTTCAACAGTTCGGCACGCACCACATCGCGACCATTCACGTCCAGCACCAGCACGTCGTTGCGCAGGCGCACGACGGGCGCGGCGGGTGTTGCACTGGCAATGGGCTGCGTCGTGGCCGTCGTGGCAGCACCGGGCACCTGCGCCGTCGGCACGTTCGCCTGCGCGGCAGGTTGAGCCGTGGTCGGAATGGTCGGTGCTGTGGCGGCAGCGCGCTCCTTGCCCCATTCCATCCACAACAAGGTGGCCACCATCAGCCAGGCAAGGATCAGGAAAGTACGGGTCTGGTTCATCAGGCAGGCAGGCTCGGTGTCGCGCTTACTGCGCGGCTTCTTGGATGGAAGGGGATGTGGCGGGCGGCATTGTGCCGGCGGGTGCGCGCAGCGGCAACGCGCCGGCCCGTTGCAGCAGCGCATCGAAGGCCCGGCGCAGGGCCACGCCATCGGCCTGCGCTGCAGCGGAGCGGGCCACGATCACGTAGGCACCGCCGCGCAAGCCAGCACGATGATGGCGGAAGGCATCGCGCAAAATGCGCTTGATGCGGTTGCGCCCCACCGCGCGCGGATCGACCTTGCGCGAGACCGCAAGCCCAAGCCGGGGCGGGGCGTCGTCGGGCAGCCAGTGCAGTGCAAGCCGGGGTTCGGCGGTGCGCTTGCCGGATTCGAACACGCGGGCGAACTCGGCCTTGGCGCGTACCCGCGCCGCGCGCGGGAAGCCGGCATCGACCGCGCGATGCGCAGACGCGACAACGCCGGCATCCCGTGGGGATACCGGCGCTGCGTTCGTTGCATGTGTCATCAAGGCGGATCCGGCAACAAACCGGATGCGCGACCCCAACGGGGTCAGACGGTCAGACGGCGGCGGCCCTTGGCACGACGACGCGCCAGCACCTTGCGGCCATCGGCGGTCTTCATGCGGGCGCGGAAGCCGTGGTCACGCTTGCGCTTGAGGTTGCTGGGTTGATAGGTGCGCTTGGTCGCCATGACGGGCCTGCTGCTGTTTTCGCGGAGAAAGACTCGGGATGATAGCGCCCTTGGCGGTTTCGGGCAAGTCGTTCGACCTCGGGCCGCATCGATTCCGTCGCGCTTGCGCCTGTGGGCGGGGGTGTTAACCTGCCCAGCTCCCGATCTTATCCACAGGCGTCGCCCCGGCGACGCCAGCCGAGACCATTTCGCCATGGATGTCTGGCCCGCCTGCCTGCGCTACCTCGAAGCCGAACTGCCCGCCGAGGATGTGCGCACCTGGCTGAAGCCGCTGCAGGCCGACCGCCACGCAAGCGGCATCGTCCTGTATGCGCCCAATGCCTTCGTTCGCGACAAGGTGCAGGATCTCTACCTGCCGCGCATCCGCGAGCTGGCCACCCACCACGGTGCCGGCCCGGACGTCATCCTGGAAATCGGCGCGCATCGCCGCATTGCCGAACCACCGCCACCTGCATCGGCAGCACGCGCGCAACCTCAAGCGATGCAGGCCGAACCGTTCAGCGGCAATGTCGATACCCATTACACCTTCGACAACTTCGTCGAAGGCCGCAGCAACCAGCTGGCGCGCGCCGCCGCCTGGCACGCCGCGCAGAAACCCGGCGAACGCAGCCACAACCCGCTTTTGCTTTACGGCGGCACTGGCCTGGGCAAGACCCATCTGATGTTTGCCGCCGGCAATGAAATGCGCCGGCTCAATCCCAACGCGCGGGTGCTGTACCTGCGCTCCAATGCCTTCTATGACGCCTTCTTCCGCGCCCTGCAGGACAAGACCACCGACCAGTTCAAGCGCCAGTTCCAGCAGATCGATGCGCTGCTGATCGACGACATCCAGTTCTTCGCCGGCAAGGACCGCACCCAGGAGGAGTTCTTCCACACCTTCAATGCGCTGTTCGAGGGCAAACAGCAGATCATCATGACCTGCGACCGCTACCCGCGCGAGGTCGATGGCCTGGAACCGCGACTGAAGTCGCGGCTGGGTTGGGGGCTATCGGTGGCGATCGACCCACCGGACTTCGAGACCCGCGCCCAGATCGTGCTGAGCAAGGCGCGTGAGCGCGGCGCGCCGATACCCGATGAAGTCGCCGCGCTGATCGCCAAGAAGATGCGCAGCAACGTGCGCGAGCTGGAAGGCGCGATCAACAAGCTCACTGCGCAGGCCGGCCTGCTGGGTCGCCCGGTGACCTTGGAGTTCGCCCAGGAAACCCTGCGTGACCTGTGGCGTGCGCAACAGCAGGCCATCAGCATCCCCAATATCCAGAGGGCCGTGGCAGACTACTACGGGATTCCGCTCAAGGAGATGGCGGGGAAGGCCAGAACTCGCTCGCTCGCGCGGCCACGCCAGGTGGCCATGGCGCTAGCACGGGAACTGACCGACCGCAGTCTGCCCGAGATCGGGATGGAGTTCGGCGGACGCGACCACACCACCGTGCTGCACGCCTGCCGGCAAGTCCAGCAACTCATGGAAGGCGACGGCAAGCTGCACGAGGACTGGGAAAAGCTGATCCGCAAACTCAGTGAATGACATCGGGACAGGCTGTGGACAAACCGTGTACAAACCGCGCACGCCGAAATCATCCACAGCTTGTCCGCAGTTTCCACCGGAGTTCTACAGGGCTTTGCAACCCGAATAAATCAAGTTAAAACAACAACTTGGATACGTTATCCCAAGATTTTCGCGACACCAGCACCACCTGTTTTTAAGATTTATCCATCTTTCAAAAGCCAAGGGCTTCCGATCCGGACAGCTCAAAACCAGACAAAGGGGAAGGGGTCCTCATGCGGTTCTCCCTGCAACGCGAAGTCCTGCTCAAGCCGCTGGCACAGGTGGTCAACGTCGTCGAACGGCGGCAGACCCTGCCGGTGCTGGCCAACCTGCTGGTCAAGGTGCGCGACGGCCAGCTGTCGCTGACCGGTACCGATCTGGAAGTCGAAATGGTGTCGCGCACCGGCGTCGATGACGCACAGGACGGCGAAACCACGATTCCCGCACGCAAGCTGTTCGAGATCGTCCGCGCCCTGCCCGACGGCAGCAAGGTCACGGTCAGCCAGACTGGCGACAAGGTCACCGTGCAGGCCGGGCGCAGCCGTTTCAGCCTGGCCACCCTGCCCGCCAACGATTTCCCCTCGATTGACGAGGTCGAAGCCGCCGAGCGCGTCAGCGTGCCGGAAAGCGCGATGAAGGAGCTGATCGAACGCACTGCCTTCGCCATGGCCCAGCAGGACGTGCGCTATTACCTCAATGGCCTGCTGTTCGACCTGCGCGATGCGGCCCTGCGCTGCGTGGCGACCGACGGCCATCGCCTGGCGCTGTGCGAGGCCACGCTGGAGGCCGGCACCGGCAGCAAGCGTCAGATCATCATCCCGCGCAAGGGCGTGACCGAATTGCAGCGCCTGCTGGAAGGCGGCGACCGCGTGCTGGAACTGGAACTGGGCAAGGGCCACATTCGGGTCAAGCGCGACGATGTCACCTTCACCAGCAAGCTGATCGACGGCAAGTTCCCGGATTACGAGGCCGTGATCCCGATTGGCGCCGACCGCGAAGTGAAGATCGACCGCGAAGTCCTGCGCGCTGCCCTGCAACGCGCCTCGATCCTGTCCAACGAGAAATACCGTGGCGTGCGGGTCGAAGTATCGCCGGGCCAGCTCAAGATCAGTGCGCACAACCCGGAACAGGAAGAAGCGCAGGAAGAAGTGGAAGCAGATACCACGGTCGATCAGCTGGCAATCGGCTTCAACGTGAACTATCTGCTGGATGCCCTCTCCGCCCTGCGCGACGAGTTCGTGGTGTTGCAGCTGCGCGATGCCAATTCCTCGGCACTGGTGCGCGGTGCAGACAGCCACCACGCGCGTCATGTGGTGATGCCGCTGCGCCTCTGATGGCGGGCATGTTCCACGTGAAACACGCACAACGACGCCCGGTTTCCGCCGGGCGTCGCCGTTTTTGCCGTTGCCGGGCGGCGAAGGCAGCCCGCGCATGCTGATCCAGTGCCTGCGCGCCATCTCCCTGCGCCGCTTTGTCGAAACCGAACTCCTGCCCGGCCCCGGCTTCAACCTGATTACCGGCGACAACGGCAGTGGCAAGACCAGCCTGCTGGAAGCCCAGCACCTGATGGCGCATGCCCGCAGTTTTCGTGGGCGGGTGCGTGACGGCCTGATCCGCCAGGGCGACCCGGCCCTGCAGGTCTATCTGCAATGGCGGGCCGGCAGCGGCCAGTCCCATCGCGCCGGCTTGCGGCATGCCGGCGGTGACTGGGAGGCCAAGCTGGATGGCGCAGCGGTCGCGCACCAGGGCGAGCTGTGCAAGGCGCTGGCGATCATCACCTTCGAGCCTGGCAGCCATGCCCTGATCGACGGCAGCAGCGAAACCCGCCGCCGATACCTGGATTGGGGTTTGTTCCACGTGGAACCTTCCTTCCTTCCGCTATGGCGACGCCATGCCCGTGCGCTGAAGCAGCGCAATGCCCTGTTGCGCCAAGGTCGCCCGGATGCCCAGCTGGATGCGTGGGAACACGAACTGGCGCAGGCCGGCGAGGCATTGAACGCCCATCGCGAAGACTATATGGCCCGGCTGCAGCCGCATTTCCAGCGCTTGATCGATGAGGTATTGCCTGCTGCTGGTGCCGCGCATCTGGTCCTGCAACCCGGCTGGAAGCAGCAGGAACTGGCGCTGGCCGATGCCCTGCTGCTGTCGCGTGAGCGCGATCTGGCGCTGGGCCATACCTCGGTTGGCCCGCATCGCGCCGACCTGAGGCTGGAACTGTCCGATCTGCCGGGACGGGATGGCCTGTCACGCGGACAGACCAAGCTGGCTGCGCTGGCCCTGCTGCTGGCGCAGGCCTCGCAGCTTGCACAGCAGACCGGCGACTGGCCGGTGTTGCAGCTGGATGATCTGGCCTCCGAGCTTGATCGCCACCATCAGTGCCGGTTGCTGGCATCCCTCGCCACCAGCGGCGCGCAGGTGTTCATTACCGGCACTGAACCGCCGCCGGGGCTGGATGGAATGGATGTGCCGATGGCGATGTTTCACGTGGAACACGGCCAGGTTTCGCCGCGCGGCAGCTGAGCCGGCAAGCGGCTGAAACCCGCGATTGATATACTCCGCGTTCCCATAGCGAATGTGTCGCAGCGTGCTTTTCGGCAGGCCTGCGGCCCCGAAGGCGTCGATGTCGCAGAACGAGCAAACCCCCGGCAATCCGTCCGCAACCCCCGCGTCCGGCAGCAATTACGACGCCAACAGCATCACCGCGCTGGAAGGCCTGGAGGCCGTTCGCAAGCGTCCGGGTATGTACATCGGCAACGTCAACGACGGCTCCGGCCTGCACCACATGGTGTTCGAGGTGGTGGACAACGGCGTTGATGAAGCCCTGGCCGGCCACGCCGATGCGGTGCGGGTCATCATCCATGCCGACGGTTCGGTCTCGGTCTGGGACAACGGGCGCGGTATCCCGGTGGGCCGGCACGCCAAGGAAAGCGAAAAGCAGGGCCGCGACATCTCCGCCGCCGAGGTGGTGATGACCGTGCTGCACGCTGGCGGCAAGTTCGACGACAACAGCTACAAGGTCTCCGGTGGCCTGCATGGCGTGGGCGTGTCGGTGGTCAATGCGCTGTCCGAAAAGCTGCTGCTGGACATCTGGCGCGATGGTTACCACTACCAGCAGGAATATCGCCACGGCGAGCCGGTGTATCCGCTCAAGCAGCTTGAGCCTTCCGACAAGCGCGGCACCGAGGTGCGCTTCTGGCCGTCGGCGGTGGCGTTCAACGACAACGTCGAGTTCCACTACGACATCCTCGCCCGCCGCCTGCGCGAGCTGAGCTTTCTCAATTCCGGCGTGAAGATCGAGCTGATCGACGAGCGCCTGGACGGCAAGCACGACGTGTTCCAGTACGAAGGCGGCATCCGCAGTTTCGTCGAGCACCTGGCCCAGCTGAAGACCCCATTGCACCCCAATGTGATCTCGATCAGCGGCGAACAGGACGGCATCGTCGTCGATTGTGCCGTCCAGTGGAGCGATGCCTATCAGGAAACGATGTTCTGCTTCACCAACAATATCCCGCAGAAGGACGGCGGCACCCACCTGACCGGCTTCCGCGCCGCCCTGACCCGCACCCTGACCCGCTACATCGAGCAGAGCGGCATCGCCAAGCAGGCCAAGGTGGCACTGTCGGGCGATGACATGCGCGAAGGCATGATCGCGGTGCTGTCGGTGAAGGTGCCGGATCCGGGCTTCTCCTCGCAGACCAAGGAAAAGCTGGTCACCGAGCCGGTGCGGCCGGTGGTGGAGGCGATCTTCGGTGCCAAGCTGGAAGAGTTCCTGCAGGAAAACCCCAACGAGGCGCGCGCGATTGCCGGCAAGATTGTTGATGCCGCCCGCGCCCGCGAGGCCGCGCGCAAGGCGCGCGACCTGACCCGCCGCAAGGGCGCGCTGGACATCGCCGGCCTGCCCGGCAAGCTGGCGGACTGCTCGGAAAAGGATCCGGCGCTGTCCGAGCTGTTCATCGTCGAGGGTGACTCGGCCGGCGGCTCCGCCAAGCAGGGCCGCAACCGCAAGACCCAGGCCGTGCTGCCGCTGCGCGGCAAGATCCTCAACGTCGAGCGCGCGCGCTTCGACCGCATGCTGTCCAGTGCCGAGGTCGGCACGCTCATCACTGCGCTTGGCACCGGCATCGGCAAGGACGAGTACAACCCGGACAAGCTGCGCTACCACCGCGTCATCATCATGACCGACGCCGATGTCGATGGCAGCCACATCCGCACCCTGCTGCTGACCTTCTTCTACCGGCAGATGCCGGAGCTGATCGAGCGCGGCCACGTCTATATCGGCCTGCCGCCGCTGTACAAGATCAAGCAGGGCAAGAACGAGTTGTACCTGAAGGACGATGCGGCGCTGGACGCCTATCTCGCCAATAATGCGGTCGATGGCGCGCAGCTGGTGCCCGCCGCCGGCGAACCGGCGATCGATGGCGCGGCGCTGGAAAGCCTCCTGTTGGCCTATGCGAAGGCGCGCGAAGCCATCACGCGCACCGCGCATCGCTACGACCCGCGCGTGCTGGAAGCACTGATCGATTTCACCCCGCTGGATGCCGCAACGCTGGCAGACAACATCGACGAAGCGCACGAACTGGACGCACTCGCCGCACGGCTCAACCAGAGCGGCCTTGGCAAGCCGCGCTATCGGTTGCGCCTGCAGCCGGGCAACGAGTCACGGCAGCCGGCGCTGCTCATCATCCGCCAGCACATGGGCGAGGAACTGACCCAGGTGTTGCCGCTGTCCGCGTTCGATCATGGCGAACTGAAGCCACTGCGCGATGCCGCCGCCCTGCTGCATGGCCTGGTCCGCGAAGGCGCGCAGATCCTGCGCGGCAACCGCGCGCAGCCCATCACCAGCTTCGCGCAGGCGCAGGCCTGGTTGCTGGAGGAAGCCAAGAAGGGTCGCCAGATCCAGCGCTTCAAGGGCCTGGGCGAAATGAACCCGGAACAGCTGTGGGACACCACGGTGAACCCGGACACCCGCCGCCTGCTGCAGGTGCGGATCGAGGATGCGGTGGCCGCAGACGCGATCTTCAGCACCCTGATGGGCGATGTGGTGGAACCGCGCCGCGAGTTCATCGAGGACAACGCATTGAAGGTCGCCAACCTCGACGTGTGACCCAAGTTTGGCGTTGACGCGGTTTGAAGGTCGTTGCCGCTACAACGGCAGCATCATCCGACGAGGGGATCCGATGAAGATGCGAAACACCCTGCTGGCTGTTGCCATCGCGGCGCTTGCCGCTGCCTGCGCCACTACCACCTCGCCGACCGGACGCAGGCAGATCGTCGGCGGCGTGTCGCAGGCGCAGCTCAACCAGCTTGGCGAGCAGGCGTTTGCCGATGCAAAGCAGAAGACACCACTGTCGCGCGACAGCAAGCAGACGGCGTACGTGGGCTGCGTGGTCAATGCCATCGTGCGCCAATTGCCCGAGCCGTGGAACCAGGCGAAGTGGGACTACGCACTGTTCCAGAACGACGAAGCCAATGCCTGGGCGCTGCCCGGTGGCAAGGTTGGCATCTATACCGGCATCTTCAAGGTCGCCAGGAATCAGGATCAACTGGCTGGCGTGATCGCGCACGAGATCGGCCACGTCATCGCTCGCCACCATGACGAACGCATCACCCGCCAGATGCTCGCCTCGGGCGCATTGCAGGTGGGTGGCGCACTGGCCGGCTCGCGCTATGGCGAAGGCATTGGCAACGCGGTGACGCAAGGTGGCGGCGTGCTGGCGCAGGCCGGCTTTCTGCTGCCCAATTCGCGCGATCAGGAAAGCGAAGCCGACGTGGTCGGCCAGCAGTGGATGGCCAAGGCCGGCTTCGACCCCAATGGCGCGGTCGCGCTGTGGCAGAACATGGCGGCAGCGGGCGGCGCGCGTCCGCCGCAGTGGCTTTCCACGCACCCGGATCCGGCATCGCGCCTGCGCGAACTGCAATCGCGCGCCGATGGTCTGGTGCCGACCATGCAGGCCGCGCGCAAGGCCGGCAACCTGCCGCGCTGCCAGTGACGCAATGACGCATCCGCAGCATTGCAGCGGATGGGATTTCTGATACGTTTGATCCACATCGGGCATCCGGCCCGGAGGTGATACATGAAGCTCCACCCCAAACACGCAATTCTGTCCGCCGTGATCGCCCTCGCCCTCGGCGGCACGCTGATCGGCGATGCTGCGGCGCAGTCCTCGCGTCGCGGCGACAAGAAGCAGCAGAAAACCGAAGTGCTGTTCCCCGAGGCATCGCGCCAGGAGCCGGGCCTCAAGACGTCCAGCAAGAACAGCAAGAAGGTGCAGCAGCTGATCGAGGCCTACAACAAGCAGGAGTGGGACAAGGTGCGCCCGCTGGGTGACGAGTTGCTCGCCCTTGAAAACGCCAATGCCTACGAGAAGTCGCTGGGCGCGCAGCTGGCCGCGCAGGCCGCGTATGACCAGGACGACAACGCCGCCGCCAGGAAGTACCTGCAACAGGCAATCGAGCTCAATGGCCTGGACAACAACAGCCATTACCAGTCGATGCTGATGCTGGCGCAGCTCCACATCATGGACGACGAGTACGCGCCGGGCCTGGCGATGCTGGATCGCTACCTGAGCGAAAGCAAGTCAACCAAGCCGGACGACCTCGCCCTCAAGGGCCAGACCCTGTACCAGATGGAGCGCTACCAGGACGCCATCCCGGTATTGCAGGGCATCGTCACCGGCACGCCGGAACCGAAGGACAACTGGGTGCAATTGCTGCTTGCCTGTTATGCCGAGGCCGGCAAGACCACCGAAGCGCTCGCGCTGGCCGAACAGCTGGCAGCGAAGAAGCCGGATGACAAGAAGACCCAGATGCTGCTGGCCACCGCGTATTCGCAGGCCGAGCAGGACCAGAAGGCAGCGGCCGTGCTGGAGAAGCTGCGCGCCAGCGGCCAGCTCAGCGAGGATCGCGAATATCGCCAGCTGTACATCACCTACGCCAACATGGAAGGCCGCGAGAAGGACGTGATCGCGGTCATCAACGAAGGCATCCAGAAGGGCGTGCTGAAGGAAGACCAGCAGACCTATCTGGCGCTGGCGCAGTCCTACTACTACAGTGACCAGATTCCGCAGGCCATCGCGAACTGGGAAAAGGCCGCGCCCCTGTCGAAGGATGGCCAGACCTACTACAACCTTGCCGTGGTGCTGCAGCAGGAGGGCCGCATTGCCGAGGCCAAGGCCGCTGCACAGAAGGCATTGGACAAAGGTCTGAAGTCGCCGGAGCAGGCCAGGCGTATCCTGCAGTCCAAGTGATGATGGATACTGCGCCTGTTCCCGCTACTGCACCATCAAAGGGACTTGGAACAAGTGCGGTCAGTTGGTATAGACTAGGTGGTTCCTGCGGCGAGCAAGCCGTGATCGTTATAGCCCCCGGCCTTGACGGGTCGGGGTTTCCCACACCAGAGCCGTGCGCATGACGGAAGATCTCGCCCACACCGAGAAAAATGACGACCGCGAAGGCGGATTGAACTGGCCGCGCATTTTCGGCATCAGTTTCGCCATCGCCATCCATGCGGCGGCCCTGTTGCTGTTGCTGGCCCCGATCTCGCCACCGGCACAGGATGTCGAGGATGAGGATTCGGTCCTGGTCACCTTCATCGACCCGCCGCCCCCGCCGCCGCCGCCCCCGCCGCCCCCGCCGGATCAGCCCAAGCCGCTGACGCCGCCGAAGACGCTGTCGCCGCCGCGGCCCAGCCCGGTGCCGCCGCCGCCGGAAGACCCGCCGGTAGTGTTCGACGACCCGTCGCCGATGGACGTGCAGGCACCGCCGCCCGCGCCGCCCGCGCCACCGTCATCGACCCCCGACATCGGCTCCAGCGTGGACGCATCCTCGCGTGCGATGAATCCGCCGCAGTACCCGCGCGAAGAAGCGCGTCGTGGGATCGAAGGCACGACCGTCCTGATCGTCAGCATCGATGCCAACGGCAATGTGCTTGACGTGTCGGTCGAACGTTCCAGCGGCAACCGCAACCTCGACCGCGCCGCCGTCCAAGGCGCCAGGAAGTGGCGCTTCAACCCGGAAGTGCGCAACGGCCAGAAGATCGCCAGCCGCGTTCGCGTCCCGGTTGAATGGAAGCTTCAGTAATCAGAAACAAGTTCCACCCCGCTCCACCCTGCATGTTGTTCAAGCTCCTTTTGACAAACCTCATCCACGACATCCAAAGGTAAGCGTATGTTGCAAGAAACCACTGCCGCCGCTCCTGCCGCCGGAGGCAACAACGCCGCCGCGCTGCAGCAGATGGGCTTCGACCACCTCATCACCCAGTTCGACTTCGTCGGTTGGGTCGTCTTCCTCACCTTGATGGTGATGTCGCTGATGTCGTGGTACTGGATCATCATCAACTTCGTGAAGAACCTGCGCCTGCGCGGCCAGGCCGAGCGCGTGACCGGCACGTTCTGGGAAACCCCGAACGCACAGGACGCGATCCGCTACATGGAAGAGCAGCCGAAGGCCGAGCCGTTCTCCAAGATCGCGCTGGATGCCGCCCAGGCGGCTGCGCACCACCAGCGTCACGATGGTTCGCGCCTTGCCGAATCGCTGAGCCGTTCCGAGTTCGTGGATCGCGCCCTGCGCCAGGCCGTGACCCGCGAGTCCTCGCGCCTTGAAAACGGCCTGACCGTGCTTGCCACCGTCGGTGCCACCGCGCCGTTCGTCGGCCTGCTCGGCACCGTGTGGGGCATCTACCGCGCGCTGATCAAGATCGGTGCTTCGGGCGACGCCTCGATCTCGGCCGTGGCCGGTCCGGTGGGTGAAGCGCTGATCATGACCGCGATCGGTCTGTTCGTCGCCATCCCGGCGGTGCTTGCGTACAACTTCTTCGTGCGCCTGAACCGCGTGACCAACAACCACTTCGACACCTTCGCGCACGACCTGCACGACTTCTTCGCCACCGGCTCGCGCGTCGGCGAAGCGGCCGGCAAGCGCTGATCGTCGCGAAGACCTGACGGAGGCTCCTGACCATGGGTATGAGTGCCGGCGGTAACGACAGCGGCGGCCCAATGGCCGAAATCAACGTCACGCCCCTCGTGGACGTGATGTTGGTGCTGCTGATCATCTTCATGATCACCACGCCGCTGATGAACCACAAGGTCAAGGTTCAGCTGCCGGAAGCGGTGCTTGAGAAGAAGGACGAGAAGAAGCAAGCGTTGCCGCCGATCACCATCGCGGTCACCGAAGCAGGCGCGCTGTTCTGGAACGACGAGCCTGCCACGCGCCCCCTGATCGAGAGCAAGCTCTCGGTCGAGGCGCAGAAGGATCCGCAGCCCACCGTCAACATTCGCGCGGACAAGACCACCAAGTACCGGCTGGTCAACGACGTGGTGAAGATCGCCCAAGCGCAGGGCATGCGCAAGGTCGGCTTTGTCACCACGCCGCCGAAGAAGAACATCTGAGGTAGTACGCCATGGCATTTGCAAGCAACTCCGGTGGCGGCGCGATGTCCGACATCAACGTCACGCCCCTCGTGGACGTGATGTTGGTGCTGCTCATCATCTTCATGGTGACCATGCCGATCCAGTCGGTGCCGGTGGACGTGGATCTGCCGCAGAAGTCGCTCAACCCGCCGCCGCAGACCAAGGATCCGCCGGATCCGATCAGCCTGCGGATCGACGCCTCCGGTCAGGTGTTCTGGAACAACACGCCCACGCCGGTCACCGCATTGCAGACCATGATGCGCACCGAAGTGGATCGTGACCCGACCAACCAGCCGACGCTGGAAATCGACACCAGTGACGATGCCGATTACGGTGTGCTGGCCAAGGTCCTGGCGGCAGCCAAGAACGCCGAGATGGCGAAGATCGGCTTCGTCCAGAACTGATTCAAACATTCATCGCTCCGCCATGCGGAGCACGTCGTGGATGACGGACGCCGCCTGCAAGGGCGGCGTTTTTTTGTGCGCGTTTGGCGGGTGAAACCCTTTATCCGGACAGCGATGCCGGCCATCGGCTATGCATGGACAGTAGCGACTGCGCAAGCGCAGCGTGGAGACGGGCAATGTGCCCGCAAAGGAGGTGCTGCATGGCCGCTTCCGTTTTCTCGCAGTCCCGCCGCGCGCAGGCTGCTGCGATGGCGGGGATCAACATCACCCCGCTGGTCGATGTGATGCTGGTGTTGCTGGTGATCTTCATGGTGACGATGCCGATCCGCAGCGACAGCATCGGCCTGACCCTGCCGGGCATTGCGCTGCCGCCGCCGGTTCCGCTGCCGGAACCCGTGCAGTTGCAGGTACAGGCCGACGGCAGTGCATTGCTGGATGGCGCGCGGGTGGAGTTGTCGGCGCTCGCGGCCGAACTGCGCGCGCAGCGTGCGCAGGCGCCGGATGAGGTGCTGGCGCTGGATGGCAGTGGCGATGCGGAATACCGCGCCATTGCCTTTGCAGTGGCGGCTGCGCAAAACGCGGGTTATCGGGATATCGCGATCAGGCGTTGAACATCATGGGCTTGCCGCCGCATCGACGATGTGGCGGTAGGCGCGCACGGTGGCATCCAGCCCGGCGTAGAGCGCTTCGCCGATCAGGGCGTGGCCGATCGAGACTTCCAGCACGTTCGGTACGCGGGCGAGGAAATGCGGCAGGTTGCCCTGGCTGAGATCGTGGCCTGCATTGACGCCGAGGCCCGCGGCTTGTGCAAGACACGCGGTTTGCGCGGCGGCGCGTGCGGCATCCACATCGCCTGCAGCGAAGGCTTCGGCAAACGGGCCGGTGTAAAGCTCCACGCGATCAGCGCCGACCGCAGCAGCGCGTGCGACATCGGGATCGCCGACATTGACGAACACGCTGACCCGGCAACCCAGCGCCTTGAACGCTGCAATCAGCGGGCGCAGCGCATCGCCATCGCGGGCGAAATCGAAACCGTGATCGGAAGTCAGTTGACCATCGCCATCCGGCACCAGGGTCACCTGCGCGGGACGCTCGGCATCGCACAATGCCAGCAGGCCGGGATAACCGGGGCGCGGCGGGGCGAAGGGATTGCCCTCGATGTTGAACTCCACGCCACGCTCACGGCACAGCGCGCCCAGCACCGCCACATCGTCCGCACGAATATGCCGCGCATCCGGGCGCGGATGCACGGTCAGGCCGTGGGCACCAGCATCAAGGCAAGTGATGCCCGCACGCAGCACATCGGGTTCATTGCCGCCGCGCGAGTTGCGCAGCACGGCGATCTTGTTGAGGTTGACGCTGAGTGCAGTCACGGCGTGGTGTCAGTGTCCTGCGTGCCGGCTTCGGCGGCTGCCTTGCGCGCTTCCGCCTGCTCGCGCAGGCGGCGCAATTCCATCGGGTCGATGGCCATGGCGATGTCGCGACCGCTGCCGGCCACGCGCGCCTGATACAGACCGAATACCCACAGCACGAACAGCACCAGCGCGGCCAGCAGGCAGCCTGCCAGTACAGGCGTCGAAGTGGTCAGAAGGGCAAAGGCCAATGCCGCAAAAGCGAGCAGCAGGAACAACCAGTGCATGCGCGTAGCTCCGCAGAGAGTGGGTGCAGTTTACGCCGTCGCGCGGGTTACAGCAGTGGCGCGACCAGCCGCGCCAGCGCTTCCAGTAGGCGCGCGAAGAACGGATGCGCACGTTCGTTGCGCACGCGCGGAGCGTATGCGAACTCGCGCTCGATCTGCTGCGCCAGCATCGCCGCCACACCTTCGTCATCGAACAGGATCGAGGATTCGAAATTGAGGCGGAAGCTGCGGTAATCGAAGTTGGCGCTGCCGATGATCGCCAGATGGTCATCGACCAGCAGGGTCTTGGAATGCAGCAGTCGCGGGCCATATTCATAGACCTTGACGCCGGCCGCCAGCAGGTCGTCGTAGTAGGAACGCATGCACCAGGTCACCAGTTTGCTGTCGCTGGTCTTCGGCACCAGCAGGCGCACGTCCAAACCGCCCAGCGCTGCAGAGGTCAGCGCCATCATTGCCGCCTCGCCGGGCACGAAATAGGGCGTGGTCATCCAGACCCGTTGCTTGGCAGCGTGGATCGCACCGACATGCAGGCGATGGATCGCCTCCCACGGCGAATCCGGCCCGGAGGCGAGCAGTTGCGACTGGATCGGGCCGGGTTGCAGCGGTGGCATTGCACGCGCCACGTCGCCCACAAAATCCGTGCGCTTGGTGGTGTAGGCCCAGTCTTCGATGAAGACCCGTTGCAGGCTGCGCACCAGATCGCCTTCGATGCGCAGATGCAGGTCGCGATAGGCATCCTCGCGCAGGCGTTCGTCCTGTGCGTCGGTGATGTTGATGCCGCCGAGATAACCAATGCGCCCGTCGATCACCACGATCTTGCGATGCGTGCGCAGGTTCACCCACGGGCGTCGCCACGGCAGCCACGGTTGCGCGGGATGGAACCACGCGACTTCGCCGCCGGCAGCGAGCAGCGGCGCAAAAAAACGCTTGCGCCGCGCTTTGCTGCTGCCCAGCGCATCCACCAGCAGGCGCACCTTGACCCCGGTGCGCGCGCGCTGGGCCAGCGCATCGCGCAGCGCCGTGCCGCTGTGGTCGGGCTCGAAGATGTAGTACTCAAGATGGATGTGGTCGCGCGCACTGGCGATGTCGGCCAGCAGCGCCGGATATTTCGCACCGCCATCGACCAGCAGCTGCACGTCGCGCGCAGTCATCGGCGCAAGCCCGGTGGTGGCATGCCCCAGCGTTTGCAGTTCCGTGTTTTCGCTGTCCTGCCCGGCGCTTTGCAGCGCGGCGCGATGGCGCTGGCGGCGCAGCCGATGGCGGGTGAGTTTCTGCGGCCCGAACAGGTAATAGATGGCGAAGCCGACATAGGGCAGCGCGGCCAGACTGATGAGCCAGCTGAGGGTGGCGGCGGGCTCGCGTTTTTGCAGCACGATCCACAGGCCAAGCCCGATCACGTACAAGCCCCAGCCGGCGGTCAGCCAGACCTGGATGTGCGGGATGGCCCAGAACGCATCCCAGACCCGGGTCAGCCACTCAAGCATCGAAAGTTCCCTTGCGCGATGCCCATCAGGTTAAGCCGTGAATGCGGCAATGTCGCGTGATGCAAGCCAATGACGGCAGCAGCGGCCCTCCCATCGCACATCACCACCGCGAACGTGCACGTCATGTTGACAGGCCATGCGGTTAGCTTGCGCGGGTTGAAGGAGGATCTGCCGATGGATGCCGGCATGAGCGGGAAGACCATCCTGCTGGTCGAGGACAACCCGGACGAGGCCGAGCTGACCCGTATCGCCTTCGCCCAGTCCGGCTGCGAATGCGCGCTGGAGGTGGCGGGCGATGGCGTGGAGGCGCTTGGCTATCTGCGCGCGCGCGCCGGCAAGACGCTGCCCGCGGTGGTGCTGCTGGACATGAACCTGCCCAAGCTGGACGGGCGCGAAGTATTGCAGGCGCTGCGTGCCGACCCGGCCACGCGCACGCTGCCGGTGGTGGTACTCAGCACCAGCGCGGAACCGGGCGATGTGGCGGAGATGTACGCACTGGGCGCGAACAGCTACGTGCAGAAGCCGATGGCCTTCGCCAGCTTCGTCGAGATGGTGCGCCGGATCGGCCAGTACTGGTTGTCACTCAACCAGCTGCCGGGACGCGGCTGAACGCGATCAGGCCGTGTCGGCATCAAGGTGATAGCGCACTGCCGTTTCCACTTCCGTCTTCGAACCCAGGAACACCGGCACCCGCATGTGCAGGCCGGTCGGTTGCACTTCCAGCATGCGCATGCGGCCGGTGCTGGCTGCGCCACCGGCCTGTTCCACGAGGAAGCTCATCGGGTTGGCTTCGTACATCAGCCGCAGCTTGCCGCCCTTGGCCGCGCACTTGCTGTCCAGCGGATAGCTGAAGATGCCGCCACGGGTCAGGATGCGATGCACGTCGGCCACCATGCTGGCCACCCAGCGCATGTTGAAGTCCTTGCCGCGCGGGCCTTCGCTGCCCTTCAGCAGGTCGCCGACATAGGCCTGCATCGGCGCTTCCCAGAAGCGCTGGTTGGACATATTGACCGCGAACTCCTTGGTCTCCTCGGGGATGCGCATGCCGCGCGTGGTCAGCACGAAGCTGCCGACTTCACGATCCAGCGTGAACGCATGCGTGCCATGGCCCACGGTCAGCACCAGCATCGTGCTGGGGCCGTAGGTGCAGTAACCGGCGGCGACCTGCGCGGTACCCGGTTGCAGGAAGTGTTCATCGGTGGGGTTGGTCACGCCGTCCGGGCATCGCAGCACCGAGAAGATCGTGCCGACGGAAATGTTCACGTCGATGTTCGACGAACCATCCAGCGGATCGAACAGCAGCAGGTAATTGCCGCGCGGGTACTTGTCCGGGATCGGATGCGAGGTGTCCATCTCTTCCGATGCCAGCCCGGCCAGATGCCCGCCCCATGCATTGGCTTCCAGCAGGATTTCGTTGCTCAGCACATCGAGCTTCTTCTGCGCTTCGCCCTGCACATTGATGCTGGCCTGGCCGTCATTGCCGGCATCGCCCAGCACGCCGCCCAATGCGCCCTTGCCCACGGCAATCGAGATCGATTTGCAGGCGCGTGCCACCACTTCAATCAGCAGGCGCAGGTCGGGGCTGATGCGCCCGGCGCGCTGTTCCTCGATCAAGAAGCGCGTCAGCGAAATAGACGTTTGCGACATGGTCGGCGTGGCGTGGTGGAAAGCGCCATTGTCGCCGAAATGCGCGGGCGGGTCAGACGTCGCCTTCGCTGGCCCAGCCTTCGCCGCTGCCGCGATGAAGCACCGTGTCCGTTTCCAACACCGTGCCGGCGGGGATCGCGTCCTGCGTGCGCAGGCGTGCGTAGAGCGGCGTGAAATCCGGCAGCGTGGCCGCGATCAGTTCTTCGTAGCTGTCGATCACGAAGTAGGTTTGCTGGAACGTGTCGATGCGATAGCGCGTGCGCATCACCCGTTCCAGATCGAAGCCGATGCGGTTGGGCGCATCACTTTCCAGCGAGTAAATCGACTCGCCCTTGGAACTGACGATGCCGGCACCGTAGATGCGCAGGCCGTCCTTCTGGCGGATCAGGCCGAACTCCACCGTGTACCAGTACAGCCGCGCCAGTTGCATGAGCGCATCCGGGCCAACGCCGTGCGCTTTCACGCCGCCCTTGCCGTAGGCGACAAGGTAGTCGGCGAACATCGGGTCCATCAGCAGCGGCACATGGCCGAACAGGTCGTGGAACAGATCGGGTTCTTCGATGTAATCGATCTGGTCGGGCCGGCGGATCCACCAGCTCACCGGAAAGCGGCGATTGGCGAGATGCTCGAAGAACACCAACTCCGGCAGCAGGCCCTCCACGCCGACGATCTGCCAGCCGGTGGCATCGCCCAGCACCTTGTTGAGGTCATCGAACTTCGGGATGCGGTCAGGCGTCATCCCCATCGTGTCCTGCGCGCGCAGGAAGGCGTCGCTGGCGCGACCGGGCAGGATTTCGCGCTGACGCTTGTAGAGCTGCTGCCAGACCGCGTGGTCGCTCGCGCTGTAGCTGTCCCACGGCTGCTCCACCGTGCCGGTCGCATACACCGGCAGTGAACCACGGTCGGTCTGGATGTTTTCGATGCGGCGCGGCAGTGGATCGGTGTTCATGCGACCAATCTTACGCCCGCGGAGGCGCGAGGTTTTGATGCAGGGCAGTCTGCCGCGTTCAGTATTTCTGGTTATTTCGACCCGCCTCGTGGGCGGAACGAAGTTCCCGACGCTGCAAGCAGGCTTCTGACACGTCCAATGGAGTATTGCGTTTCTTCCGACAATTCCCGGATGGATCGGCCAAGTTCGTAACGCTGCTTGAGTGCCCGGCCCGTTTCCTCGGCTGCATCTTCGGTGAGACGCGCATAGGGCGAAACAAGCGGCAGTTGAATGGGGCCACCGCCATAGCCCTTGTGCTGCCTGCCGCGCGGCTGGACTTCAGACGCGGATTCCGCGCCCCATGCCGACCAATTGGGTTGAGGATGGCGTGCAAACAATTCCAGATACGGTCCCGGTGAACAGGCTTCAATCAAGGCGTACTGTTCGTCCGGCTTGCGCGAATGCTCGCGCTTGCGGGTTTCGATCATGTTGACCTGACTTCGCGCAGGCGCAAGCGTGCGCAGCGAACCACGAACACCAAACAAAAGCAGTTCAGTCACGTTGCGGAAGTAGAAGCCCACGCCACGCCCATCTGGCCCGCCGTCCTTGCGGCGTTTGGCCCAGACGATGTTGGAAACGTAGCGGAAGCCCCATGCCTCCATGACTTTCAATCCGTCCGGAAGAAGCGCATTGGGAACCCACATGTACAGATGCGCGTTGCGTGCTGCAACGTTGCGAACCGGCATTGCGCAGATATCGTCCAGCGACATCGTGGAATAGCGATCCAGACGACGATGTTCCGGGGCAACCTTTCCCGTTCGGTTGGTGAATCGCCAGGGAGGATCGGCCAGGATTGTCGTCCAGCCATTTTCAATGGTCGGCAACGGGACGGCGTGATCCTGTTCGATCAAGGGGCTGGCCATCGAGATTCCAAACAGATCTTGAGAATTGGAGTCTATTGGATCTTGGGATGCCTGCCTAGTCCGGCGTATGTGTTTCCGGACAAATGAAAATGGCAAGTATCGGGCAGCCGCCAGCATCACCGCGCGTCAATCGAGGCAGCAGTTTTTCCCGATTGGTTGTGGTTGTGGTGTTGAGGATGCGCTTGGCTTGTTCCGGGGCCATGCCAGCGGCTTCGCCAAGACGCCTGCCTAATTCGCGCAGACTCATCGTGCGGGTAATCAGCACGCCCACGTCGATGAGCGCAGCATCATAAAGGGAACGATAAGCACCGATGTCGCGATCCAGATTTCCGTCCTTGGCGTTCCACTCCATGTCCAGTGCAATGCGATCACGGAAGTTGTCCACCTTGTATCCCTCGTTGCGCGTTTCCGTGACGATGGGATCAAGTCGTGTTTCGCCTGCTGATGCCAATGGCGTTCTTTGCAGGGAAAGCTGGATCAGCGTGTCCACGCGGGCTTCGCGCCAGCCACCATCCCGGAATGCACGATTCATGCGCGCAGCAAGATCGCTTTCCTGGCCTCCGGGCGTGAGCAGGTCTGATGTTTTCAGATGAAAACTGCGAAGCACGTCCTGCAACTGTTCGAACGCAGTTGGATTCGTCGCGGCAAAGATTGCAGCGGCATTGCGTGTTTCAGCGAACTGGTAGCGAGCAAGGATGTCGCCGGGGATGTGCTGCTGGTACGAACGGGTCAGATCCATGAGGCTCGGCTACAGCAACGGGTGCGGCAAGCATAGGCCATCGTTCGCATTCAGCGGCAATCCGCATCCCGCGTGAGTGCCTTCGTCCAGCCTTGTTGCCGCTTGCAGCGCGCTTGTCGCTCTGCTTCACGTTTGCGGGTGGCTTCGGCTTCGGCGGCTTGCCGTGCCTGTGCATTGCGCGCGGCGACAAGGGCCTCCAGCTTCTTGCGGATCAGCGGCAGCGCGGCCTGTGCGGCGCGTTCGCCTTCGAGGATCGCGCGGTTCCTGGAAGCGAAATCCGCAGGGCCGATGTCGTTGACCTGCGGGCGGATCACGATGTCCGCGCGTGCCAGCTCCTGCGCGCCCAGCTTCTGGCCCATGATGCGGATGCTCTGGTTGAGGTTGCCGAGCATGCTGGTGGTGGAGGCGATGCCATCGGCCTTGCTGCTGATGTCCACGGCGATGACGAACTCTGCACCAAGCTCGCGCGCGGCATCCACCGGCACCGGGCTGACCACGCCGCCATCCACGTAATGCGCCTTGCCGATGGCAACGGCCTCGAACACGCCGGGTACGGAACTGCTGGCGCGCACCGCCTGCCCGGTATTGCCGCGCACGAACACGGTGCGTTCGCCATTGGCAAGATTGGTGGCGACCACGGCGAAGGGCTTGCGCATCTTCTCCAGCGTGCGACCGCCCACCAGTTCGTTGACGTAGTCCTGCAACTTCTGGCCTTTCACCAAGCCCCCGGAGAACAGGCTCACGTCGCGGATGCTGGATTCGTCCAGCGCGAACGCCTTTTCCTGCATCGCATAGGCATCCATGCCGCTGGCGTACAGCGCGCCGACCACGCTGCCGGCGCTGGTGCCGGACACCACGACAGGCTTGATGCCGCTTGCTTCCAGCATCTTGATGACGCCGATGTGGGCAAAGCCCTTGGCCGCGCCGCCACCCAGCGCGATGCCGATCTTGATCGGCGCTGCCTTGGCAGTGGCGGCAGGAGCAACGGTGGCGGGTTTTTCCGGCGCACTGGCGCAGGCGGCAACCAGACTCACAAAAAGGGCGATGGCGAAGTGGCGCATCGAAGCGGCATCGGCAAGAAAGGAGATGCGCAGCTTAATCGGGGTATCCGCAACGGTGGCGGAACCGGGCGTCAAAAACACAACTGCCGCCTTGCGGCGGCAGCTGCGTGAGTGACCTGGCACAACGGATCAGAAACGTGCTTCCAGGCCCAGCGACAGGGTGTTGGCGGTGATCTTGATGCCATCGCCCGAACCCTGGTTGTGGTCGTAGTTCAGGCTCAGACCGAAGTTGCGGTTGAAGTCGTAGCCTGCACCGATGCCGTAGTACGGCTTGGTCGAGGTCACGCTGCCGCTGCCTTCCGAGGTGTCCACCGACACCTTGCCGCGCGCTGCGCCGGCGCGCAGTTGGATGAAGAAGCCCAGGCCGGTATCGGTGAAGTGCTCCTTGGCAACGACGCCAAGGCCAATGGCCGACAGTTCCGCGTCAGCGTAGTCAGTGCCGTCGTTGTACAGGCTGGTGTCGTAGAAGCGGCTGTAATGCCCTTCCACGGCGAAGTTCTTGTTGAACCAGTAACCGCCACGCAGCGAAAGCGAGGTGTCCTTGTCCTTTGCGCTGCCGATGTCGTCAGCCGCAAACTTGATGTCGCTGCGGCCGGCTTCGCCACGGATGAAGCCTTCGCCGGCAACCGCGGCGGAGGACAGGCCGGAAAGTGCCAGCGCGCACGCCAGCACGGAATACATCTTCTTCATGAAAATCCTGTTGGGTTCTCCCCGCCACCGTGGCAGGGTCGGCGCGCATTCTAGTGCCTGTGGTTTCGATGCGTGCGTCCCGGCTGGAATGAGCTTATTCACGCCTGCGAAACGGCAGCACCTTGCCGCGTTCTTCGTCATCGGTTTGCTGCCACAGCACCGGCACGTCGCGCGGGGAATCGGGTTCGTACATCGCGCGTTCGGCATCGCCCTGTTCGCGCGCCAGTTCTTCCTCGATTTCCCAGCTGTATGGCTGACGCGGCGGCTGCGGGTCGCAGCGACGGAACAGGAAGGCGGCGATGACGCCGCCCAGCGCGCCGCCGAGGTGCGATTCCCACGACACGCCGGCCTCGCGCGGGAGGATGGTCAGCAGCATGCCGCCGTAGAACAGGAAGGCCAGCATGCCGGCGGCAATCGCCGCGCGGTCGCGGCGTAGCAGGCCCAGCGTGAACACAAGAAAGGCAAGGCCATGGGTCACGCCGCTGGCACCCAGATGGTGTGAATTGGGCTGCCCGAGCAGCCATGCGCCCAGCCCCGAACCCAGCCACAGCAGTGGCAGCGCACGCAGCGTGGCCTTCGGGTAGGTGGTGCCGGCCAGTGTGCCCAGCATCAGCAGGGCGATGCTGTTGGCAAGGATGTGTTCCACCGACCCATGCAGCAGCGGTGCGGTGAGCAGGCCCGTCAGCCCCTGTGGCGTCCACGGCGTGACGGTGAGGAAGCGGTAATCAAAACCCTGCTGGGCCGCGAAGCAGGCAGCCAGCAGCAAGACCGCGCCCAGACTCGCGTTCAGCGCGCGGCGGACGCGGGTGCGATCCGCCTGTCGGGTATCGGGCAACGGCGTGGACATGGATTGAACGTGGGGGGCGTGGCGGTGATTGCAAGGCGCGGCGCGACGACCGGCCTACAATGTGCGCATGAATGAAGCCCTGCCTATCGTCCGCCTGAAGAACGCCTGGAACTCCACCCATCCGTGGATCTTCCAGCGCCTGGTCGAGAAACCTGCCCAAAGGCCCAAGCCGGGCAGCATCGTGGATGTGGTGGGCGTGGATGGAGTGTTCATCGGGCGCGGCTTCTACAACGGCCATTCGCGGATCGCGCTGCGCATGCTGGAGCGCGACCCGGACGTGATGGTCGATGCCGGCTGGTTCGTGCGCAAGATTGGCGAAGCGGTGGCGCTGCGCCGCGACATCCTCAAGCTGGACGAAATCAGCAACGCATGGCGCGTGGTCCACAGCGAGGGCGATGGCATCAGCGGGCTGGTGGTGGATCGCTACGATGACCTGCTGGTGGTCGAGTTCTTCAGTGCCGGCGCGTGGCGGCACCGTTCGATCATCTTCGATGCGCTGCGCGAGCATTTCCCCGGTTGTCGCTTCCACAGCTTTGCCGATGAGCATGTGCAGAAGCAGGAAAGCTTCGACTACAAGGACACGCAGGGCACCGAGCCAGCCATCGTCACCGAATACGGCGTGAAGTTCCGCGCCGATCCGGCGGGCGCGCACAAGACTGGCTTCTTCGCCGACCAGCGCGAGAACCGGCAGTGGTTGAGCCAGCAGTGCGCAGGCAAGCGCGTGCTCGACCTGTGCTGCAACACCGGCGGCTTTGGCGTGTATGCGGCGGCGCGCGGCGCGGCGGAGGTGGTCGGCATCGACATTGATCCGGCGGTGATCGAAATCGCGAAGCAGAACGCGCATCTGAACAACACGTTGATCGGGAGCCGGAAGCCGCGCTTCGTGCAGGCCGACATTTTCCCGTGGCTGCGTGATGCCGCGATCAATGGCGAGCAGTTCGACGTGGTGATTCTGGACCCCGCCAAGATGACCCGCGACCGCGAGCAGGTCATCAACGCGCTGAAGAAATACCTCGACATGAACAAGCTGGCGCTGGGCGTGGTCAAGCCCGGCGGGTTGTTCGCCACCTTCAGTTGCACCGGGCTGGTCAGCGAGGAGCAGTTCCTCGACATGCTGCGCCGCGCCGCGTTCTACGCCGGCCGCACCGTGCAGGTGCTGAAGGTTGCCGGTGCCGGCCCCGACCATCCGTGGCTGGCGCAGGTGCAGGAGTCGCGCTATCTGAAGGCGGTGTTCTGCCGGGTGCTGGACTGAGGCGGCACGTGCCGGCGGGTTAATCCCGCGCGGCGGCCGCAGCGACCTTGGCGGCACGATAGCGTTCCCGCGATTGCGCGCTCCATTCCCGTTGCGGGTCGTAGAACTCGGCGAAGGCGCGCGCGTCCGGCGGCAGTTGCAGCCAGGCTTGCTTGGTGCTGGTGTAGATGTGGATGTCGGGCGGGGCTGCATTCGGCGTGTCCAGGGTGCCGACGCGGACGAAGGCGATGGCGCTGCCGCCGCCGGGATAATGGCTCCACAGCGCGACCTTGCAGGTGCCGCAACGAATGATGCGCTGGCCCTTGCCGCTGGCCGAAGGGGTGGCAACCAGCTCCAGCGCGGCGGGATCGACCAGCAGCTGCAGCCGGTCGCGCTCGACCATCGCGTTCAGCACGAAGGCGCTGCCGGTCTCGCGCTGGCACCAGCTGCAATGGCAGGCGTGTACCACGATCGGCGCGGCCAGCATCCGGTAGCGCGCCGCGCCGCAGCTGCAGCCGCCTTCGACGGGAAACGGGGTTGCGTCCATGTGGCCTCCATCGGTCTGATACGCGCATCCTAGCGCCAACCGTCGCAGCGGCTGCGACGCCCGCCGCGACGCTGTGGCGATGATTAGACCGGCAGTGGCGATGGGGCCGTCGGTGGCCCACTGCTAAAATATCGAGTCTTTACTCAGGCGCCGCTAGGTGCCGCTGATCGAGCCGCCGCCATGACCAGCACTGCCGAACTTTCCTCGCCGTCTTCGGCGAATGTCGCGTTGACCCGGGGCGTCACCGATCCCGACTACACGCTGGACGACAAGTACCGCCGCACGCAGGGGCGCATTTATCTCAGCGGCGTGCAGGCGCTGGTGCGGTTGCCCATCGTGCAGCGGTTGCGCGATGAACGCGCGGGCTTGAACACGGCGGGGTTCATCAGTGGCTATCGCGGCTCGCCGCTGGGTGGCTTCGATCTGGAACTGTGGCGCGGGCGCAAGTATCTGGAAGGCGCGAACGTGAAGTTCCAGCCCGGTCTGAATGAAGACCTGGGCGCAACGATGGTCTGGGGCACGCAGCAGATCAACCTGTTCCCCGGCGCGAAGCACGATGGCGTGTTCGCCATGTGGTACGGCAAGGGGCCGGGCGTGGATCGCTGCGGCGACGTGTTCAAGCATGCCAATGCCGCAGGTACGTCGCAGCATGGCGGCGTGCTGGCGCTGGCCGCAGACGACCACGCCTGCCGCAGTTCCACGTTGCCGCACGGCAGCGAGGACGAGTTCGTCAGCGCGATGATGCCGGTCCTCAACCCCGCCGGCGTGCAGGACATCCTGGACATGGGCGTGCTGGGCTTCGCGATGAGCCGCTACACGGGCCGCTGGGTGGGCTTCAAGACGATTGCGGAAACGGTGGAATCCTCGGCATCGGTCGAAGTCGATCCGTTCGCGCAGGACATCGTGTTGCCGGGCGATGATGATTTCGCGATGCCGCCGGGCGGGCTCAACATCCGCTGGCCTGATCCACCGATGGAGCAGGAAATGCGCCTGCATCGCTACGCGGTGAGGGCGGCGCAGGCGTTCGCGCGGGTCAACGGCATCGACCGCATGGTGCTGGATGCACCCAACGCGCGGCTTGGCATCGTGACCACCGGCAAGTCGTATCTGGACGTGTTGCAGGCGCTGGAATACCTGGGTCTTGATGAAGCGACCTGCCGCGATATCGGCATCCGCGTCTATAAGGTCGGCATGACCTGGCCGCTGGAACCGGTGGGCATCGCCGCATTCGCGCGCGGGCTGGATGACATCGTGGTGGTGGAGGAAAAGCGTGCCTTCATCGAGCGCCAGATGAAGGAGCAGTTCTACAACTGGCCGGATGGTTGGGGCCGCAGGCCCAGCATCGTCGGCAAGTACGACGAATCCGGCGAATGGATTTTGCCGAGCACCGGCGAACTCACGCCGGCCACGATTGCCGGCGTGATCGGTCGTCGCCTTCAGCGCTTCCATCGCAGCGAAAAGATCGACGCAGTGCTGGCGTGGATGGAACGCAAGGAAGGCGAGCTGGCATTGCCGCGCGCCAATTTCCCGCGCGTGCCGCATTACTGCTCTGGTTGCCCGCACAACACGTCGACCAGGGTGCCGGAAGGCTCGCGCGCGCAGGGCGGCATCGGCTGCCATTACATGGTGACGTGGATGGACCGCAGCACCGACACCTTCACCCACATGGGCGGCGAAGGCGTGACGTGGGCGGGGCAGGCGGCATTCACCGACACGCCGCACATCTTCCAGAACCTGGGCGATGGCACCTATTTCCACAGCGGCTCGCTGGCGATCCGGCAAGCCATCGCCGCCGGCGTCAACATCACCTACAAGATCCTCTACAACGATGCGGTGGCGATGACCGGTGGCCAGCCCGTCGATGGCACGCTGTCGGTGCCGCAGATCGCGCACCAGATGCGTGCCGAAGGCGTGCAGACCATCGCGCTGGTCAGCGATGACATCGACAAGTGGACGGAGCCTTCCATCTTCCCGGAAGGCGTGACCTTCCACGACCGTCGTGACCTCGATGCCGTGCAGAAGATGCTGCGCGAGGTGAAGGGCACGTCGATCCTGATCTATGACCAGACCTGCGCGACGGAAAAGCGCCGCCGCCGCAAGCGCGGCAAGCTGGCGGATCCGCCCAAGCGCGTGATGGTCAATTCGCTGGTCTGCGAAGGCTGCGGCGATTGCGGCGTCAAGAGTTTCTGCGTCAGCGTGCTGCCGAAGGACACCGAGTTCGGGCGCAAGCGTGAGATCGACCAGAGCAATTGCAACAAGGATTTTTCCTGCGTCGAAGGCTTCTGCCCCAGCTTCGTCACTGTGCATGGTGGCAAGCCACGCAAGGGCAAGAAAGCCAATGCCGCCGAGCGGCTGGAAAACCTGCCGATGCCCGCCGTGCGCAGTGACCTGTCGCAGCCATGGAACATTCTCATCACCGGCGTCGGTGGCACCGGCGTTGTCACCATCGGCGCGCTGCTGGGCATGGCCTGCCATCTGGAAGGCAAGGGCGCAACCGTGCTTGACCAGACCGGGCTTGCG
>NZ_JASGED010000109.1:0-5636 GCF_047606765.1 Thermomonas sp. | reverse complement strand
TGGGGGGTGAATGCCACCTATCGGATCATGGAACGCACGCTGGACGACGTGGGTGTGCGCGTTCCTGCAAGCGTATGCGCGAGCGGGTTTGACTATCCCATGCTCAATCCCGGTGAGATGGCCACCTTGTGGTGCTCCGCTTCCAATAGTTGGGTGACGTTCGATACCGCAACGGAAGGCTGGGTGAAACAGGGCAGTAATGAAGTGGTGGGTTTCTTCAAGCCCAAACGAGAATACATGGGGCTGGAGTTCCAGTTGGATCGTGCCTGGGATGAAAAGTGGTCGTTCAATGCCAGCTACATCCTGTCCAGGAGCGAAGGTAATTTTGAAGGCCCGGTTAATTCGGATACCGGCTTGCCCTGGACCGGGTTCACCCAGCACTACGACAATCCCGCCAACAACGAGCGTTATGGCCCGCTGTACGGCGATCACCGCCACCAGATCAAACTGCGCGGTGCCTATGCATTGAACGAGATGTGGAGCTTTGGCGCGACGCTCACGGCGGTGTCCGGTGGCCCGATCACCGCCTTCGGTGTTTCCTGGCCGAATGACCAGCGCGTCCAGAGCACCAGTGAAACCAGTGGTGGCGGCACTGGCTGGATTTGCGTGTCGAACTGCGGCACAACCCCCTATCGCGTGCTGGAATACACCGAGCGCGGCGCATTCGGCCGGCTGCCGTGGGTTTACAACGTCGGAGCAAGCGTGACATGGACATTGCCCGTGGATGTGGTCGATCTGAAGGTGCGGTTCTCGGTCTATAACCTGTTGAACAGGCAGACCGTCACGGATATCCACAGTCGCTATGAAGTCAGCCCCGGTGTATATCGATCGACCTTTGGCCAGGGTGTTGCATGGCAAGACCCGCGCTACATGAATCTGGTCGTCACCTACAACTTCTGATCTGGTTGCAGGCGACCGTTCTGATCCTGTCCCATGGCGGCCCGTTCATCGGGCCGCCCTTTTTTGGAAGCATGCAATGACGCAGCACGCAGTCCTGCCAGAGGGATTCGAGGGAATTGATCTGCATGCGCTTGCCGAGCGCGAAGGCACGCCGCTGTACGTGTATTCCGCGCCGGCACTGTGCACCCGCATGCGGGTGCTGCACGAGGCGTTGGCCGGGCTGGATGCCGGTATCCGCTATGCGGTGAAAGCCAACAGCAACGGCGCGGTGCTGCGGCTGCTGGCGGAGGAGGGCGCAGGCGCGGACATCGTGTCCGGTGGCGAGATGCAGCGTGCATTGCGCGCAGGCATCGCCGCTGCCGACATCGTGTTCTCCGGCGTCGGCAAGTCCGATGCGGAAATCGTGATGGCGCTGGACGTGGGCGTCGGGCGCTTCAACATCGAATCGCGCGCGGAGCTTGAGGCCATCCAGCGGCTTGCCGCCGCACGCGGCATGGTGGCGCGTGCGGCGGTACGCATCAATCCGGATGTGGACGCACTGACCCACGCCAAGATTTCCACCGGCAAGGCGGAGAACAAGTTTGGCGTGTCCATTGAGGAGGCACGCAGCTGGTTCGATGCGCATGCGCAATGGCCGAACGTGCAACTGGATGGTCTGCACATGCACATCGGTTCGCAGTTGCTCAGTCTTGCGCCGGTGCGGCTGGCGCTGGCGCGCATGGCCGCGTTCTGGCGTGAGCTGCAAGCCGCCGGGCACGGCATCGCCAGCATCGATGTGGGCGGCGGTCTTGGCGTGCGCTACCGCGAAGGCGAGCAGGCACCAGACGCGCGTGACTATGCCGATGCGATCCGCGCGGCGCTGGATGGTTTTGGTGGCCGCATCCTGGTGGAGCCGGGTCGCTGGCTTGTTGCCGAGGCCGGCATCCTGCTCGCGCGCGTGCTGCTGGAGAAGCAGGGCCAGACGCGCCGATTCCTGGTGCTCGACGCGGCGATGAACGACCTGCTGCGGCCCAGCCTGTACGAGGCCTGGCACGACATCGTGCGGATCGGCGATGCCACGGGCCGCGAACGCATCGACTATGACGTGGTCGGCCCGGTCTGCGAAACCGGCGACACCTTCGCCACCGGACGCGAACTGGTGCGCTGCGAGGCCGGTGATCTGGTCGTGATTCACGGTGCCGGCGCATACGGTGCTTCGATGGGTTCAACCTACAACTCACGCCCGCTGCCCGCCGAAGTGCTGGTGGATGGCGGGCGTTACGCAGTGGTGCGGCGTCGGCAAAGCTTCGATGCGATGATCGCGGAGGAATGCCGCGCCGAGGCATGGAGAACAACATGAAGCAGCCGCGTTTGCGAATGATGGCAGCGGTGTTGCTGGCGATTGGTGCGGCATCAGCGCAGGCGCAAAGCCCTTCGCCCGAGGCCATCGATGCCGCCGTGCGCGCCACCATCGAACGCTACGAGTTGCCGGGTATTGCAGTGGGTGTTGTCGAAAACGGTGAAGTAGTCTTTGCGCGCGGCTATGGCGAAACCGTGGCAGGCAGCTTTGATCCGGTGACCAGCAAGACCCTGTTCAAGATCGCGTCCAACAGCAAGGCGATGACCGCCACCGTGCTGGCACGGCTGGTGCAGCAGGGCAAACTGCAATGGCACGATCCGGTGGTGAAGCACCTGCCGGCATTCGCCATGCACGATCCGTGGGTCACCCAGCACATGACCGTCAGCGATCTGCTGATCCATAACAGCGGCCTGCCCGAAGGTGGCGGCGACCTGATGCTGTGGCCGGAGCCGAACCTGTTCAACCGCGACGATATCGTGCGCGGCCTGCGCCACATCAAGCCGGCTTACGGGTTCCGTGCTGGCTATGCCTACGACAACCTGCTGTACGTGGTGGCGGGCGAAGTGGCGGCTGCAGCAGGCGGTGCGTCTTACGAGGAACTGGTGCGGCGTGAACTGTTCCAGCCGCTGGGCCTGGCCGGCTGCCGTGTCGGTGAATTCGTGATGAGCGAAGCCGGCAGCGTTGCGCAGCCGCATATGCGTGATGGCGAGCGCAATCTGCCGATGCGCGAGGATGCCGATGTCGTGCCGGCAATCGCCTCGGCAGCGGCGGGCGGCATCCGCTGCGGGCTGGATGACATGCTGGCGTGGATGCGCAACTGGTTGCTGCCGACGGATGCACAATTGAAATGGCTCGATGCCACGCAGCGCGCCGAACTGTGGAAGGCGCGCACGCCGATGCCGATTTCCGCGCAGCGCAGGCAGTGGGACGGCACCCATTACTACGCCTATGCCTACGGCTTCCGTCTGGCCGATGTGGATGGGCAGTGGACGGTCTCGCATACCGGCACGCTGGGCGGGATGTATTCGATGATGATGCTGTTGCCGGATCGCAAGTCCGGCTTCGTGTTCATGATCAATGGCGCGGGCGGCAGCGCGCGCACGGTGCTGGGCACGGTCTTGCTCAAGTTGTTCACCGCGCCGGAAAAATCACTCGGCGTGGCCGGTTATGCGGATGAACTTGCAATGCCCGCGCCGGCGGCGACAACCACGAAACCGAAGCTGCCCGACATCGCCAAACGCAAGCCAGTGAAGGCGAGCGCAATGCGTGACTGGCTGGGTGTCTGGCGCGACCCGTGGTTTGGCGATGTGCGTGTATGCGAGGCTGCGGGCGGCGTTGAATGGCGCTCGGCCAAGTCGCCGAAGATGCACGGGGCCGTAAGCCGCCTCAATGGTCGTTACCTTCTGGTCTGGGAGGACGAAGCAGTGGACGAAAACGCATGGCTGGCCTTCTCCGGCAGTGGCGATGTGCGCACGCTGCGCATGGCGAAGTTCGACCCGGATGGCGATTTCAGTTCCGATTACGAAGACTTGGCTTTCACGAGGATTGGCGACTGTGAATAGTTGGCGTGCTTTCCTGGTTCCGCTGGCGCTGGCCATTGCCGGCTGCGCTTCCAACCCACCCGCACCGCAGTTGTCGAATGCAAGCACGATGCAGCAGGCGGGCATGGCCGACATGCGCGTGCTGGTGCCGGATATTTCGCAGGACATCCGCTACTTCGGCAGCGACAACTTCGTCGGCGCACCGGTCGATGGCTACCAGGCGCCGCGCTGCTGGCTGAAGCAGGAAGCTGCCGAAGCACTTGCCCGCGTCGAGGCCACGCTGCGCAAGCAGAATCAACGCCTGCGCATCTACGACTGCTATCGCCCGGCGAGGGCCGTCGCGCATTTCATGCGCTGGGCAGCAGACCCGAACGATGTGAAAACCAAGGCCGCGCATTACCCGGATCTGGACAAGCCGCAACTGCTGGATGGCTACATCGCGTCGGTATCGGGCCATAGCCGTGGTGCCACCATCGACCTGACCCTGCTGCAATGCGACGCGCAGGGTGCGGATTGCAGGCCGCTGGACATGGGCACCGATTTCGATTTCTTCGGCACCCGTGCCAATACCGATTCGCCCGAGGCAACACCCGCGCAGCGTGCCAATCGCCAACTGCTGCTCAAGGCGATGGCTGCGCAGGGCTTCCACAACTATGCGATGGAATGGTGGCATTACACCTTCCGGCCCGAACCCACGCCCGGCACGCTGTACGACGTGCCTGTCACCGCACCGGAGACACCGATGATCGATGTCGCCATCGACCGCCTGATGCAGCGCTACGAAGGCAACGTGCCCGGCGCTTCCCTGCTGGTGCTGAAGGACGGCAAGCCGCTGGTGCGCCGTGGCTTCGGCCGTGCCGATCTTGAAGCCGACATCGAGGCCGGGCCTGCCACCAACTACCGGCTGGCCTCGGTCAGCAAGCAGTTCACCGCCGCCGCCATCCTGCTGCTGGCACAGGATGGAAAACTGTCCATCGACGATCCGCTCAAGCGCTGGTTGCCCTCGCTGCCGAAGGTGGCAGACGGCATCACTGTTCGCCATCTTCTGAATCACACCTCGGGCGTGCTGGATTACGAAGACCTGATGGCCGAGCCGTATGACGGGCAAATCCTCGACGCAGGCGTGCTGAAGCTGCTGGAAAAGCAAAACGCGCTGTATTTCCCGCCCGGCAGCACCTATCGCTACAGCAACAGCGGCTATGCGCTGCTGGCGCTGGTTGTGGAGCGCGCATCCGGAACATCGTTCCCCGATTTCCTGCGCAGCCGCATCTTCGAACCACTGGGCATGCGCGATACCCATGCCCGCATCGATGCCGGCCCGGCCATCCCGCATCGTGCCTTCGGCTACAGCGAAATCGATGGCCGCTGGCAGCGCACCGACCAGAGTTCCACCAGCGCGGTGCTGGGCGATGGCGGCATCTATTCCAGCATTGATGACCTCGCGCGCTGGGATGCCGCGCTGTATGACGACCGCCTGCTCAGCGATGCCTCGCGCGCGCTTGCCTTCAGCCATCAGTCCAAGGTGGAAGGCGAGGAGGGCGTGAGCTATTACGGTTTCGGCTGGCGCATTGCCGGCGACCGGCAATGGCATTCCGGCGAGTCCATCGGTTTCCGCAATGCGCTGGTGCGCTGGCCGAAGCAGCGCCTGACCGTGATCCTGCTCAGCAACCGCAACGAGCCCACGCCTTACAAGACGGTGCTGGAGATCGGGGCGTTGTTCCAGACGCCGTAAGAGCCTGTTCAAAGTCTTTCTCATCCCTGATGCTATAGGGATGAGACATCCCTATCCCAGTGACATCAGCCGCGAGCAGTTCGAGACGATCCTTCCGCTGCTGGAGAGTGCCCGCAAGAAGACT
>NZ_JASGED010000108.1:0-17692 GCF_047606765.1 Thermomonas sp. | reverse complement strand
GCGAGCGATCTTGTCGCCCTCACGCACTTCGATCGGCTGCTTGATGCGGATGAAGCGCTTGGCCGCGTGCTGCTCGACGATGCCGGCGGACTGCAGCAGGAACACGAACGGGCCGGAGGAGCCGTCCATGATCGGCAGCTCGGCCGAGGACAGCTCCACGATCGCATTGTCGATGCCGAGCCCGGCGAAGGCGGACATCAGGTGCTCGACGGTCTGGATCTTGGCGCCGTTGCAGGTCAAACCGGTGCACAACGTCACTTCGGTCACCAGCTCGCCGCTGGCGGGCACTTCAACCACCGGCTCCAGGTCCACGCGCCGGAACACGATGCCATGGTCGGCAGGTGCCGGGCGCAGGGTCATGTAGACCTTGTCGCCGCTGTGCAGGCCGACGCCGGTGGCGCGGATCGTGTTCTTGAGGGTGCGTTGCTGGGTCATGGCCGGACAGTGTGAAGGACAGGTGCAGACGGGAGCTGAACCGGGCTTGGCAGCACCGAATTAGCTTTATCTTAACATCTATCAGATTCAGGTTGCGGCGATTTCGCCCAGCATGGCGCAGTCGGCAAAACCTGCCGGGCCGTTCAGGGCCCGGCAGAAAAGAGGACCCGGCACACGGAGGTGCCGCGCTCTTGTGACGAACTCGCAAGAGCATGCTGCCACGGGCGCAGGGGGGACAAGACCCTGCACCGTGATGGAACGTTCAATCGACCTGAAGACGCAGGGCTCGCCGCCGTGCTCGCGAAACACCACTTCGCGCCCCGGCGGGCGCCCGGCCCCGGGTGGCCGGGCCGGACGCGCCATGCGTCGCCATGGACGGCCTCAGTCGGCCTGGCGGCGCAGAAACGCCGGGATATCCAGGTAGTCGCTCGGCAGTTCCGCGGTCGGCACGGTCGAGGCCAGCGAGGTGGACGAAGACGGCGCGGAAGCCGCGGTGTCGCTGCTCGGACGGCGCAGGCCCAGGCCCATCGAGCCGCCAACCGCGCGCGAGACCGCATCACCGCCATTGTCATAGTCGCCGCCGAACTCGGCCTGGCCGGTGGTGGCATTGCGCACCAGCTTGATCGGCGCGCGCTCGCCCGGACGCTGGCCCTGGCGCGACACCGCGCGGTTCAGGCCGGTGGCGACCACGGTCACGCGGACCTCGTCCTGCATGTCCGGATCCAGCACGGTGCCGACCACCACGGTCGCATCCTCGGAGGCGAAGCCCTCGACGGTGCGGCCGATCTCGTCGAACTCGGCCATGGTGAAGTCCGGGCCGGCGGTGATGTTGACCAGGATGCCGTTGGCGCCGTTGAGGTTCACATCGTCCAGCAGCGGGTTCTGGATGGCGGCTTCTGCTGCCGCCTGCGCACGGTCATCGCCACGCGCGCTGCCGGTGCCCATCATCGCCAAGCCCATCTCGGACATCACGGTGCGCACGTCGGCGAAGTCCACGTTGATCAGGCCCGGACGCACGATCAGGTCGGCGATGCCCTGCACCGCGCCCTGCAGCACGTCGTTGGCGGCGCGGAAGGCCTGGATCATGGTCGCGTTGCGGCCCAGCACGGTGATGAGCTTCTCGTTCGGAATGGTAATCAGCGAGTCGCAGTGCTGGCGCAGTTCCTCGATGCCCTTCAGCGCCACCTGCATGCGGCGACGGCCTTCGAACGGGAACGGCTTGGTGACCACGGCCACGGTCAGGATGCCCATTTCCTTCGCCACCTGCGCCACCACCGGCGCAGCGCCAGTGCCGGTGCCGCCGCCCATGCCGGCGGTGATGAACACCATGTCCGCGCCCTGCAGCACGTCCATGATCGCCTCGCGATCTTCCAGTGCGGCCTGACGGCCCACTTCCGGGTTTGCGCCCGCGCCGAGGCCCTTGGTGACGTTGGCCCCCAGATGCAGCTTGGTGCTGCAGTTCTTGATCGCCTGCGCGTCGGTGTTGGCGGTGACGAACTCCACGCCCTCCACGCCGCTGTTGACCATGTGCGCGACCGCGTTGCCGCCGCCGCCGCCCACGCCGATCACCTTGATGATCGCGTTGGGTGCCATCTTTTCAATCAGTTCGAAATGCGCCATGTCCGTGTCCTCTTGTTGATTTAGTTATGTGGTGTTGCGTGCAACCCGTCAGAACGATCCGCTGTACCAGTCCTTCAACTTCTTCAAAAATCCTCCCGCACGCCCGCTGGGCAACAGCGGCCTGCGCGGGTTTTCGATCTGGCTTCCCATCAGCAGCAGGCCAACGCCGGTGGCATGCACCGGATTGCCCACCACTTCGCCAAGGCCGCTGACGTGCTGCGGGATGCCGATGCGCACCGGCATCTGCAGCATTTCCTCGGCCAGTTCGACCACGCCTTCCATCTTCGATGCACCACCGGTCAGCACCATGCCCGCGCGCACCAGTTGTTCGAAGCCGGAACGGCGCAGCTCCGCCTGCACCATCTCGAAGATTTCCTCGTAGCGCGCCTGCACCGCCTGTGCCAGCGCATGACGCGGCATGCGGCGCGGCGGGCGATCACCCACGCTCGGCACCTGGATGGTTTCCTCGGCACGCGCCAGCTGCGCCAGCGCGCAGGCGTAGCGCACCTTGATCTGTTCGGCCTCGGGCGTGGGCGTGCGCAGCATGTGCGCGATGTCCTCGGTCACCTTGTCGCCGGCCACCGGCAGCGAGGCGGTATGGCTGATCGCGCCCTGCACGAACACCGCAACGTCGGTGGTGCCCGCACCCATGTCCACCAGCACCACGCCAAGTTCGCGTTCGTCCGGGGTCAGTACCGCCGTGCTCGACGCCAGCGAGGCCAGCACCAGATCGTCCACCTGCAGGCCGCAGCGCTGCACGCACTTGCTGATGTTGGTCGCCGCCGACTGCGCGCAGATCACGAGGTGCGCATGCACTTCCAGGCGCACGCCGGTCATCCCGACCGGGTTGCGGATGCCTTCCTGCGAATCGTCCAGCACGTAGTCGCGCGGGATCGCGTGCAGGATCTTCTGGTCGGCGGGAATCGCCACCGCCTTGGCCGCTTCGAGCACGCGGTCAAGGTCAGCGTGGGTGACTTCACCATCGCGAATGGGCGCGATGCCCTGCGAGTTGCGGCACTGCACATGATTGCCACTGATCGAGGCATACACGCTGCGCACTTCGCAGCCGGCCATCTGCTCGGCTTCCTCCACCGCGCGCTGGATCGACTGCACGGTGGAGTCGATGTCAACCACCACGCCGCGGCGCAGCCCGCGCGATTCATGCGAGCCGATGCCGATCACTTCGATCGGCGCGCCCGGCGCATATTCGCCGACCAGCGCAGTGACCTTGGAGGTGCCGATGTCGAGGCCGACGATCAGCGACTTGTCGCCCTTGCGGTTCATGTAGTGAGGCCGTTGTTCGTGTTGCGTTGGGGGGAATGCGTGGGGGCATGCGTCGTTGCTGTCGGCTTCGCCCAGGTCAGGGCGAAGCCATTCGTGTAGCGCAGGTCGGCGCGCACCAGCTGCTGGCCCGGATGCCGCGCCGCCAACTGCGGCAACAGCGGCACGAAGCGCTCCAGCCGCTGCTGCATGTCACTGCGACCCAGCACCACTTCGGTACCGTTGTTCAGATGGATTGACCAACTTCCGCGCGGGTCCAGCACCACGCCGCGCACGCCGGCAAGTTGCGTCTTCGCCTGCTCGTACAAGGCCACCACATCGGCGGTGCGCGTCTCGGGGCCGTCCAGTTCCGGCAGGTTCGCCGGCACCGGCAAACCCGCCGCCGGGAACAGCCGGCCCTGTTCGGACAGCAGTTTGTCTTCGCCCCAGCGCGCGAACGGGCGATGCTCGCTGATCCGCACTTCAAGCACGTCCGGCCAGTGCTTGCGCACCTCGGCATGCTCGACCCACGGCAACGTATTCACCGCCTGCTGGATATCGTCCAGTTCCACCGCAAAGAAACCGCGCTGCGCATACGGCAGCACCGCTGCACGCAGCTTCGCTTCGTCCACCTGTTTCAGTTCGCCCTGCACGCGCAGGGTGCGCAGCGGCCAGCGCTCGCCGCCCACCCAGCCGTTGACCACGGCCACCACCGGTAGCGCAACCAGCGCCACCGCGAGCAGCCAGGCCATCAGGCGCAGCATCGCGCTCATCCCTGCGCGACCTCCGGCATGGTCTGTTCCAGGATGCGCCAGCACAGTTCGTCGAACTCACAGCCCAACTGGCGCGCAGCCTTCGGCACCAGCGAATGACTGGTCATGCCGGGCGCGGTGTTGACCTCCATCAGCATCAGCCGGCCATCGCCATGGCGCATCACATCGATGCGGCCCCAACCGTTGCAGCCGACGGCACGGAAACCGGCCAGCGCCAGCGCGCGGATGTCGTCCTCGTCCGCGCCTTCCAGACCCGGACAGATGTACTGGGTGTCATCGGCGATGTACTTGGCGTGGTAGTCATACCAGTCACCCGCCGGCACGATGCGCACCGAGGGCAGCACCACGTCGCCAACCACGCCGACCGTGAACTCGCCGCCGGTCAGCATCTGCTCGGCCAGCAGTTCGCCGTTGTAGGTCGCGGCAAATGCTTGCGCGGGTGCAAGATCGGCTTCGGTCAGGATGCGGAACACGCCCACGCTGGAGCCTTCCGCCGACGGCTTCACGAAAACAGGCAAGCCAAGTTCGCGCACCGCTGCGGCAAGGTCACCACCCGCCGCGATGCGCACGAAGCGCGCGGTGGAAAGCCCGGCGGACTGCCAGACCTGCTTGGTGCGGATCTTGTCCATGGTCAGCGCGCTGCCCAGCACGCCGGGGCCGGTGCAGGGCACTTCCAGTCCCTGCAGCAACCCCTGCAACACGCCGTTCTCGCCATCGCCACCGTGCAGGATGTTGAACACGCGATCGAAGCGGCCATGCACCAGCGCATCGACCAGCGCCGGGATGCCATCGACCGCATGCGCATCGACACCACGCGACTGCAGCGCTTCCAGCACGTTGCGACCGGAGTTGAGCGAGACCTCGCGTTCGCTGCTGCTGCCACCCATCAACACGGCGACGCGCCCGAACGCTGCGGGGTCGGTGATGCGCAGCGGCGGGAATGCGGTGCGGCTCACTTCACTTCTCCCTGCAATCCATCACGCGCGAGTTGTTGTGCCGCCGCGCCGATGTCGCCCGCGCCCATCAGCAGCAGCAGGTCGCCATCGCGCAGCACGCCGGCCAGGGTTTCGCGCAGTTCGGAAGCACCGCCGACCACCACCGGATCGACACGGCCACGGGTGCGGATGGAACGCGCCAGCGACTTGGCATCGGCACCGGCAATCGGTGCTTCGCCGGCCGGATAGACCTCGGTCAGCACCAGCGCATCCACGCCGGACAGCACCGCCGCGAATTCGTCGAACAGGTCGCGGGTGCGGGTGTAGCGATGCGGCTGGAATGCAACCACGAGGCGCTTTTCCGGCCAGCCGCCACGCGCGGCATCGAACACCGCTGCCAGTTCCTTCGGGTGATGACCGTAGTCATCGACCAATGCCACCTCGCCACCATCGGCCAGCGTCAGCGTTGCCAGTTGATTGAAGCGGCGACCGATGCCCTGGAAGTTTTCCAGCGCCTTCGCAATGGATGCATTCGGCACACCCAGCTGCCAGCCGATGGCGGCAGCGGCCAGCGCGTTCTGCACGTTGTGCCGGCCCGGCAGCGCCAGCGCGACATTGGTGCGCGTGCCATCCGGCAGGCACAGGGTGAAGTGCATGCGCGGCCCTCGCTGACGCACGTCAGCGGCGCGCACGTCGGCTTCCGGCGCAAAGCCATAAGTCACGACATGGCGCGGCGTGGCGCGGGCAAGCTGCGCAACTTCGGCATCGTCGATGCACAGCACCGCAAGGCCATAGAACGGCAGCCGATGCAGGAACTCGGAGAACGCCTGCTTGACCCGTTCGAAATCGCCGCCGTAGTTCTCCAGATGATCGGCATCGATATTGGTGACCACGGCCACCGCCGGGTTCAGGCGCAGGAAGCTGCCGTCGCTCTCGTCGGCCTCGGCCACCAGCCAGTCGCCCTTGCCGAGCCGCGCATTGGCACCGGCGGCAAGCAATTGCCCGCCGATCACGAAAGTCGGGTCCATGCCGCCTTCGGCCAGCACGCTTGCGGTCAGCGAGGTCGTGGTGGTCTTGCCATGGGTGCCGGCCACGGCGACACCGCGCTTGAAGCGCATGAGTTCCGCCAGCATTTCCGCGCGCGGCACCACCGGGATGCGTTGTGCGCGCGCTTCCAGCAGTTCCGGGTTGTCCGGCTTGATCGCGCTGGAGACCACCACGCAGTCGGCATCCAGCACGTTGGCCGATGCGTGACCCTTGCAGATGACGACGCCGAGCGAAGCCAGCCGCCTGGTCACTGCATTGTCGGCATTGTCCGAGCCGCTGACCTTGTAGCCCAGCGTACACAGCACCTCGGCAATGCCGCTCATGCCAACGCCGCCGATGCCGACGAAATGCACGCGCGGGAAGGCTTTGGCGAGGTCGCCGATCTGTTGCAGGCGCAGGCTGTTGGCCATCACGCGGCCTCCTTTCGAATGGTGGCAAGCACGGCGTCGGCGACGCGCGCGGCGGCATCAGCGCGCGCCAGCGAGCGCGCAGCCATCGCCATCGCCAGCCGCCTTGACGGCGTGGCGGCAAGTTCAGCCAGCACCGGCTGCAAACGTGCAACGAGGTCATCGCCCTGCGGCAGCAACAACGCCGCACCGCGTTCGACCAGATACTCGGCATTGCGGGTCTGGTGGTCATCGACCGCCTGCGGGAACGGCACCAGCACGCTGCCGACGCCGACCGCGCACAGTTCCGCCAGCGTCAGCGCGCCGGCGCGGCAGACCACGATGTCCGCCCACGCATAGGCCTGCGCCATGTCGGCGATGAAAGGTTCGACCCGCGCCTGCACGCCGGCATCGGCATAGGCCTTGCGCGCATCAATCAGCATCTTTTCACCGGCCTGATGCAGCACATCCACCGGCAGTGCGAGCGCGGCCAGTGCCTGCGGCACCGCGTTGTTGAGCGCGCGTGCGCCCTGGCTACCGCCCAGCACCAGCAGGCGCAGCGGGCCTTCGTGCATCAACTCACGCTGATCCGGCTCCGGCACCTGCGCAATCTGCGCGCGCACCGGATTACCGACATGGACTTCCTTCGCAAACGTCTGCGGGAAGCCGACCAATACCTGCTTCGCCACTTTTGCGAGCGCCTTGTTGGTCATGCCGGCGGCGCGATTCTGCTCATGCACCAACAGCGGAATGCCGGCAAGGCGCGCGGCGATCCCGCCCGGCCCCGCCGCAAAGCCACCGAAGCTGACCACCGCATCGGGGCGTTGCGTGAGCAGCACCTGCGCAGCGGCACGCACCGCACGCAGGATGCGCAGCGGCGCGCCCAGCAAGGTGGTGATGCCCTTGCCGCGCACGCCCTTGACCGCGATGGTGTCGATACTGATGCCATGCTGCGGCACCAGCCGCGTTTCCATGCCGCCGTCCGCGCCCAGCCAGTACACGTCCACGCCGCGCTCGCGCAGCACTTGGGCGACCGCAAGGCCGGGGAAGATGTGACCGCCGGTGCCACCGGCCATCACCGTCACGCGGGGCGACTGCGCGCTCAACGCGACCTCCTCAACGCTGACAATGCAGCGGATTCAACAGGCGGCTTGCCCATGCCCGGCTCGACCCGCTGGCGCAGGCGGCTGGTGCCACGGCTGGCATCGCTTCCGGCATGCGGCACCGGCGGTTGCGCAGCGGCAGGCGGCGTTCCCACTGCAGCGCCCGCACCCACCGCACGGCGCAGCGCGACCTGACGCGCGGCGCGTTCGTATTCCCACGACACGCGCAACAGCAGGCCCAGTGCAGCACAAGTCATCAGCACGCTGGAACCACCAGAGGAAATCAGCGGCAGGGTCAGGCCCTTGGTCGGCAGCAGGCCCAGGTTCACGCCGATGGAGACGAAACTCTGCAGTGCGATCCACAACGCCACGCCAAAGGCGATGTATCCGGCGAAATGGCGGCGCATTTCCACGCACTTCAATCCCAGCCAGAACGCGCGCCCCACCAGCAGCGCGTACAGGCCCACCACCAGACACACGCCGGCAAAGCCGAGTTCCTCGGCAATCACCGCCATGATGAAATCGGTATGCGCCTCCGGCAGGTAGGACAGCTTCTGCACCGAAGCGCCAAGGCCCACACCGAACCATTCACCGCGCCCGACTGCCATCAGCGCATTGGTAAGCTGGTAGCCGCTGTTGAACGGATCGGCCCACGGATCGAGGAAGGATGTCACCCGACGCAGGCGATAGGGTTCAAGGATCGCGATGAACGCGAACACCGGCAGGCCGACCAGCACCGGGCCGAACATGCGCGGCATGTTGACGCCGCCCAGCACCAGCATGCCGGCGGTGATCGCCAGGATCAGCGAGGACGAGCCGAAATCCGGCTGCGCCATCAGCAGCGCCACCAGACCAATCGCCACGCCCAGCGGCTTGAGCATGGCCGGCCAGGTCGCCGCCACGTCCTCGCTGTAGCGCTTGAGATAGCTCGCCAGCCAGACGATGTAGAGGATCTTCACCGCCTCCACCGTCTGGAACTTGGACACGCCCAGGTTGATCCAGCGCCGCGCGCCGTTGACGCTGCTGCCGATGCCGGGCACGAATACCACCAGCAACAGCACGAAGCAGCCAAGCAGCAGCCACTGGCTGTACTGCTCCACCAGCTTCAACTCGGTGCGCATGGCGATGGCGGCCAGCACCAGTCCGCCGGCCAGGAACATGACATGGCGGGTCAGGAAGTACCACGGCCCGGCATCCACGCCGCCGCCAGCGATCGCCGCCGAGCCCACCATCACCACGCCCAGGCAGGCCAGCGCGATGCCGGCACCCAGCAGCCACGGATCAAAGCGCCCGCCGATCTCGTCAACGCGGGTGGCCTGGCGTGGTGTGTCGAAGCCGACGGCACTCATCAGCGCACCTTCAACGTGGCAAGCCCGACCAGCACCAGCACCACGCTGATGATCCAGAAGCGCACGATCACGCGCGGCTCCGGCCAGCCCTTCAGTTCGAAGTGGTGGTGGATCGGCGCCATCCGGAATACGCGCTTGCCGGTGAGCTTGAAGCTGGCAACCTGGATCATCACCGACAGCGTTTCGATGACGAAGATGCCGCCCATGATGACCAGCACCAGTTCCTGCCGCACGATCACCGCGACCGTACCCAGCACCGCGCCCAGCGCCAGCGCGCCGATGTCGCCCATGAACACCATCGCCGGATAGGTGTTGAACCACAGAAAGCCAAGCCCCGCGCCGGCAATCGCCGCGCAGATGATGACCAGCTCACCGGCACCCGGCACGCGCGGGATTTGCAGGTATTCGGAAAATTGCGCATGACCGGAGGCATAGGCGAACACGCCCAGCGCGCAGGCCACCAGCACCGTCGGCATGATGGCTAGACCATCCAGCCCGTCGGTCAGGTTGACCGCGTTCGAAAACCCGACGATCCAGAAATAGGCGATGGCGACAAACCCGATCCCGGCCATCGGCAGTGCGATGGACTTGAAGAACGGCACGTAGAAAGTCGTCGCCGCCGGCACGTCGGCATAGGCATACAGGTAGATGCCGGCAGCAAGGCCGAGCAGCGACTGCAACGCATACTTGGTGCGCGAGCGCATGCCTTCCGGATCGCGCTTGACGATCTTGATCCAGTCATCCATCCAGCCAATCGCGCCGAAGCCGGCCATCACCACCAGCACCACCCACACATACTTGTTGCGCAGGTCAGCCCACAGCAGCACCGACGCCAGCACGGTGAGCAGGATCAGCGCGCCGCCCATGGTCGGCGTACCGGCCTTGGAGAAATGCGATTGCGGGCCGTCCTTGCGGATCGGCTGGCCACCCTTGAGCTGGGCCAGCCGGCGGATCATCGCCGGCCCCCACCACAGCGACAGCGCAAGCGCGGTCAGTGCGCCCAGGATGGCGCGGAAGGTCAGGTAGTTGAACAGGCCAAACAGGCTCTGCAACTGTTCCAGCCAGCGCGTGAGTTCAAGCAGCATCGGCTTCTCCCCTGTCCGTTTGCGCCTGGCGCTGCAACAACGCCTTGACGATGCGATCCATCGCGCTGCCGCGCGAGCCTTTCACCAGCACGCGCACGCCATCGCGCAAATCCGCCGCCAGCGCATCGGCCAGCGCAGCGTGTGTGTCGAAGGTGCGCGCGCCTTCGCCGAATGCCTTTGCGGCATGCGCGCTCAATGGCCCCAGTGTGTACAGGCGGGCGATGCCGGCAGCCTTCGCGCGTTCACCGACCTGCGCGTGCAACCCGGCTTCATCCGCGCCCAGTTCGCGCATGTCGCCCAGCACCAGCCAGGCCTCTGCTGCAGCCTTCGACGCCACCGCCGTCGCCAGCGTTTCGATGGCGGCAGCCAGCGAGCCGGGGTTGGCATTGTAGCTGTCATCCACCAGCGTTGCGCCGCTGTGCAGGCGATGCGCGACCTGCCTGCCACCGACCGGGCGCGCGGCCTGCAGGCCTTCATTGATGACCGCAAGCGGCACATCCAGCGCCAGCGCGATGGCGCTCGCCGCCAGCGCATTGCGCACGTTGTGCCGGCCCGGCATCGCAAGCATGATGTCAGCATCGCCCTGCGGCGTGACCAGCACGAAGCGCGCGCCTTCGGCATCGACACGCACATCGCGCGCAGTGACGTCGGCGCTGGCCTCCAGCCCGAAGCGGATCACGCGATGCGTGCCGGCACGCTCAACAAAATACGGAGCAAAAGCATCATCTGCATTCACCACCGCCACGCCGCCATCGCGCAGGTCGTCGTACACAGCAGCCTTGGTGTTGGCGATTTCCAGCAGGCTGCCCATGCGCTGCAGATGCGCAGGCGCGACGTTGTTCACCAGTGCCACGTCGGGCGCGGCGATGGCAGTGAGCCACGCAATGTCGCCGGGCGCGCCGGTGCCCATCTCGTAGATGGCGAAGTCGGCATCGTCCGGCGCGTCCAGCACCGCCAGCGGCAGGCCGATCTCGTTGTTGCGGTTGCCGGGCGTGGCGTGGGTCTTGCCGGCGCGCGACAGCACCGCTTCGGTCAGCGTCTTCACGCTGGTCTTGCCATTGCTGCCGGTGATGGCGATCACCCTGGTGCGCGTGCGCTCTCGCTGCACGGCAGCGGCGAACGCCGCCAATGCGCGCTGGGTGTCGCCCACCACGATCTGCGGCACATACGCGTTGCATTCATGCGAAATCAGCGCGGCCACGCAGCCACCGGCAACAGCAGCGGCAACATGGTCATGACCGTCAAAGTTTTCGCCCTTGAGCGCGATGAACAATGCACCTGCTCCCTCCCCTGCTTGCAGGGGAGGGTTGGGGAGGGGTGCGAGTTGGCGCGTATCGGTCGCCACCGCATCAACCACGCGATCCGCGCCGACCAGGCGACCGCCCGTGGCTTGCACGATCCATGCGAGCGAGCGCGGCGTCATGCGCGCCTCCGCAGTTGCTCGCGCGCGGTGGCGGCATCGTCGAACGGATGCTTCACGCCGCCCACGTCCTGATACGGCTCATGGCCCTTGCCGGCGATCAGCACCACGTCGTCCGCACCGGCATCGGCAATCGCGGCAGCAATCGCGGCAGCACGGTCGCGCTGCACGATGACGCGCGAGGCATCGGCAAATCCCGCCATGATGTCGGCGACGATGGCATCGCCATTTTCATTGCGCGGGTTGTCATCGGTGACGATCACCACGTCGGCCAGTCGCTGCGCAATCGCGGCCATCAACGGGCGCTTACCGGTATCGCGTTCGCCGCCGCAGCCGAACACGCAGACCAGACGGCCTGCGGTGTGCGAGCGCAGCGAGGACAGCGCCTGCTCCAGCGCGTCCGGCGTGTGTGCGTAATCGACTACCACCAGCGGCAACCCGCCCTCGCCGCCAATGCGGTTCATGCGACCGTCCACTGGCGAAAGCTGCGACAGGGTTTCGGCGATCAACGCCGGTGCCATGCCCATCGCGAACAGCGTTGCCGCCACGCCCAGCAGGTTGTCCACATTGAAGCGGCCCAGCAGCGGCGAATGCACCGGATGTGCCTGCCCGCCGGCGTGCAGCATGAAGTGGATGCCGCTTCCATCCAGCATCACGTCCTCCGCACGCACGCCTGCACCGGCCGCACCGCGCGAGGAGAAGCCAACCGCGCGCACCTTGCCCTGCACCGCATCGAACAATTCGCGCCCAAAGGCATCGTCCAGGTTCACCGCCGCCGCGCGCAGGCCGGGCCAGTCGAACAGGCGCTTCTTGGCCGCGCCGTAGCTGGCCATGTCGCCGTGGTAATCCAGATGATCGCGGGTGAGATTGGTGAACACGCCCACATCGAAATGCACGCCATCCACGCGGCCCTGATCCAGCGCGTGCGATGACACTTCCATCGCCACCGCCTGCGCGCCTTCGTCGCGCAATTCGGCCAGCAGCGCGTGCATGCGCAGCACCAGCGGCGTGGTGAAACCGGTGGGCACGATCTTCGGCCAGATGCCTGCGCCCAGCGTGCCGATGGTGCCGGCCTTTTGCCCGCGCAGCGTCCACGCCTGCGCCAGCAGTTGCACGGTCGATGTCTTGCCATTGGTCCCGGTCACGCCGACGGTCGCCATCGAGGCGCTGGGCTGGCCGTGGAACTGGTCGGCCATCGCACCCATGCGCGCGCGCAGGCCAGTGACCGGGATTGCATCCTCCGGCGCGGGCAGGTCATCCGGTGCAGGCGGCTCGTACAGGATGGTGGCGGCACCGGCATCGCGCGCGGCATCGACAAAGTGCAACCCATGCGCACCAAAACCGGCGATAGCAACGAAGGCATCGCCCGGCTGCACTTCACGGCTGTCCAGCACCAGCCCGGTGATCGCAAGATCGGCGGACAGGCCTTCCAGTTCCGGCAACAATTCGCCCAGCAGCATCGCGCGGGTCATGGCGCTGCCCCCGCAACCGGCACTGCGGCGGTCGCAACGCCGTTCGACTTCATGCGCCGTGCTTCCGCCTGCGCCTGCGCGGCAAGCCATGCGTCGAGATTGTCGGGCGACACATCCATCAATCGCAGCGCGCCTTCCATGGTGTTGCGGAACACCGGCCCGGCGATCACGCCGCCGTAGTAACCCTTGCGCGACGGATCGGGATCGTTGACCGCCACCACCATCGCAAAGCGCGGCTTTTCCACCGGCACCAGTCCGGCGAAGTAGCCGATGTAGCGCCGCGAATAACCACCGGCGCTGGCCTTGCGCGAGGTGCCGGTCTTGCCGGCCACGTGGTACCCCAGGATCGCAGCCTGCGTTGCGGTGCCGCCGGTCTCGGTCACGGTTTGCATCATCCGCAACACCTCGCCGGCGATCTTTTCGTCCAGCACGCGCCGCGACTGACCCTGCTGGCCTTTCACGAAGCTGGGCTGATGCAGCACACCACCATTGCCCAGCGCCGCGTAAGCGGTGGCGATCTGCAACGGCGTGGCGTTCAGGCCGTAGCCATAGCTCATGGTCTGCTTGGTGGTGCCGCTCCAGCCCGGGCTGCCGGGCGACGGGAACAGGCCGGCGGCTTCGCCAGGGAAGCCGCTGCCGGTGCGCTCGCCATAACCAAAGCGGCGCATGAAATCGTGGAACTGGCGGTCACCGAGCCGCTTGGCGATCATCGCCGCGCCCACGTTGGAGCTTTTGCGGATCACGCCGGTGGTGTCCAGCACGCCGTAGTTGTGGGTGTCGGTGGTGCGGTACTTGCCGTTGGGGATCCAGCCGGGATTGGTATTGAACAGCGAACGCGGGCTGATGACGCCCGCTTCCAGACCCGCCGCCACGGTCAACGGCTTCATCGTCGAACCCGGTTCCAGCAGATCGGTGACGGCGCGGTTGCGATGGGCATCGCGCGGGCTGGTGCCAACCGCATTGGGATTGAATGTGGGCAGGTTCGCCATCGCCAGCACTTCACCTGTCGCAACATCCAGCACTACCGCAGAACCACTGCTGGCACCGGTTTCGACGATGGCATTGCGCAGTTCGCGATGCGCCAGATACTGGATGCGACGGTCGATGCTGAGCGTGAGGTCGCGGCCCGGCTGCGCCGCGCGCACCTGATCGATGTTCTCGACGATGCGCCCGCGCCGGTCGCGGATCACGCGCTTGGCACCGGGCGTGCCGCGCAGCCAGTCGTCGAAGGCCAGCTCCAGCCCTTCCTGGCCGCGATCATCGATATTGGTGAAGCCCAAGACGTGCGCAATCGCCTCGCCCTGCGGATAGAAACGGCGGTATTCGCGCTGGCTGGCAACGCCGGGGATTTCCAGCGCAAGGATGCGTTTGGCCTCGTCCGGATTGATGCGGCGCTTGAGGAACACGAACTCCTTGTCCGCGCGCTGGCTCAGGCGCGTCGCCAGTTCGTCCTGCGGCATGCCCAGCGCACGCGCCAGTTGCGGCAGCCGCGCAGGCGCTTTCAGCAATTCCTTCGGGTTGCCCCAGATCGACTCCACCGGCGAGGAAATCGCCAGCGGCTCGCCGTTGCGGTCGGTAATCATCCCGCGCGAGGTCGCAATCGGAATCTCGCGCACGAAGCGCGCATCGCCCTGCTGCTGGTAGAACTCCTTGCTGACGACCTGCAGATCCAGCGCGCGTGCAAGCAAGCCCACCGAGCACAGGCCCAGCGTGCTGCAAACCAGCAGCAAGCGCTTGCGCAGGTCAAAACCACCACGCTGCGCGCGCGTCCGACCGCCCGATGCGCGGGCACGCTCGCGGCGCTCGCCTTCGGCACCGAACAGTGGCAGCTGCTTGCCGAAAATCTTCATCGGCGCAGCACCACGATGTCTTCGGTGCGTGGGAACACCATGCCCAGCTTCGTGCGCGCCACCTGATCGACGCGGTTGCTCTCCGCCCAGGTCGCCTGTTCCAATTGCAGGCGTCCGAACTCGATGTTCAGTTCATCGCGCTCGCGATCCAGCCGGTTCAGTTCGGCAAAGGCCAGCCGGTGTTCGTGGCGGTCGCGCACGACCAGCAGTGCCGTCACCACATTGGCGACCACCAGCGCCGCCAGGATCAGCCAGCGGCTCATGCGGCCACCTCAAGCTTTTCAGCGACCCGCAACACGGCGCTGCGTGCGCGCGGATTGGCGGCCAGTTCGGCATCGCCTGCCTTCTGCGCACCACCAACAAGACGCAGTACCGGCGTGAAGGCGATTTCCACCGGCATCCGCCGATTCGCCGGCGGTGCCTTGGCGTGACGCGCCATGAATTGCTTGACGATGCGGTCTTCCAGCGAATGGAAGCTGATGACCGCCAGCCGCCCGCCCGGCTTCAGCCGCGCCAGCGCGGCATCAAGACCGGTCTGCAGATCGGCCAGCTCGCGATTGATGTGGATGCGGATGGCCTGGAAGCTGCGCGTGGCCGGATGGGTCTTGCTGTCGCCGCGCGGACACACCTGCGCGATCAACTCCGCCAGTTGCGCGGTGCGGGTCAGCGGCTCCTGCGCACGGCGCGCCACGATCGCGCGGGCGATGCGCCGGCTCTGGCGCTCCTCGCCATGCGTCCACAACACGTCAGCAATTTCTTTTTCGGACGCACGCGCCAGCCAGTCGGCAGCGCTCTCGCCGGATTCCGGATCCATCCGCATGTCCAGCGGGCCGTCCTTGCCAAACGAGAAACCGCGCTGCGCCACATCCAGCTGCGGCGAAGACACACCCAAATCCAGCAGCACGCCGTCGAGACCATCAGCCGTCGCCGGCCAGCCGGCAAGCTCGGCAAAGCTGCCGCGATGGCGGGACACGCGCGCGTCAGCGCCGGCCAACAGGTCGGCCACGGCGATCGCTTCGGGATCCTTGTCCATCACCAGCAAGCGGCCTCCCGGCCCCAGCTTCGCCAATACGCCACGGGCGTGTCCGCCACGCCCGAAGGTCCCGTCCAGATACGTTCCATCCGCCTTCACCGCCAGGCCCTCCATGACCTCGACGAACATCACTGGCAGGTGGCCGGACGCCGCGTCCGCGCCACCCATGCTCACAGCCTCAAATCGAGAAGTGCGCCGCTGAGGTCTTCATCAGACAAGGTCTGCTGGATGACCGCGCGGTGCGCCTGCTCGCTCCACAACTCGAACCTGTTGCCCATGCCCAGCAACACCGCCCGCTTCTCGATGCCGACGGTATTGCGATGGCTTGCCGGCAGGCTCACGCGGAAGCTGCCGTCCGGCTCCAGGAACGCCGCCGACGCCACCACCTGCCGTTGCAACACCTGGGTCGCCCGGATGCTGTTTGGCCTTGCCATCAAATCGTCACGCACGCGCTCCCACTCGCCCTGCGGGTACAACAGCAGGCAACCCTTCTCGAACGGGTTGTAGGTCAGCACCAGCTTGTTGCCGCACGCACGCGCAACGACATCCCGGTAGGCGGTCGGAATCGCCAGCCGGCCCTTGTCGTCGATGGTGATGGCGGTTTCGCCCTGGAACATGCCCTGCCCTGTGTCGCCCCGTCTTGGCGGAGTTCATGACTAGAAAACCACAAAAATCCCGGTTTTCCCACGAAGCGCCACGTTAGGCCCGGCACACAGGGTTGTCAACAGCTTCCGGCGGAAGATTTCATCTGCCGCATCAAGGACTTGCAGCAAACTTCAGAGAATTGTTCAAGGTTTATCCACAAGCCGCTGTTTCGTCTCATTTTTTGAGAATCGTGACGATTGGCACAGCGATGCGCGCACCGCATTCAGCATCAAAATCGCCTTTGCTGCGGCACAGCATTGCGCAAAGACAAGATGATGCTTGTTAGCTGCTGCACTCGGGGCTTGTGAAATCGTACGTATTGTCGTACGTTGAAAATCCAGTCTCAGGAGTTCAGTCCCATGACCACACTCACTGCCAGCGAAGCCCGCGCCAACCTGTACCGCCTCATGGATCAGGCTGCGGAATCGCACCGCCCAATTCTCATCTCCGGCAAGCGCAGCAATGCTGTGCTTGTCGCCGAGGAGGATTGGAGCGCCATCCAGGAGACGCTCTACCTGCTCTCTGTACCCGGCATGCGTGAATCCATCAAGGCCGGGATGGCCGAGCCCGTTGACGCATGTGCAACGGAGCCTGGCTGGTGACCTGGCACGTCGTCTTCACCAAGCAAGCTCAAAAAGACGCGCGCAATCTGGCCTCTGCAGGACTCAAGGAAAAAGCTCAGGCACTACTCGCTGTTGTTGCAGAGAATCCTTTCCAAAACCCACCACCTTACGAAAAGCTGGTTGGTGATCTGGCTGGTGCGTATTCCAGACGCATCAACATCCAGCACCGACTTGTCTATGAAGTGGTGCAATCGGAGCACACCGTCAAGGTGCTTCGCATGTGGACACACTACGAGTAGCGGCTAGCGGGCCCCAGGATTTGCATGCAAATCCTGCGGTTCTCGGGCGCAGCCCGCAGCGAACCCTGGAAGCTTCATTGCGCATCGCGCAATGAAGCGGGCGTGTGGCGAAGCCAGCCGATAAGCCGGGTTCTGTCCGGCGCTTGCACGCCGTGGCAGTCATTCCTCTAGGCGCATCGTCACCGATACGCTCAAGCAACCTACCCGGATCCAGCGCGGGCCACGCCAATGGATCCCTATTTGGTCTTGCTCCCGGTGGGGTTTGCCGTGCCGGTCTGTTGCCAGACTCGCGGTGCGCTCTTACCGCACCATTTCACCCTTGCCGTCCTGCCGAAGCAGTCTTGGGCGGTATCTTTCTGTTGCACTGTCCGTCGGCTCGCGCCGCCCAGGCGTTACCTGGCTCCGCAGGGCACGGTG
>NZ_JASGED010000107.1:0-16244 GCF_047606765.1 Thermomonas sp. | reverse complement strand
GCCCGGCGTCTTGCAGTCCGCCGTCAACTCGTTCAGGGTCGTCTTGCTCAGTTCCATGTCGCTGCTCCTGCCGGTATCGCCGGCTGCGGGTCAAAGGGCAGTTACACAGTTCAATTTACAGACTCCATCGTGAGGCCTCCCCCGCCTCTATTATGCGGCGAACCTAATCCTAGTCCCCTGCCCGGCATGCGGCAATCTGAAGCTGCCGGGTATCCATGCCCTTGTGGAATAATGCCCGCATGAGCAGCATGCCCCGCACCATCCCGCTGGCCGTCGTGTCCGATGCCGCGCCCTCGCTTGAGCCGGGCGTGCGCCAGGTCGCCGACCAGAAGATCGCGCGTTCGCCGGTGCAGTTCGCCGATGTGCCGGTGCTGCGCAAGCCGTCATGGATCCGCGTGCGCATCCCCAGCGGCAACGCGGTGCAGGCGCTGAAGTCCAAGCTGCGCGAGAACCGGCTGGTCACGGTCTGCGAGGAAGCCAGCTGCCCGAACATCCACGAATGCTTCGGCCACGGCACCGCCACGTTCATGATCCTCGGTGAGGTCTGCACGCGCCGCTGTTCGTTCTGCGACGTCGCCCACGGTCGGCCCAAGCCGCCGGACATGCAGGAGCCGGCGAACCTTGCACGCACGGTTGCCGACATGGGCCTGAAATACGTGGTCATCACCAGCGTGGATCGCGATGACCTGCGCGACGGCGGTGCCCAGCATTTCGTTGACTGCATCCGCGAAACCCGCGCCGCCGCACCCGGCATCCGCATCGAAATCCTGACCCCGGATTTCCGTGGCAAGGGGCGCATGGAGCGCGCGCTGGAGATATTGGCGCAGTCGCCGCCGGACGTGTTCAACCACAACATCGAAACCGTGCCGGACCTGTACCGCAACGTGCGTCCCGGTGCGGATTACCAGTGGTCGCTGACCCTGCTCTCGAGGTTCAAGGCGCAGCATCCGGATATCCCGACCAAGAGCGGCATCATGCTGGGCCTTGGCGAGACGATGGAGCAGGTGCAGGCCACCCTGCGTGACCTGCGCGCGCACGATGTGGAAATGGTCACCATCGGCCAGTACCTGCAACCCAGCCCGCACCACCACCCGGTGCTGCGCTACTGGACGCCGGAGGAATACAAGGAGCTGGAGCTTTACGGCTATTCGCTGGGCTTCAGTCACGTCGCATCAGGCCCGATGGTGCGTTCCAGCTACCACGCAGACCAGCAGGCGGCGGGCATCGCCTGAAACCCCGCGCGGAGCAAGCTCCGCGCCTACAGGGATGCCGGGTAGATGCCGAGCTTGCTCGGCATGGAACCTGCGCGGGGCAAATTCCGCACCTACAGGGATGCCGGGTAGATGCCGAGCTTGCTCGGCATGGAGCCTGCGCGGGGCAAGTTCCGCGCCTACGGGATGCCGGGTAGATGCCGAGCTTGCTCGGTTATGGAACCTGCGCGGAGCAAGCTCCGCGCCTACAGGGATGCCGGGTAGGTGCCGAGCTTGCTCGGCACGGCACTTCCGTTCACACAGATTCACGCAAGCCGGCTAGAGTGGTGCAGGCCGCCGCGCAGCGAACTTCCGGCACTGTCGGCAGGTCGTATCCCGGTACATCCTTGACGCAACGGCACCCTACGCCGTGGAACATCACATGAAGCCTTCCCGCACCCTGCTTGCCCTGTCCCTTGGTTTCGCGCTGGCCGCGCCGCTCGCCCTGCTGGCGCAAAGCCAGTTGCAGGAGCGCACCGAAAACGACACGAGCCTGATCGACACCAGCAAGACCAAGGCACCGGCGCTGCCGTTTGCGCCGACCATCGACCAGTCCACCACCGCACGCATGGTGCATGGCCTGCTGTCCGACAGCCGCTACGCCTATCGCCCGCGTGCGCTGGACGATGCGCTTTCGCGCGAGGTGCTGACCGAATACCTGAAGTCGCTTGACCCGGCGCGGTTGTTCTTCACCGCGCAGGACGTGGCCGGCTTCGACAAGTACGCCACCGAACTGGACGATGCGATCAAGAGCGGCCAGCTGGAGCCGGCGTGGACGATGTTCGCGCTGTACCGCAAGCGCGCGGAGCAGCGCATCGCCTATGTGCGTGGCCTGCTGAAGGGCAATTTCGACTTCACCACCGACGAACGCTACGAATACGACCGCGAGGATGCGCCGTGGGCCGATGCGGCCACCCTCGACAAGCTGTGGAGGCAGTCGGTGAAGAACGACTGGCTGCGCCTGAAGCTGGCCGGCAAGCAGCCCGAGGAGATCCGCAAGACGCTGGACAAGCGCTACGCCAACCAGCTGGACAGCGTGAACGAACTGAAATCCGAAGACGTGTTCCAGATCTTCCTCAATGCCTATGCCGGCAGCATCGATCCGCATACCGATTACATGACGCCGCGCAGTGCGGAGAACTTCAACGTCTCGATTTCCAACTCGCTGGAAGGCATCGGCGCGGTGCTGTTCAAGCAGGACGACGTGGTGGTGATCCGCGAGATGGTGCCGGGTGGCCCGGCTTCGGGCAGTGGCAAGCTGAAGACGGGCGACCGCATCGTCGGCGTGGGCCAGGGCACCTCGGGCGAGATGAAGGACGTGGTGGGCTGGCGCATCGACGACGTGGTGCAGCTGATCCGTGGCAAGGCCGATACCCAGGTGCGGCTGGACGTGGTGCCGGCGGAAGCGCCGCTGGACAGCAAGCCAGGCCGTGTGCTGCTGACCCGCGCCAAGGTGCGGCTGGAAGATGCGCGGGCCAAGGCCGAGACCATCACCATCCCGGCCAGCGACGGCCAGCCGGCGCGCCGGATCGGCGTCATCAAGCTGCCCGGTTTCTATCAGGATTTCGAGGCGCGCCGACGCAACGACGAGAACTATGCCTCGGCTACGCGCGACGTGGCGCGCATGCTGGGCGAGTTTCGCGCTTCGAAGATGGATGGCGTGGTGCTGGACCTGCGCGGCAACGGCGGTGGCTCGCTGGGCGAGGCGGTGGAGTTGACCGGCCTGTTCATCGATCGTGGCCCGGTGGTGCAGGTGCGCGAATCCGGTGGGCGCGTCAACGTGCAGCATGACCGCGATGCCGGTGTTGCGTGGGATGGCCCGCTGGCGGTGCTGGTCAATCGCGGCTCGGCCTCGGCTTCGGAAATCGTGGCCGGCGCGGTGCAGGACTACGGGCGCGGCCTTGTCATCGGCGAGACCACCTTCGGCAAGGGCACCGTGCAGAACATGGTGGACCTTGACCGTTGGCCGGCCAACGAAGCGCCGCGCTTCGGCCAGGTCAAGCTGACCATCGCCCAGTTCTTCCGTCCGGGCGGCAGCAGCACCCAGAACAAGGGCGTGGAGCCGGACGTGCGTTTCCCGGCCAGCGTGGATGCCGCCGAATATGGCGAAAGCACCTACGAAAACGCGCTGCCATGGACGCGGATCAAGGCCGAGCAGCACATCCGCTACGGCAATTTCGCGCCGCTGCTGGCACCGCTGGAACAGCGCCACGCCGCGCGCGTGAAGCGTGAGGTGGAATACCAGTGGTGGGTCGAGGACGTGAACCGCTTCCGCGAGGAAAATGCGAAGAAGTCGATCTCGCTCAACGAGGCCGAGCGCCGCGCCGAGCGTGACCAGTTCGAAGCCCGGCGCAAGCAGCGCGCCGAGGAGCGCAAGCGCCTTGGCATTGCGCTGGATCCGTTGCTGGAAGCGCGTTCCGATGATGGCCTGATGGCCGATGAGCGCAACCTGGCCGAGTCGGTGGCGCGCGAGGAAGCAGCAAAGAAGGTCACCGATCCGCTGCTGCGCGAATCCGCCGCGATCCTGTCCGATGCCATCGGCCTGCTGGGCAAGGATGCGAAGCTGGCGGCGCAGGTGCTGCCGGAGACGCGCACTGCCGGGCATTGGGCACACTGACGCATCGGCATCGCAAACCATCGATAATCAAGTCACGCGGCGGGCGCCTTCGGGTGCCCGTCCTGCTTGATCGCACCGCCCGCACGGACACGCCCCCGCATGCAGAACACACACACCGCCAGCGGTACGCGCGTCGCACTTGCGCTGGCCGCGGTCTATCTGATCTGGGGTTCCACCTATCTTGCGATTCGTTTTGCGCTGGAAGGTGGCTTCCCGCCGTTTTTGCTGGGCGGCATCCGCTTCGTCATCGCCGGCAGTCTGCTGTATGCCTTCCTGCGCTGGCGCGGCATGCACGCGCCCACCCGCGCGCAGTGGCGCAACGCGGCGGTGATGGGCGTGCTGATGCTGTTGCTGGGCAATGGCATGGTCAATTTCGCCGAGAAGACGGTGTCCTCCGGCATGGCCGCAGTGGCGGTGGCATCGGCGCCGTTGTGGATGGGCGTGTTCGCGGCGATGCGCGGGCAGCACCCAAGCCGCATCGAATGGGTGGGGCTGGGCATCGGCTTCCTCGGTGTGCTCTGGCTCAATGCCGGCAGCAGCCTGAGTGGTTCCAAGGCAGGCATGGCCGCATTGCTGGTCGCCACCGTGGCCTGGTCCTACGGTTCGATCTGGAGCCGTGGCCGCGATTTCCCGTCGCCGTTCATGGCATCGGCCGCGCAAATGCTGTGTGGCGGCGTGGCGATGTGCATCGTTGGTGCGCTGGCCGGTGAACGCTTCCACGGCATGCCGGGCGCGCATGCCATCGCCGCGTTCTGGTACCTGATCGTGATGGGTTCGCTGGTTGGTTTCTCCGCCTATATCTGGCTGCTGCACAACGTGCGCCCCGCATTGGCCGGCAGCTATGCCTACGTCAATCCGGCGATTGCCGTCGCGCTGGGCGCGTGGCTTGCGAATGAACGCTTCGGCACGCATGAACTGGTGGCGATGGGCGTGATCCTGTCCGGCGTGGTGGCGATCACATTGGCGAAGGCGCGCAAGCCGAAGGCGGCTGCGTGAGTGCGGCAAAACTGGATCGCGGCGGCGTCTGGCTTGCGGTTGGTGCCTATGTTTCGTGGGGGATGATGCCGCTGTACTGGCATCTGCTGAAGATGGTGCCGTCGTTGCAGATCATCGCCCACCGCGTGGTCTGGAGTGCGCTGCTGGTCTGCGGCTGGCTGGGTTTCAAATACGGGCGCGGCTGGCTGCGGGAAACCCTGTCGCGTCCAAACGCGGTGTGGATGCTGGCGCTCAGCGGCGTGCTGATCGCGTTCAACTGGGGCCTGTATATCTGGGCGGTCAATGCCGGCCACGTGGTGGAAACCGCGCTGGGCTATTTCATCAACCCGCTGCTCAACGTGGTGTTGGCGGTCGTGGTGCTGCACGAGCGGCTCAATCGCGTGCAGTGGCTGTCGGTCAGCATCGCCACTGCCGGCGTGCTGTGGCTGACCTTCAACTACGGCAGCTTCCCGTGGATCGCGCTTGCGCTGGCGGCATCGTTCGGTGCTTACGGACTGGTGCGCAAGCTGCTGGGCGCGCCGCCGGTACGTGGGCTGGGCGTGGAGAGTTTGTTCCTGTTGCTGCCGGCGCTGGTCTATCTGGCCTGGATGGAAACCACCGGCAGCGGCCACATGCTGCCGCATGGCGATGCGCCAAGCTGGGGCTGGGGCGTTGCCGGCCTGCTGGTGTTCAGCGGCGTGCTTACCGCGCTGCCGTTGATCGGCTTTGCCGCCGCCGTGCAGCGCATCCCGTATGCCCTGGTGGGCCTGCTGCAATACATCGCACCGACCCTGCAGCTGCTGGCCGGCGTGCTGATCCTGCATGAGCCATTTGGCCGCGACCGCGCGATAGGCTTCGCCTTCATCTGGGCAGCACTGGCGCTGTACGCCGTTGATGGCCTGCGGCGTTCGCGGCGCAAGCCGGCCTGATCGCCATGCAGGCATGCCGTTCCGTCAGGGCGGCAGGCGCGCGGCATCGCTAGAATCGGCGTTCCCCACATCCAATGGTTCGCACATGGCGTCCGTTCCCGCTCCCCTGCGCGGCAGCATCGTTGCGCTTGTCACTCCCATGCATGCCGATGGCAGCGTCGATCACGATGCACTGCGCAGGCTGATCGACTGGCACATCGCCGAAGGCACCGACTGCATAGGCGTGGTCGGCACCACCGGCGAATCGCCGACGGTGAACGTGGAGGAACACTGCGACATCATCCGCATCGCGGTGGAGCAGGCGGCGGGCCGGGTGCCGGTGATGGCCGGCTGCGGCGGTAATTCCACCACGGAAGCCATCGCGCTGGCGCGCTATGCGCGCGAGGTCGGTGCCAGCAGCCAGTTGCAGGTGGTGCCGTACTACAACAAGCCGGGGCAGGAAGGGCAGTACCGCCATTTCCGTGCGATTGCCGAAGCCACCGGCGACCTGCCCATCGTGCTTTACAACGTGCCGGGCCGCAGCGTGGCCGACATGCAGCACGACACCGTGCTGCGGCTGGCGCAGGTGCCGGGCATCGTGGGCATCAAGGAAGCCACCGGCAACATCGAACGCGCGCAGTGGCTGATCCGCGACATGCCGGAAGGTTTCGCGGTGTATTCCGGCGATGACGCCACCGCCGTTGCGCTGATGCTCTGCGGCGGTCACGGCAACGTCAGCGTGACTGCCAACCTTGCGCCGCGCGCGATGCACGAACTGTGCGTGGCAGCGCTGGCGGGTGACGTGCAGTGCGCGCTGCAGATCCAGTTCCGCCTGCTGTCGCTGCACAAGCAGTTGTTCGTCGAAGCCAATCCCATTCCGGTGAAATGGGCGATGGCGCGTCTTGGCCTGTGCGGCGGTGCGCTGCGCCTGCCGTTGACCAAACTGGATGCCGCCCACCAGCCGAAACTGGAAGCCGCGTTGCGCGAAGCGGGACTGCTGCAATAACAGCCCCGCGACGACTCAGGCAGAGCGCAGGGCGTCGGTGACCGGCAGGCTGGCCGCGCGCAAGGCGGGGAACAAGCCGCCGATGAAGCCGATGGCCAGCGCCCACTTCAGGCCTTCCCACAGCAGCGCAGGGCCGACCTTGAACTGGAAGCTCATGCTGGACACGCCGCCCGCAATCGTGGATGCGCTGTAGCCGTTGAACACCAGCCACGCGATCAGCCCGCCCAGCGCGCCGCCGAGCAGCGCCAGCAGCATCGTTTCCAGCATCACCGCGATCACCACCGGCATGCCGCGAAAACCAATCGCGCGCAGGGTGGCGATTTCGCGCGCACGCGCGGCGACGGTGGCGAACATGGTGTTGAGCGCGCCGAAGATCGCACCGATCGCCATGATGCTGCCAACCACGATGCCGATGATGCGCAGGATGTTGGTGAGTTGTTCGGACTGCTTGCCGAAGTAACCCAGCGTGGTATCGGCTTCCACCTGCAGGCGCGGGTCGGTGGCCAGCGTGGCCTTGAAGGCATTGAAGTCCTTCGCACTATTCAACTTCGCGTACACCGCAGCACGGCTGCTGCCACGGCGGTAGGTCGTGGCCACCACGTCGGCGTCGGCCCATATTTCCGATGCAGTGGAGCCAGGCGAATCGAACACGCCCACCACCGTCCACGGCTGGTTGCCCAGCCGCACCTGCTTGCCCACCGTCAGGCCGGAGAACTGGCGCTGCGCGCCGGTACCCACCACCAGCTCGCGCCGGCCGGGTTCGAAGCGGCGACCATCGACCAGCTTCAGCTGCGGTCGCACCGCGAATGCCATCTCGCCCACGCCGCGTAGCGTGGCGCTGCCTTCCTCGCCGTCGTGGCGTGGCAGGTTGGCGGCGACCACCAGTTCCGGGGATGCCAGTGGCTTGCCCTGTGCGTCGCGTGCCACCTGCGGTGCGCGTTCGATGGCGGTGATCTGCTCGCGCGACAGCACCGAGGTGAGTTCCGCCGACGAACCGCCGCGCAGCACGATGGCAACGTCCTCGCTGCCGCTGCTGTTGACGGTGTGGCGATAGCCTTCGCTCATTGCCAGCAGCGCCACCAGCACGCCGACCACGCCGGCGATGCCCACCACCACCACTGACGATGCGCCGATGCGCTGCGCCAGCGTGCTGATGCCGACTTGCGTCACGGATGTGGCCTGTCGCCCGCTACGGGTCAGCATCATCCACAGTGCGAACAACACTGCAGCACCCAGCAGCGCCGGCCACGGCAACGCGATCCATGCAATCAGGAACACCGCCAGCAGCAGGAACAGGCCGAAGCCGCGCAGGAAGGATTTGATCTTCTTCATGTGTGTTCTCCCTCAGCGTCCGGCCAGTGCATCGACGATGTTCAGGCGCATCGCACGGATCGCAGGCAGCGCGCCCACCAGCAGGCCGATGCCCGCCATCAACGCCAGCCCCAGCGACCAGCTGCGCCAGCCGATGGCCGGCAGATTGATCGCGCCGTTGCTGGCGCCGCTGACGATGGGCGCAAGCACCGCTGCCAGTCCCAGCCCCAGCACGCCGCCAATCAGCACCAGCAGCACCGATTCGGCCAGCACCATGCCCAGCACCGACGTGCTGGTAAAGCCAATCGTCTTGAGCACGGCCAGTTCCGATGTGCGCTCGCGCACCGCCTGCGCCATCGTGTTGCCGGTGAGCAGCAGCAGGGTGAAGAACACCGCACCCATGATCGAGCCCACGATCAGGCCAACGTCGGCCATCTGCTTGAGTTGCGAGGCGAATGCCGCCTGCTCGTTCATGGTCTTGGTTTCGTGCGGCGAGTTGGCCGACAGTGCATCGATGGCCTTGGCCGCCGCGTCGCTGCGGCGCACGTCGGACACGCGGCTGATGTACCAGCCCACGTCGCCATCGACATAGGGCGTGGATTCCTCGAAGTACTTGTAGTGCAACAGGATCAGCGCGTCGGTGAAACCGCCCTGCTTGCCGTCCTTCGTCCCGATCGTGCCGACGATGTCGAACGCCCAGTTCAGGGTGCCGTCGCTGTTGGGGAAGATGGTCGATTGCAGCGGGATCTTCTGGCCCACCTTCCAGCCGAAGCGTTTCATCGTCGCCTCGCCGACCAGGATGCCGGTGCGGGTGTTCTTCCACGCTGCAAGCTGCGCCGGCTCCACAAGAATCTCCGGATACAACTCGAGATAGTTGGGTGCCACCGCGAAGGAGAAGATCTGGTTGCGCGGATTCTGGTAGGCGCCACCGAACCAGTTGGCGTAGGTCACCGCTTCGATGTTGTCCACGCGCTTGATGCGCGCTTCCAGCGACAGCGGCAGGGTTTCGATGAAGGACAGCTTCGACGAAGTCTGCAACCGTTGTGCGCCGTCGGCGTTCTGGCCCAACTGGGCGAACGTGGTACGGATGCCGTCCAGCAGGCCGAACAGCAAAAACGCGGCAAGGATCGACGCCAGCGTCAGCAAGGTGCGGGTCTTGCGCCGGAACAGTGCGGCCCAGATGAGGTGGAAGTATTTCATGGTGTCTCCAGCTGTTCCTTCTCCCTCCGGGAGAAGGTGGCGCGGAGCGCCGGATGAGGGTTCGGTGCGGAATGGAGGTTCGTCGGTGTCCGAACCCTCACCCCAACCCCTCCCCCGGAGGGAGAGGGGCAATCAGTCAGGCCGCGTGCGCCTGCGTTTCTACCAGCACACCCTTGTCCAGATGCAGGGTGTGGCTGGCGTACTCGGCGGCCTTCGGGTCGTGGGTGACCATGACGATCGTCTTGCCGTGCGTGCGGTTGAGTTCCTGCAAGAGGCCAAGGATGTCCTCGGCGGATTGGCGGTCAAGATCGCCGGTGGGTTCGTCGCAGATCAGCAAGGTGGGGTCGGAGACGATGGCACGGGCGATGGCGACGCGCTGCTGCTGGCCACCGGAGAGTTCCGCCGGCTTGTGCGAAACGCGATCCGCAAGGCCCACCAGTTGCAGTGCGATCTGTGCATTCTGCTTGCGCTGCGCACCGGACAGATTGGTGAGCAGCAGCGGAAGCTCCACGTTCTTCTGCGCGCTCAGTGCCGGCATCAGGTTGTAGAACTGGAACACGTAGCCCACGTTCTGGCTGCGCCAGTGCGAAAGCTTGCCGCCGCCAAGCTGATCGATGCGCTGGCCGGCCACTTCGATGCTGCCGGAGCTGGGCGAGTCCAGTCCGCCGATCAGGTTGAGCAGGGTGGTCTTGCCGGAACCGGACGGCCCCATCAGCGCAACGAAGTCGCCCTGCGCAATGTCCAGATCGATGCCGTGCAGCACTTCGACCTTCTCGGGCCCGCGCTGGTAGGTCTTGGTGAGGTTGCGGATGCTGACGAGTGCGGACATGCGAGTTCCTTTATGTGTAGTGCGCCGTGCCTGTAGCGGCGGAGCTTGCTCCGCTGGCCTGTGTCGTTGCCCAAAGCCGAGCAAGCTCGGCTTCTACAAATTGTTTGTTTCCAAATGGATCACGGATTGTTCATTCGCTGGTTGCCGTTTGCACCTTCGCGCCTTCGGCCAGCCCGGCAGGTGGCGACACCACCACCGTCTCGCCCGGCGCAAGACCGGATGTCACTTCGCGGTCATCGCCCAGCGTGCCACCGGCCTGCACCTTGCGCAGTTCCACCGTGTCCTCGCTGCCGACCACGAACACGGCATCGCCACCGTCGCGCTGCACCAGCGCAGCCGCCGGCACGCGCACGCCGCGCTTCGGTTCTGCATCTGCCTCCGGTGCTTTTTCAAGGAAGCTCACGGTCACGCCCATGTCGGGCACGATGCGCGCGTCCTTCTGCTTCAGCGCCACGCGCACCTTCACCGTGGCCTTGCCGCGATCGGCGGTGGGGATGATGGCGATGACCTCCGCCGGAATCTTCCAGTCCGGATACGAATTGAGCGTGGCCTGCACCGGCATCTTCGGCTGCACGCGGCCGATGTAGGCCTCGCCTACATCGACTTCGACCTCCAGCGAATCCATGTCAACGATCGTGCCGATGCCGGTGCGGGTGTAGCCGCCACCTGCCGCCATCGGCGAAACGATCTCGCCCGGCTGCGCGGCCTTGGCGATCACCACGCCCGCGAACGGCGCACGCACGATGGTGTTGTCCACGCCCTGCGCGGCGATGCGCAGGCCATCGGACGCGACCTCGGCATTGCGCTGTGCGGTGGCGAGCTGCGCGCGCAGGGCATCGCGGCTTGCGACCGCCTGCTCGTACTGCGCGCGTGACACCAGCTTCTGCGCAACCAGCGTGGACAGCCGCGCGGCATTGGCTTCGGCTTCCTTCAACTGTGCCTGCACGCCGATGGCCTGGCTGCGCGCGGCAGCCAATTGCGAGGCGGACAGTGCGCGCTGCTGCTGTGCATCGATGGGATCAAGCGTTGCAATCACCTGGCCTGCCTCCACGCGCTGGCCTTCCTCGATCAATACCTCGCGCACCTTGCCCGGCACCTTGGCCGAGACCGTTGCCATGCGTCGGGCGACGATGTAGCCGCTGGCGTCCAGCACCGATGCACTGGCATCGCCACTCGCCAGCGATACCGCCGTGGCGGTTTGCACCTGCGTGGCCTTGTCGCCGCCCAGCAGCTTCCAGCCGATGCCAACGAGCAGCAGCACGGCGGCAGCGATGCCCAGCCCGATCCACAAGCCTTTGCGCGAAGGCGGCGGCGGGGCGTTGCGGTCGATCTTCAGCGATTTGAGCAGGTCGGCGTTGGTATTCATCGATGCGATTGGGAAGTCGGGAACTGGTTGCCACCATCACGCATGCGGGTGATGGTGTCAAGCATACTTTACATGACGATGGCCGTCACGTTTGCGATGTGCGAGCAGGCTACCGGCATCGCCCGTGTCGATCAGGTGATGGTTGTCATGTGATTCGTCTGACGCCAGCAAATGTCACAAACGGCGTCCGATGCCGAAGATGCCGCCATCCACAAGAGGAATGGCCGCCATGCAAGGAAACGGGCACAACGTGGTCGCGCGGTTGCAGGGCGTGCGCAAGCGCTACGGCAAGACGCAGGCGCTGGATGGACTGGATCTGTCGCTGCGTGCGGGGCAGGTGACCTCGCTGTTGGGCGCAAACGGCGCCGGCAAGACCACGGCGGTCGGATTGCTGCTGGGCCTGCTTGAAGCCGATGCAGGCGTGGCCGAAGTGTTCGGCCAGTCACCCGGCTCACGCGTGGCGCGCATCGGCACTGGCGCGATGCTGCAATCGGCCGGTATTCCCGACCGTTTGAAGGTGGGCGAGGTGCTGGCGCTGGTGCGCAGCTATTACCCGAATCCGCGCAGTGTTGCCGATTGCGTGGCGCTGGCAGGGCTGGATGGCCTGATGGAGCGCCAGTACAAGGCGCTGTCTGGTGGCCAGCAGCGGCGCGTGCAGTTCGCACTCGCCATCTGCGGCAGGCCACGCCTGCTGTGCCTGGACGAGCCGACTACGGGCCTGGATATCGATGCGCGGCAGGGTATCTGGAAGGCGCTGCGCGAACTGGTCGCCGATGGCAGTGCGGTGCTGCTCACCACGCATTACTTGGAGGAAGCCGAAGCGCTGTCTGACCATGTGGCAGTGATCGACCGTGGCCGCATGGTGGCCGAAGGCAGCGTGGCGGCGATCCGTGCGCATGTCGCGCAGCGTCGCATCCGCTGCGTGTGTACGCTTCCTGCCGATGCCGTGGCGCAGTGGCCCGGCGTGCGGCAGGCACAGCGTGATGGCGATGTGCTGCGCATCGTGGCTGACAACGCAGAAAACGTCGTGCGCCGCCTGCTGGATGCAGATGCGCAGTTGCACGATCTGGAAGTGCAACGCGCCGGCCTTGCCGATGCCTTTATCGAACTCACCCGCAACGACCAGCAGGAGGCCGCGTGATGGCTACCATCGTTTCCGAACATCGTCATTCGTTGCTGCGCAGCTACGTGCTGGAGGCGAAGTGCGAGTTCCTGCGCATGCTGCGCGAACCGTCGTTCTGCCTCCCGGTGATCGCGTTCCCGGCGATGTTCTACCTGCTGTTCGGGGTGGTGTTGAACAAGGACAATGGCGCAGCCGCCGAATATTTTCTGGCGACCTATGGCGTGTTCGGCGTGATCGGTGCCGCGCTGTTCGGCTTCGGCGCGATCATTGCCGTGGATCGCGAGCGCGGCTTCATGCGCTTGAAGCGCGTGCTGCCGGTGCCGCCGGGTGCGGCGCTGCTGGCAAAGATGGTGATGGCGATGCTGTTTGCCGCGATCATCTCGCTGGTGCTAGCCGGGATTGCCGCAGGCATCGGCGGCGTGTCGCTGCGGCCTTCGCAATGGGCAGTGCTGTTCGTGGTCAATGTGCTGGGCGTGATGCCGTTTGCCGCCATCGGCATGTACATCGGCACGCTGGTGGGCGGCAATGCCGCACCGGCCCTGCTCAATGTGTTGTACCTGCCGATGGCCTTCCTGTCCGGGCTGTGGCTGCCGCTGGCCATGCTGCCCAGCGTGATCGGAAAACAGGCTGTGGCATGGCCGGCCTATCACCTCGGCCAGCTCGCGCTGAAGGTGGTGGGTTACGACCAGGGCGGCGCACTCGCCATCCATCTGCTGGTGCTGGCCGCGTTCACCGCCGTGTTCTTCCTGCTGGCGCAGCGCCGGCTGTCGGCTGCGGAGTGAGCCATGCCATGATCCGCGCACATCGCCAAAGGTCTGCTTCGTGAAACCTTCCTCATTGCCACGCTGGTTGCAGCCCGCGCCCGATTCGCTGGCTGCCGGTGAAATGCGGCTGGGCCGCCCGCTGTGGACGCATTTCGTGCATCTGGTGTGGTCGGTGTGGGTATTCCTGACGCCGCTACTGTCCGACGGCATCTACGGCTTCACTCTGCGCTGGGTGCTGCTGACCCTGTTCTCGTATCCGCTGTTCCTGTGGCTGTACACGGTCAGCGTGATGGCATCGCCACGGCGCGCGCATCGTGCCGCCTTGTGCATGGTGCTGCTGTGCCTCGCGCTGTTGCCGTGGTATCCCTCCGGCCTGAGCTATTTCGTGTTCGGCTGCGTGATGCTGCAGCAGCGCTCCATGCCGCGCTACATCGGATTGCTGGCCGTGGTGAACGCGGCGTTGGTCGCGTATGCGGGCTACATCGGCTATCCGTGGCAGTCCGTGATCTGGATGCCGATCGTCACCGCGATCATCGGCTTGCTGGTCATGGTCGAGCGCATGGGCCTGGAACGCGAAGCAGCGCTCAAGCTCTCGCACGATGAAGTGCGGCGGCTGGCTGCACTGGCCGAACGCGAACGCATCGGCCGCGACCTGCATGACCTGCTTGGGCATACGCTGTCGATGGTGGCGTTGAAGTCGGATCTTGCCGCACGCCTGCTGGAGCGCGATGCCGATGCCGCACGCGGCGAAATTGCCGAAGTCAGCCGGGTGGCACGCGATGCGCTGGCGCAGGTGCGCGGCGCGGTCAGTGGCATCCGCGCTGCCGGCATCGCAGCGGAACTGGCATCGGCCAAGCTGCTGCTGGAAACCGACGGCGTCAGCTTCGACTATCGCCTTGATGACGATTTCTCTGCCGCCGTGTTGCCTGCGCAGGCGGAGAACGCACTGGCGATGTGCGTGCGCGAAGCCGCCACCAACATCCAGCGCCACGCGCGTGCGCAGCGCGCAGAGGCCGGTTTCGGTATCGAAAACGGCGAAGCGGTGTTGCAGGTGCAGGACGATGGCCGTGGCAGTGCCATCGCGCCCGGCAATGGCCTGTCCGGCATGCGCGAACGCATCGAAGCGCTGGGCGGTCGCCTGCGCATCGACAGCCAGCGCGGTGCAGGCACGCGCATCGAGGCGCGGGTGCCGTTGGCGGTGAATGATGATGTCTTGCATGATTGAGCATGTCCCCGCTGTTCCTTCTCCCCGCTTGCGGGGAGAAGGTGCCGAAGGCGGATGAGGGGCGGTCAGGCCTCTCGATCTGCTAACGTCCCACGCCATGATTCGCGTCCTGCTCGCCGAAGACCAGGCCATGCTGCGCGGCGCGCTGGCCGCGCTGCTGGGCATGGAATCCGACATCGAGGTGGTGGGCGCAGCTGCCGATGGCGAAGCCGCATGGCGCGAACTGCAACGCCTGAAACCTGATCTTCTGGTCACCGACATCGAAATGCCGGGCCTGACCGGCATCGAACTGGCCCAGCGCATCCAGCGCCACGAACTGCCGGTGAAGGTGGTCATCGTCACCACGTTTGCCCGCAGTGGTTTCTTGCGCCGCGCGCTGGACGCCGGCGTGTCCGGTTATCTGCTCAAGGACGCGCCCGCCGAACAACTGGCGGATGCCCTGCGCAAGGTGCATCGCGGCGGTCGTGCCATCGATCCGCAACTGGCACTGGAAGCATGGGGTGAAGCCGATCCGCTCAATGACCGCGAACGGCAGGCACTGCGGCTGGCAGGCGAGGGGCTTTCTGCCAACGAAATCGCCGCGCAGCTCAACCTGTCCCACGGCACCGTGCGCAACTACCTGTCCGAGGCCATCGGCAAACTCGGCGTCGGCAACCGGATCGAGGCGTATCGCCTTGCGCGGCAAAAGGGGTGGTTGTGAGCCTTTTGCGTGAAGATGGATGTGAGTGTGACTGTTGAGTTGTGGACAGTCAGCCACAAACGCCATAAGGTAGCGAAAGGTATTACCTGGTAGCAAAAGAGGTTGCCATGGCATCTGCAACGTCGATCAAGCTGGACGATGACTTGAAAGGCCGCATCCAGCATCTTGCCGATGCTCGTCGCCGGTCATCGCACTGGATCATGCGCGAAGCGATTGCACAATACGTCGAGCGCGAAGAGCGGCGCGAAGCATTCCGGCAGGACACGCTGCGCGCATGGGAGGAATACCAGCGCACGGGTCTGCATCTCACCGCCGAAGAGGTCGATGAATGGCTTGCGAGCTGGGGAACTGAAAATGAGTTGCCCGCGCCCGCATGCCACAAGTGAAAGTAATCCTTGCGGCGACCGCGATCCGGGACATGCAACGCCTGCGTGACTTCCTCCGCCCCAAGAATGCCAACGCTGCGCGCCGAGCCGGTGAAGCACTCCAGCAGGGCCTCAAAGTCCTTGGCATGCACCCGCACATGGGCCGGCTTGTTGATGGATCACCCGAACATTATCGGGAATGGCTGATCGACTTCGGAGAGAGTGGTTATGTGGCGCGTTATCGGATCGACAATGACGCCGTGACCATCCTTGCCATTCGGCATCAAAAGGAAGCGGGGCTCTGAAGCTCACGGTGTCGCCGCGTGCGCGAGATACCGGAACGGCGTAGGCTGCGACCATTCCAACCGAAGGGGTGAGTGCGATGCGTGCAGGCAAACCCGCGCCGTGGTTCTGGCTGGTCGCCGTGTTGGCGCTGCTGTGGAATCTGTTCGGCCTGTTCTCGTTCTACATGCACCTGAGAGCCTGTTCAAAGTCTTTCTCATCCCTGATGCTATAGGGATGAGACATCCCTATCCCAGTGACATCAGCCGCGAGCAGTTCGAGACGATCCTTCCGCTGCTGGAGAGTGCCCGCAAGAAGACTGC
>NZ_JASGED010000106.1:0-17967 GCF_047606765.1 Thermomonas sp. | reverse complement strand
TCCCCGCCATGCGGGGAGTAGGAAAGCCTTAGGGAAGGTCTGAACAAGCCGTCATTCCGGCGAAAGCCGGCTGCTTCGGACAAACATTCGTTTGTCAGAAGCAGCCGGCTTTCGCCGGAATGACGGCTTGTTCAGACCTTCCCTAAGGCTTTCCTACTCCCCGCATGGCGGGGAGTAGGTACCCCTCAATGCGCTGCCAGTTGCGTGCATGCATGCTCACCTTCTCCCCGCATGGCGGGGAGAAGGTGCCGAAGGCGGATGAGGGGTGGCGGAAGCGGTGAGATGGATTCGGCCCATCCATGGGCCTCACCCCGCGCAATGCGCGGGGCAGCCTTCGGCTGTCCACATCGGCAATCCTGCCGATGTGTCGAACTCATCGACTCGTGCGAAAATCCACACTACGGAGAGATGGCCGAGCGGTTTAAGGCACCGGTCTTGAAAACCGGCGATGGGTCAAACCATCCGTGGGTTCGAATCCCACTCTCTCCGCCACTTCTACCCGGGTAGGACTTTTCCTACCCATCATCGCGGCATACCCTGCTGGTCGGGGCCGGTACCGGCAGGTAGCGTGTCCCCATCGTGCAACGGGGAGCCTGCAATGCCGATCCGGGTTTTCATCGTGGATGACCACGCGCTGGTGCGCACCGGGTTTCGCCTGATTCTGGGTGGCGAGGCCGATATCGAAGTGGTGGGCGAAGCCGAAAGTGCCGAAGATGCGTTGCCGCTGATCCGCAAGCTCAAGCCGGACGTGGTGCTGTGTGACCTGCACCTGCCGGGGCTGAGCGGGCTGGAATTGACCGAACGCGTGGTGCGCGGCAATTACGGCAGCCGGGTGGTGGCGGTGTCAGTGCTGGAAGACGGGCCGATGCCGCGTCGCCTGCTGGAAGCCGGTGCCTCCGGTTATGTCGGCAAGGCCTGCGATGCCTCCGAACTGTTGCGCGCGGTGCGCGAGGTGGCGCGCGGCAGGAAATATCTGGCAAGCGCGGTGGCGCAGGGCATGGCGCTGTCGGGCTTGCAGGGCAGCAAGGATTCGCCGTTCGACACGCTGACCCCGCGCGAGCTTGAAATCGCGCTGCTGCTCAACCAGGGGCTGCGGCAGGAAGCCATCGCCAAGCGCCTGAGCCTGAGCGCCAAGACCGTGAACACCCACAAGGCGCGCCTGTTCGACAAGCTCGGCATCCGCGACGCCATTTCGCTGGCGCGGCTGGTCAGCCAGCACGGGCTGGGCGATCCCGCGCACGCCGTGCATTGACGGCGCACGCGGGCGTGACCCGCATCAGGCGTTGCGTTCGGCCTCGTTCGCGGGCGCGTCGGCGGTTTCGCTGCGTGCGCTCAGGAACAGGTCGCGCAACTGCTCCGCACGCAGTCGCGCTTCCGGGTCGGCAGTCAGGGCGGCAACCGCCGAGGTTGCGATGGCAGGCCGTGCAATCGCAGCCTGTTCAACGGCGGCAACCGGTTCGATGACCACCTGCTCAACCACGACAGGTTCGATGACGGTTGGCTCGATGGCCACATGCTCAACCACGGTCGGGGTGATGACCACGGCGTCCACCACGGCGGGCGTGGTTTCGGAGGCGATGTGTTCGATGGCAGCAGTTTCCACCGAAGCGGTCGCGGTTGCTGCATCGACCGGCGGCAGTTCGGCAACGGGTTCGGCGACCGGCGCTGCAACGCGGGTGATCGGGGCGATGGCATCCGCTACGATTTGCGTGGCGGAATCCACGATCTCCGCTTCACTCGCTGCCGGTGCGGCTGCAACCGGAGCCGCAGCGACAACCGGCGCGGCAGGCTGGATGTCGTCGAAGTCGAACTCCGGCTGCGCGGCGTCGGTGGCCAGCACTTCGTCCAGCGCGCCGTCCTGATCCAGCATCGCCTCATCGCCAACGGCGGCTTCGCCGGCACCACGACGACGACGGCGGCCACCACGACGGCCGCGACGGCGCTTGCTGCCGCCTTCGCCGTTTTCATCGCCATTGGCGATGGCGTCTGTATCGTCGATCTGCGCGGCTTCGGCAACGGCCTGCGGCATCGCTGCGGGCTGCGGCTGCGTGGCTTGCGGCACTGCGATGTCTGGCGTCAGCGACGTGGCTTCGGCTTCGATCTCGGCAATGGCGACGGCCTGCTTCGGCGGCTGCGGCTTGTCCTGACGCGGCTGCTGCGGCTTTTGCTGTTGCGGCTGCTTCTGTTGTTGCGGCTGCTGTTGCTGCGGCTTGTCCTGCTTCTGCTGCTTGTTGTCGCCGCGCTGCTTCTGGTTCTGCTGTTGCGGCTGTGCCTGCTGCTTCTGATGCTCGCCCTGCGGCTTGCCGCCGTTGCGGTTGTCGCGGCGGTTGTCGTCGCGCCTGCTTTCATCGCGCTTGTTGTTGTCGCGACCGCCACGGCCATCGCGATCATTGCGGCGGTTGCCGCGCTCATCGCGACGCCCGTTGCCACCATGCTGCGCGGGCTGGGTCGCAGGCACCGGTGTGGCGATGGCAGTGCTGCCGCCGAACAGGCCGCGCAGCCAGCCGATCACGCCACCGTTGGTCGGCACCGGCTGCGGTGCAGGCACCTGTGCGACGACCGGTGCGGGCTGGCGCTCTTCCGGCATCGGCCTGGGCTCGCGCAGCGGCGCGGGCTGGGCCGGCTTGACCTTGGTCACTGCCGGCGGCGGCGGGATGTTGAGCTGGGCCTTGGTCAGCGCAATCGTCGCCAGCTTGCGCGGGGTGCCGCGCTGGTAGCTGGGCTTGGCGGTCTCTTCGCCCATCTCGTTTTCGCGGATGCGCGTGACTTCGTAGTGCGGGGTGTGCAACTGCTCATCCGCAACGATCACGATGGGCGCGTCGTGGCGCGCTTCGATCTCGCGCAGTGCGCTGCGCTTTTCGTTGAGCAGGAAGTTGGCGATTTCCACCGGCACCTGCACCAGCACCTGCCCGGTGTTGTCCTTCATCGCGTGTTCTTCGGCAACGCGGATGATCGACAGGCTCAGCGATTCGATGCTGCGCATGCGGCCATGGCCTTCGCAGCGCGGGCAGACGATCTGGCTGGCCTCGCCCAGGCTGTTGCGCAGGCGCTGGCGGCTCATTTCCAGCAGGCCAAAGCGGCTGATGCGGCCAATCTGCACGCGCGCGCGGTCGTACTTCAGCGCGTTCTGCAGCTTGTTCTCCACGTCGCGCTGATGCTTGTTGCTCGACATGTCGATGAAGTCGATCACCACCAGCCCGCCAAGGTCGCGCAGGCGCAACTGGCGGGCGACTTCTTCCGCCGCTTCAAGATTGGTGTTGAACGCGGTTTCCTCGATGTCGCCGCCCTTGGTGGCGCGCGCCGAGTTCACGTCGATGGCGGTCAGCGCTTCGGTCTGGTCGATCACCAGCGCGCCGCCGGATGGCAGGCGCACGGTGCGCTCGTACGCGGACTCGATCTGCGATTCGATCTGGAAGCGGTTGAACAGTGGGGTGTCGTCGGTGTAGTGCTTCAGCTTGCGCTTGTTGTGCGGCATCACCTGTTCGACGAACTCCAGCGCCTCGGCATACATCTCCGGGGTATCGACCAGGATTTCGCCGATGTCGCTGCGCATGTAGTCGCGCAGGGCGCGCACGATCAGGCGCGACTCCTGGTAGATCAGGAACGGCGCGGGCTTGGTCAGCGCGGCGTCGGCGATGGCGCGCCAGATCGACAGCAGGTAGTCCAGGTCCCACTGCAGTTCTTCCGCGTCGCGGCCCACGCCGGCGGTGCGGATGATGACGCCCATGTCGTCGGGGATGTTCAGCGCGTCCATCGCCCGCTTCAGCTCGGCGCGGTCGTCGCCCTCGATCCGGCGCGAGACGCCGCCGGCGGTCGGCGAGTTCGGCATCAGCACCATGTAACGGCCGGCCAGCGAGATGAACGTGGTCAGGGCCGCGCCCTTGTTGCCGCGCTCCTCCTTGTCCACCTGCACCACCACTTCCTGGCCTTCGCGCAGCAGTTCGCGGATGCTGCCCTTGTTCGGGTCAACGCCGGCCTGGAAGTAGTCGCGGGAGATTTCCTTCAGCGGCAAAAAGCCGTGGCGATCCGCGCCGTATTCGACGAAGGCCGCTTCCAGCGATGGTTCCAGCCGGGTGATGCGGCCCTTGTAGATGTTGGACTTCTTGTTTTCCCTGGACGGCTGTTCGATGTCGATGTCGTACAGGTTCTGGCCGTCAACGATCGCCACGCGCAGTTCTTCCGCCTGCGTGGCATTGATGAGCATTCGCTTCATTGGTGCGTTCCTCGCGCGTCTTCACACGCGGAACGCCGGGCGTTTCGCCTCTGGATACCGCAAGCGCCCGGCTGCGCATGGCGCGCCGGTCGCCTCTAGTGTTCCAGCGCTACAACACCACGGCGGGCCGCGGGAGCGCTTGTTGCTTGTCGTGTTGCAGGGCCGGCGACCGCCGCCCGTGCCTTGTGGGTCGGGGCGCGTCGCGCGGGGCGTTGTTCAGCGGGTGTCGTCACGACCGCAGGGGCCGGCGATGGGCGGGCTTGCCGCGCAGCCGTTAACATGGCCGCCCCGAGGGCGGTGGCAACGACACTGCGGCGGGGCTCGTCAGGCAGGCCAGCTTTCGGCTGGATGGGCGGCAAGCCACCCGACACTTCCTGCGAAATCAAACCCTTACATCGCCCCCCGAGTGTACCAGATCACATGTCCCTGAGACAGCCCGAGCCGACTTCGTCCGCCGCCCGCACCGTCAAGGTGCCGGATGACCGTGCCGGCCAGCGGCTGGACAACTTCCTGCTGGGCCAGTTGAAAGGCGCGCCGCGCTCGCTGGTGTACAAGCTGGTGCGCAGCGGGCAGGTGCGGGTCAACGGCGGTCGGGCCAAGGCCGAGCGCAAGCTGGAAGCGGGCGATGAGGTCAGGATTCCGCCTGTTCGCCTCAATATCGACGAAGATGGCAACAAATCACCACCGCCCAAAGGGCTGCTGGCGGCGCTGGAAGCGGCCATCGTGTTCGAGGACGCCCGCCTGCTGGCGCTCAACAAGCCCTCCGGCCTTGCCAGCCACGGTGGCAGCGGGATCAGCCACGGCGCGATTGAATCCCTGCGCGCCCTGCGCCCGAAGGAGACGTTGGAGCTGGTACACCGGCTGGATCGCGACACCTCCGGCCTGCTGGTGATTGCCAAGAAGCGCTCGGCCTTGACCGAACTTCAGCGATTGTTACGCGAAGATCATGGATCAGGCATCGAAAAACGCTATCTGGCGCTGCTGGCCGGGCGCATGCCGGATGGTGTCATGAGCGTCGATGCGCCCTTGCACGTCGGCTTGCGCCAGGGCGGCGAACGGCATGTGCAGGTCAGTGATGCCGGCAAACCGTCCCTCAGCCACTTCCGGGTGCTGGAGCGGCGCGGCGGGCAGAGCTATTGCGAAGTCCGCATCGAAACCGGGCGCACCCACCAGATCCGCGTCCATGCCCAGCACATCGGCCATCCGGTGGCCGGCGACGACAAATACGGCAATGAAGCCGCCAACAAGCGCCTGCGCGAACAGGCCGGGCTGAAGCGGCTGTTCCTGCATGCCTCGTCGCTTGCGTTCGAGCTGGACGGCGGCAAGGCACCGTATGTCCTCAATGCGCCGCTGGCACCGGAATTGGTGGACGTGCTGGATCGGTTGGGTTGACGAACCATCAGGACGTGCCGTCGGTTTGCGTTGACCGACTCTCGGCGACACGGATGTCGCCGAGAAGCCTCCATGGATGGATTCACGGCGTGTCGGGCAATGCGAACCGGTGGCGCGTCCCCGGTTTTCAACCCGCCAGCAAATCCGCCTTCGCCGCGCAGATGAAGTCGTTTTCGGACAGCCCGCCGACGTCGTGGGTGGAAAAGCGCACCACGCAGCGGTCGTAGTGGACGGACAGGTCGGGGTGGTGGTTCTCGGCGTTGGCGACGTGCGCCAGTGCGTTCACGAACGACATCGTGCGGTAGTAGTCGGGGAAGCTGAAGGTCCTGCTGAGTGCGTGGCCGTTCTCGACCAGCTCCCAGCCCGGCAGCTGCGGCAGCAGTTCACGAATGCTGGCCTCGCTCAGGCGGTGTTCGTGGCCGCGGCGGGCGATGCAGTGCGCTTGGGCAAGCGGGATCAGGTCGGACATCGGATTTCTCCTGCGGGGGATGAACCGCAGGCATCGCCTGCGTTGGGCAGCGCAATGGTGGCGACGCAGCGCGCGGCCGCGTGGCTAGAATAGCCGCATGATCCAGATTTCCGAAGCCGCGCAGACGCATTTCCGCAAGTTGATCGAGCGCGAGGCCATCCCCGGCCTTGGCGTGCGGCTGGCTGCGAACGATCCGGGCACGCCGCGTGCGGACGTGCGGCTGGAGTTTGCCGAAAGTGCGGAGTTGGCCGGTGACGAATGGGCCATCGACTGCGAAGGCTTCACCCTGTGGCTGGATGCTGCCAGCGTGCCCTATCTGGATGGCGCGGAAATCGACTACGCCACCCAGGCCACCGGCGGCCAGTTGCAGATCCGTGCGCCGAAGATCAAGGGTTCGGCACCGGGCGAGACCGCTTCACTGGTGGAGCGCGTGCGCTGGCTGATCGAGCAGGAAATCAATCCGCAATTGGCCCAGCATCGCGGCCACGTCAGCCTGCAGGAAGTGACCGCCGATGGCGTGGTGGTGCTGCGCTTCGGTGGTGGCTGCCACGGCTGCGGCATGGCCGATGTCACCCTGAAGCAGGGCATCGAAAAGACCCTGATGGAGAAGGTGCCCGGGGTGACGGCGGTGCGCGATGCCACCGACCACGCGACCGGCAGCGCGCCGTACCTGCCGCAGCGCGGCGCGGCCTGATCGGAACCGGCGCGCGTGACGACTGCCAATGACGTCATCGCCGCGCTCAATCAGCGGCGGTTGTTGAAGACGGGCCGGCTGGACGATGCCGGGCGCATGCCGGCAGGCTGGCAGCAGTGGTTCGATGGCATGCCGCGCGTTGATGCGCAGGCGGCGCATGCCAGGCCGGCCTCGTGGATTGATGTGTTCGTGCAACGCCCGCTGCGGCCCATCCCGCGCAGGCCCGGCGCAAAGAGCCGGCTGCAGGCCTTCTTCAGCCTGTTGCAGCAGAACTGGGAGCCCGATCCGCGCGACGAACGCGGCCTGCGCATTGGCGTGACCGTGCTCGACATCGTCATGCATCTGGTGCTCGTGGCGCTGCTGCTGTGGCTGATGTATCTGGGCATGGTGGCGCTGTCGAAGGTGGAAGAAGATGACGAAGCCGTGCAGGTGGAGTTCATCGGGCGCGGCAACGCCGAAGAAGGTGGCGGTGCGCTGGCCGCAGCCGGTGCCGAATCCGCAGCATCGCCCGCGCCTGCGGTGCGCCAGCCGACGCCATCGCCATCACCCGCTACCGAAGCTGCTGCAACCGCGCAACCGGCCAATGTCGCCGAACAGCCCGTGCCTGCGCCGAGTGCCGAAGTCGCGGCGGCGCAGCCGGAGCCTGCGCCGCAGCCGGTGGAAGACGCCGCGCAGGAATTGCAGGTCAGCGAGGTGCGGGTGCCCGATCCCGCCAGCTTCCAGTTGCCGCCGCCGCGCGAGCGCAGCACGACCTTGCCGGAATTGCGCGAACGCGCGCCGCGACAGACCGAAGTGGTGGACGTGGAAGCCCCGCGCATGCAGGCATTGCCCGAACGGCAGGTTGCAGTGCGCCAGCCGCAGCCGCGTGAACCGCAGTTGCGGCAGCGCGCGTTGCCGGTTGATGCGATCCAGCCCGATCCAACCGAAGCGCTGCGCCAGCGGCCATTGCCGGGTGTGAGCGAGGTGCAGGTACAGGCGCGTGCGCCGGAGCTGCGCGCGCGCGCGATCGTGCCGAAGCCGGGTGGTTCCCCTACGACTGCCACCAAACCGGGCAGTGGCAATGCAGCTTCCGGCAGTGCCACCAGCGGTGCCGGCAATGCACATGGCGATGCGCCAGCCGCAGGGCAGGCCAAGGCTGGCGCGGGGCAGGGCGCGCGCGCGGCCACCGAAAGCGGGCGTGGTGTCACCACTGTTGGCAGCGGTGCCGGCCCCGGCCTGAAGCCGGCTCCCGGCGGTTGGTCTGGCGCAGCGAAAAGCGATGACTGGGGCGCATCCGATCGCAATGTCGCCGGCACCGGCAATGGCGGCAAGAGTGGCGATGGCAAGTCCGGCCTGTTCAACAGCGACGGCAGTACGCGCCTGCCGGACGAATGGACGAAGCAGAGCGGCATCGACATCGACCGCGCCGGTACCTGGCTCAAGCGCCCGGGCCTGGAATACAAGGGCACGCGCTTCGACAAATACTGGATTCCCAACGGCACCTTGCTGGAGGAATGGGTGCGGCGTGGCATCAAGAAGGTTGCGATCCCGATTCCCGGCAGCAAGCTGCAGTTGCGATGCGCAGTGTCGGCGCTGCCGCCCGGTGCCGTCTGCACGCCCTACAATCCCGACGTGAACGAGCAGCCGGCCATTGCAAGACCGCCGCCGGATGTGCCGTTCAAGCCGGAATTGCAGGAAGACAACGGCAGCGTGCGCCCGGCCGATCCGCCCGCTGGCGGTTGATGCACGCCGCGCGCAACAGCGTGCGGCCTACAATATGCCGATGAATGCCGTGCCTGCCCCGTTGCCTCCCTGCGCCGATCATCATCGTTACGGCCCCGCGCCGCGCCGCGTCACGCGGCAGGTTGAAATCGGTGGCGTGCAGGTCGGCGGCGACGCGCCGGTGGTGGTGCAGTCGATGACCAATACCGACACCGCCGATGTTGCATCCACCACCAAGCAGGTGGCGGAATTGTGGCGCGCAGGGTCGGAACTGGTGCGGGTGACGGTGAATAACGCCGAATCCGCCGCCGCCGTGCCGCGCATCGTCGAGAAGCTCGACATGATGGGCATTCGCGTGCCGATCATTGGCGACTTCCACTACAACGGCCACACCCTGCTGGCGAACGAGCCGGCTTGCGCCGAGGCGCTGGCGAAATACCGCATCAACCCCGGCAATGTCGGTTTCGGCAAGAAGCGCGACAGCCAGTTTGCACAGTTGATCGAGTTCGCCATCCAGTACGGCAAGCCGGTACGCATCGGTGCCAACTGGGGTTCGCTGGATCAGGCGCTGGCCGCCACCTTGATGGACGAAAACGCACAGCGCGCCGAGCCCTGGGATGCAGGGCGGGTGATGCGCGAAGCCTTGATCCGCTCCGCGCTGGATTCCGCGCAGCGCGCGGTCGAGATCGGCCTGCCGCGCGAGCGCATCGTGCTGAGCGCCAAGGTCAGCGGCGTGCAGGAACTCGTCGCCGTCTATCGCGACCTGTCACAACGCAGTGACTTCGCCCTGCATCTGGGCTTGACCGAAGCCGGGATCGGCAGCAAGGGCATCGTTGCTTCGAGCGCGGCGCTGGGTGTGCTGCTGCAGGAAGGCATCGGCGACACCATCCGCATTTCGCTGACGCCGGAGCCGGGCGCATCGCGCACGCAGGAAGTGATCGTGGCGCAGGAACTGCTGCAGACGATGGGCCTGCGCGCGTTCACGCCGATGGTCACGGCTTGCCCCGGCTGCGGCCGCACCACCAGCGAGTTCTTCCAGGAACTGGCGAAGGTGGTGCAGGAGCATGTGCGCGGCAAGATGCCGGAATGGAAGATCAGCCACCCCGGCGCGGAGAACATGACGCTGGCGGTGATGGGCTGCGTGGTGAACGGGCCGGGCGAATCGCGCCACGCCAACATCGGCATCTCGCTGCCCGGCACCGGCGAAGCACCGTCCGCGCCGGTGTTCGTGGATGGCGAAAAGACCGTCACATTGCGCGGCGAGAACATCGCGCATGAGTTCGTGGCCCTGATCGACGATTACGTCGAAACCCGCTACCGCGCGCGCTGACCGGCGCGCATCAGGCGTCCGTGCAGACACGGTTGCGGCCTTCGCTCTTGGCCCGATAGAGCGCGCTGTCGGCGGCGACCATCAGGTTGTTGCGCGACCCATGCCGTGGCCCCAGCGCGGCCACGCCGATGCTGACCGTGATCTGCCGTGGTTCGCCATCGGGCAGGAACGCGGCGGCGGCAACCGCCTCGCGCAGGCGCTCCGCGCAGGCCTGGGCGGTGTCCAGTTCACACTCCGGCAGCAGCAGCGCGAACTCCTCGCCACCGATGCGCGCGGCCAGGTCTTCGCTGCGTGCGTGGCGAAGCACCAGCGCGGCGATCTGGCGCAGCACCTCGTCGCCGCAGGCGTGGCCGTAGCGGTCATTGACCGGTTTGAACAGATCCACGTCGATGATGCACAGCGCCAGCGGGCGCTGGTGGCGCAGCGCGCGGGCGATTTCCTTGTCCGCCATCTCGATGAAATGACGACGGTTGTACAACTCCGTCAGCGCGTCATGGGTGGCGAGCTGGTAGATCTCCTCGTGGTAGCGCGCTTCCACGCTGTCCTGGCTGATGAACTTGAGGATGCTTTCGCCCACGGTGACCTGGTCGCCATCGGACAGCGCGGTATCGCCTTCGATGCGGCGCTCGTTCAGGCGGGTGGTATTGGTCGCGCCGAGGTCGCGGATGAGGTAGCGGTTTTCGTCGCGCCAGATCCGGCAGTGCGAGCGCGACACGCTTTTGTGGGCGATCACGAAATCCGCCTCGTCCGAGCGCCCCACCATCAAGGGCGCGTCGGTGATGTCGATGCGCTGGCCCAGCCCTTGGCCGTGGATCACCACCATACAGGCCGAGCGCCGCGCCGGGCTGGGTGGCCCTTCGCTGAGCAGGGTGCGCTGGGTGGTGTCGTGCGATTTGGTGTTGGCGTTCATGGATTGCAGGAGTGTAGCCGCTGGCGCGGGCCGGGAGCGGACGTAGAATCGGGCGGACGGGGGACACCATGACGCAGGACGACCGCGAACGTACCGAACTGCTGGCGACGCGCTCGCCAGCCAGCGCAACTGCGCCTGCGCCGGGCGATGCCTTGCCACCGGGCGCGCGGCTGGGCCGCTACCGCATCGAGGCCCTGCTGGGGCGCGGCGGCATGGGCGATGTCTATCGCGCCGAGCAACTGGAGCCGGTGCGGCGCACGGTGGCGTTGAAGCTGCTGCGCGCACAGCGGCTGGACGCGCGCCATCTGGCCTATTTCGAGGTGGAGCGCCAGTTGCTGGCACAGATGCGGCACCCGGCCATCGCCCAGATCTTCGATGCCGACACCACCCCGGACGGCACGCCGTACTTCGCGATGGAGTTCATCGCCGGCAGCCCGGTGACCCGCTATTGCGATGAGCATGCGCTGTCGCTGTACGAACGCATCGCGCTGTTCATCCGCATCTGCGAAGGCGTCCAGCACGCGCACCAGAAGGGCGTGATCCACCGCGACCTGAAGCCGGGCAACCTGCTGGTGGACGAGGTCGATGGCCGCGCATTGCCGCGCATCATCGACTTCGGCATCGCCACCGCCAGCGCGCTGACCGAAGGGCGCGAGATCGCCGGCACGCCCGATTACATGAGCCCGGAGCAGGCCGGCGGCGACCAGTCGCTGGTGGACACGCGCAGCGACGTGTACGCGCTGGGCGTGGTGCTCAGCGAACTGCTGACCGGCCAGCGACCGCTGGCAGCGGGCGAAACCGTGACCCCGCAGGCGCATACCCTGCGGCTGCCGTCCGCGCAGTTGTCCACGTTGTCGCCGCAGGATGCCGAACGACTCGCGCGCGGGCGCGGCCAGCCGCTGGCGCGCATGCAGCGCATGCTGCGCAGCGAACTGGACTGGGTGGTGGCGAAGGCCATGCGCCACGAACGCGGCGAGCGTTATCCATCCGCCGCCGCGCTGGCCGAAGACCTGCAGCGGTTCCTGGACAACAAGCCGTTGCAGGCGGTGCCAGCTTCGCGGCGCTACGCATGGCGCAAGTTCGCGCAGCGGCATCGGGTTGGCTTTGCTGCCGGTGCGATGGTGGCGCTGGCGCTGGTCGCAGGCCTGGCGGTGTCGATCTATGGCCTGTTGCAGGCGCGCGAGCAGCGCGCGGTGGCCGAGCAGCGCAGCGCGGAACTGGAGAAGGTGGCGGCGTTCCAGCAATCGATGCTGGAAGGCATCGACATCGAAGCCATGGGCATTGGCATGGGTGATGCCCTGCGCGGTCAGGTGGCGAAGGCGTTGCCGGACGATGCTGCCGCGTTTGACTCTGCGCTGGCCCGCGCCAGCACCGCCGATGTTGCGCGCCAGTTGATTGACCATGACATCCTTGCCAATGCCGAGCGTGCCATCGAACGTGATTTCGGCAGCGAGCCGGGCCTTGCCGCCGACCTGCGTGAATCTGTGGCGAAGGTGCGCACCGCATTGGGTCTGCATGCGGAGGCGGCGAAGGGATTTGCGCAGGTTGCCGATTACCGCACGGCGGCATTGGGTGCGCGTGCGCCGGCTACGCTGAAGGCGCGGCAGGAGCAGATCGATGCACTGCTGATGGCCGCGCAGCCGCAGCAAGCGCAGGCGTTGCTGGAGCCGGCGTTGCGCGATGCCGACGCATTGCCGCAGGACCATCCGGTACGGCTGCGACTGCAGCTGAACCATGCGCAGGCGGTGAGTGCGCTCGGCGACCGTGCCCGCTCACGGACGATGCTGGAAGCCCTGCATGCTTCCGCCGTCAAATTGCGTGGCGAACGTGACCCGGTTGCGCTGGAAGTCGCCAATGATCTTGCCATCCACCTGACCCGCTCCGGTGAACCACAGGCAGGACGCAAGGTGCTGGAAAACGTGGTGGCGCTGCGCACGCAGGCGCTGGGCAAGGAGCACCCGGACACGCTGGCGTCGCTGCACAATCTCGCCATCGCGCGGATCATGAGTGGCGACAAGGCTGGTGCGGTTGAAGTGCAGCGTGGGCTGGTGGACATACAGACGCGCAGGCTGGGTGCGGAACATCCGATTACGCTGGATGAGCGTGCCAACCTTGCCAACATGCTTGCCGACAGCGGCAAGTCGGAGGAGGCATTGCCCATCAGCAAAGGCGTGGTCGAAGCCCGCACGCGCACGCTGGGCCCGGAACATCCGTCCACACTGCGCGCCAAGCTCAACCTGTCCACCTTCCATGCGCGCCTGAAGGACTATGCGAAGGCCATGGCATTGCAAGGCGAAGTCGCCGAAGCGCGTGCGCGCCTGCTGGGGCCGCAACATCCGGACACGCTGTTCATCCAGATCAACCGCGCCGGCACCTTCGTGCAGGCCAAACGCTACCGCGATGCGCTGGTGCAGCTTGACCGCTATCTTCCGGTTGCGCGCAAGGTACTGGGCGAGAAGCACTCGCAGGTACGTGATGGATACAAGATTCGCGCGGATGCAGCGGAGGAACTCGACGACGATGCACTTGCTATCGCGTCTTACCGCGAACTGCTGACGTTGAGCGAAGCTGCGCTGGGTGCAGACAGCCACCACACCATCAATGCCGCATGGCAACTGGAAGGCCTGTTGCGCAAGTCTCCGGCAGGGCGTGCCGAAGCCGATTCCCTGCGCACGCGCTACGTGCAACCACTGCTGGACGCCAAACCAGACACACTGGACGAAGATCGCGCCAAGGTGCGCAAGAACATCATCGACACCGAAGCCAAGGAAGCCCGCAAGGCCGCGCGCTGAACGGCCTGCATCGTTACGGAATCACGAATCCCGCCACCACGCGCCGGCCTTCACCGGCCAGAACCGAATACGTGCGCGCAGCAGCGGCATTGGTCATGATTTCCATCCCGATGCCGCGTTGCAGGCAGGCGGCCATGACCACGGCGGGCGGGAATAGTTGTTTCGCGCCGGTGCCGAGCAGCACCAGTTCCGGTTGCAGTGCGAACAGCGCATCAAGGTCACCGGCGACCATCGCGCCGGCATCGCGCACCAGCCAGTCTTCGACCAGCGTATTGGGGGCAATCACGAAGCTGGATGTCAGCCGGCGGTCGTTGACCAGCGCGGATTCGCCGTCTGCGCCGCGCAGGAAGCAGGTGTAGTCCGGGCGTTCGAGGTTCAGTTGCATGCGGGTTCCACCCTCATCCGCCTTCGGCACCTTCTCCCGCCAGCGGGAGAAGGAAACATCATTACGCCCTCGGCAGCACGATGTGCCGTTTTTCCTTCGCCGGGCGGTACAGCACGGCGGTATGGCCGATGCGCTGCACCAGCGCCGCGCCGGTGCGCTCGGCCAGCTCGGCGATCATGGCATCGCGCAGGTCGCGGTCTTCGCCGGCCACCTTCACCTTGATGAGTTCGTGGTGTTCCAGTGCGCCATCGACCTCCGCTGCCAGCGCATCGGTGATGCCCTTGCCGCCGACCTGCAGCATCGCCTTCAGGTCGTGCGCCATGCCGCGCAGGAAACGGATCTGGGCATTGGTCAGGACGATGGACATGCGGCGCTAAAAGGTTGGAAACGGGCGGCAGGGTATCATGACCGCCTGTTTCCCCATGCCCGGAACCCGTGGCGACTCGCAGCCATGCCTTCACGAAGCAAGTCAAGCCAGCGCTGGCTCAAGGAGCACTTCTCCGACCCCTACGTCAAAAAGGCGCAGGCGGAGGGGATGCGTTCGCGCGCGGCCTACAAGCTGGAGGAGCTGGTCGAGCGCGACCGCCTGCTCAAGCCGGGCATGGTGGTGGTCGATCTGGGCGCGGCCCCCGGCGGCTGGTCGCAGTGGGTGCGGCAGGAGCTGGACGTGCTGGACAAGGGCCGGGACAAGCCGAGCCGGGTGATCGCCAGCGACATCCTGGAAATGCCATCGCTGGCCGGGGTGGAGTTCCTTCACGGCGACTTCAGGGAGGATGCTGTCTTGTCCAGCTTGCTGGAGATGCTGAACGGGGAACAGGTCGATCTTGTCTTGTCCGACATGGCCCCCAATAAGAGTGGTGTGGATGCGGTGGACCAGCCGCGCGCGATGCACCTGTCCGAGCTGGCGATGGAGTTCGCCGACGGCCAGTTGCGCACGGGCGGCACCTTCCTGATCAAGCTGTTCCAGGGAACGGGGTTCGACGAATACGTGCGGGAACTGCGGCGGCGTTATGCCAAGGTAGTGATCCGCAAGCCGGCGGCTTCGCGCAAGCGGTCGCCCGAAGTGTATGCACTGGCGCAAGGCAAGCTGGCGCAAATCAGGTAGAAGGACGACATGAACGACATTGGCAAGAACCTGCTGCTCTGGGTGGTCGTGGTCGCCGTGCTGATGGTGGTGTTCCGGAGTTTTTCGCCGGAGCTGACCCCCAGCAAGGAAACGGTCTATTCGGACTTCGTGCAGGACGTGCAGAACGGGCGCATCAGCAAGGTCGATATTTCCAGCAACGAACGCACCATCAACTTCGTGCGCAGCAACGGCGACAAGGGCATCACCACCGCGCCGCTGCGCGACAAGGACTTGATCGGCGACCTGATCGAACACAAGGTCGAGATCAACCAGGCACCGCCGGACACCGGCATTTCGTTCTGGTCGCTGGTGCTGAACTTCCTGCCGGTGCTGCTGATTATTGGCTTCTGGCTGTTCATGATGCGGCAGATGCAGGGCGGCGCTGGCGGCAAGGGTGCGATGTCGTTTGGCCGTTCGCGCGCCAAGCTGCTCAGCGACGATCAGGTAAAGGTGACCTTCGCCGACGTGGCCGGCTGCGACGAGGCCAAGGAGGAAGTCTCCGAGCTGGTCGAGTTCCTGCGCGACCCGTCGCGCTTCCAGAAGCTGGGCGGCAAGATTCCGCGCGGCGTGCTGATGGTCGGCCCGCCCGGCACCGGCAAGACCCTGCTGGCGAAGGCGATTGCCGGCGAGGCCAAGGTGCCGTTCTTCTCGATTTCCGGCTCCGACTTCGTGGAAATGTTCGTTGGCGTGGGCGCATCGCGCGTGCGCGACATGTTCGAGCAGGCCAAGAAGCACGCGCCCTGCATCATCTTCATCGACGAAATCGACGCCGTGGGCCGTCATCGCGGCTCCGGCATGGGCGGTGGCCACGACGAGCGCGAGCAGACCCTCAACCAGATGCTGGTGGAGATGGACGGCTTCGAGGGTGGCGAGGGCGTGATCGTGATTGCCGCCACCAACCGCCCCGACGTGCTGGACAAGGCGCTGCTGCGTCCGGGCCGCTTCGACCGGCAGGTGATGGTCGGCCTGCCCGACATCAAGGGCCGCGAGCAGATCCTGAAAGTCCACATGCGCAAGGTGCCGCTGCACGACAACGTGCGCGCGGACGTGCTGGCGCGCGGTACGCCGGGTTTCTCCGGTGCCGACCTTGCCAATCTGGTGAATGAAGCAGCCCTGTTCGCCGCGCGTCGCAACAAGACGCAGGTGGACATGCAGGACTTCGAGGACGCCAAGGACAAGATCTACATGGGCCCGGAGCGCCGCAGCATGGTGATGCGCGAGGAAGAGCGCCGTGCCACTGCGTATCACGAGTCCGGCCACGCCGTGGTCGCCATGTCGCTGCCCAAGGCCGACCCGGTACACAAGGTGACGATCATGCCGCGTGGCTGGGCGCTGGGCCTGACCTGGCAGTTGCCGGAGTTCGACCGCATCAGCCACTACAAGGACAGGATGCTGGAAGAAATCGCCATCCTGTTTGGTGGCCGCATCGCCGAGGAACTGTTCGTTGGCGACATCTCCACCGGCGCGTCCAACGACTTCGAGCGCGCCACCGCGATCGCGCGCGGCATGGTCACCCGCTATGGCATGAGCGATGTGCTCGGGCCGATGGTGTATGCCGACAGCGACAGCGGCTACGGCATCCAGAACAAGAACATTTCCGGTGCCACCCAGCAGAAGGTGGATGCCGAAATCCGCCGCATCCTCGATGAACAATACGCCGTGGCGAAGCAAATCCTTGAGGAAAAGCGCGACCGCGTGGAGGCGATGACCACCGCGCTGGTGGAGTGGGAAACCATCGACGCCGAACAGGTCAAGGACATCATGGAAGGCCGCACGCCCAACCCGCCGCCGGGCTGGGTGGAAAAGCCGGGCCGCAGTGGCAAGGATGATTCGTCCACGCCGACTGCGCCGGCACTGGTTGATCCTGCGCCGCAGACCTGAAGACGGTTGCCGTCCTGCATCGAAAAGGCCAGAGTCCGCTCTGGCCTTTTTCGTATGCGCAAATCCAATGTTCGACACCAGCCCGCAACTTGACTGCAATGGCCGCATCCTGAGGCTCGACCTGCCGTGCGTGATGGGCATCGTCAACGTCACCCCGGATTCGTTTTCCGATGGCGGCGCGCATTTCGATGCCGATGCCGCCGTTGCGCATGGCCTGAAATTGGCCGAAGAAGGCGCGGACATCCTCGATGTCGGCGGCGAATCCACGCGGCCCGGCGCGCAGGAGATCTCGGTTGAGGAAGAATTGCGTCGCGTGATTCCCGTCATCGAGAGGCTGGCGAAGGAAACGTCGTTGCCAATCAGCATCGACACATCGAAACCCGAGGTCATGCGCGCTGCTGTGGAAGCCGGTGCCGGCATGGTCAATGACGTGTACGGCCTGCGCCGCGAAGGCGCTTTGGATGCGGCAGCGGAACTGCGCGTGCCGGTGGTATTGATGCACATGCTGGGCGAACCGCGCTCGATGCAGGATGCGCCGCAGTACGACGACGTGGTCGGCGAGGTGCATCGCTTCCTTGTCGAGCGCATCTTCGCGGCGGAGATGGCCGGCATCGCGAAGAAGCACATCGTGGTCGACCCCGGCTTCGGCTTTGGCAAGACCACGACCCACAACCTGCGACTGCTGGCGCAGTTGCGGCGCTTCACCGAACTGGGTGTGCCGGTGCTGGCCGGGTTGTCGCGCAAACGCAGCATCGGCGAACTCACCGGGCGCGAGGTTGCTGCCGAACGTGCGGCGGGTTCCGTGGCCGCGCACCTGATCGCTGCGCAGAACGGTGCCTCGATCCTGCGCGTGCATGACGTGGCGGCAACCGTCGATGCGCTGAAGGTCTGGAACGCGGTTGCGGCAGTGCCTGCGCCGCGCAAGGATGCGGGCAAGCCGGCGATCGTCTGGCCGGACGATTAGTGTCCGGGATGTTCTGCTGGCATTTTCCTGTAGGTGCGCAGCTTGCTCCGCACACACCCGCAGCATCATGCATTGTCCAAGGATGTTCTGCCGAGCAAGCTCGGCAGCTA
>NZ_JASGED010000105.1:0-20283 GCF_047606765.1 Thermomonas sp. | reverse complement strand
AGGGAAGCTCTGAACAACTCCCGAAACGTCATCCCGGCGAAAGCCGGGATCCAGCTTTTTCAATGACTTACCAAAGAGCTAGATTCCGGCTTTCGCCGGAATGACGGCTTGTTCAGACCTTCCCTAGTCGCCCAGCAATGCGCGGATATTGGCGAAGCCGGCGCTGCGGCGTTCCGCTTTTTGCGCGGCATCGGCCACCGGGTCTGCGCCGTCGCGTTGCAGTTCTTCGGCAGGCAGTTCGTCGAGGAAGCGGCTGGGTTTGAGCCGTAGCTTGTCGCCCCAGCGCTGCGCCTCGCTTGCGTGCGACAGCCACAGCCGCTCCTTGGCGCGGGTGATGCCGACGTAGAACAGGCGGCGTTCCTCGTCGATGCGGCCTTCCTCGATGCTGGCCTCGTGCGGCAGGTTGCCGTCTTCCACGCCGACGATGAACACGTAGCGGAACTCCAGCCCCTTGGCCGCGTGCATCGACATCAGGCGCACCTGGTTGCCGGCGTCGCCCTTGTCGGCGTGCGAGAGCAGGGCAAGCGCGGCGGCGAGTTCGCCCGGCCCCGATGTCTTCGGGCCATCGAACCAGTCCGCCAGCTCGTCCAGGTTGCGACGGCGCATCTGGAACTGCGCCTCGTTCTTGCAGGTGGCGCGCAGCGCGGCCAGCAGACCGGAGCGTTCGTTGAGCTTGCGCACCAGTTCCGCCGGCGGCAGCGTGCGCGCCTCCATGCGCAGGCCGCGCACGATGTCGGAAAAGCCCTGCAAGGCATTCGCCGCACGCGCCGGCAATTGCTTCGCAAGCGCAATCGATTCCGCTGCACGCGCCAGCGGCAGGTGCGCATGCGCGGCCAGTTCGCCCAGTTTCGCCAACGTGCCCGCACCCACGCCGCGATTGGGCGACTGCACGGCGCGCAGGAAAGCGGCATCGTCATCCGGGTTTGCAAGCAGGCGCAGCCATGCCAGTGCGTCCTTGACTTCGCCGCGATCCAGAAACGCAGTGCCGCCGCTCAGGTGATAGGGGATGCGCAGCAGTTGCAGCGCCTTTTCCAGCGCACGGCTCTGGTGGTTGCCACGGAACAGGACGCAGAACTCGTTCCAGTGCGGTGTTTCATCCGGCTTCAGGTTTTTCTGCGCGGTGAACTGGATTTCCGCCGCGACTTTTTCTGCTTCGTGCGCGGCGTCGCGGCATTCCCAGACGCGGATGCGTTCGCCGTCGGCGGCATCGCTCCACAGGGTCTTGGGGTGCTCGTGCGGGTTGTGCGCGATCAGCGCATTGGCCGCGCGCAGCACACGGTTGGAGCAGCGGTAGTTCTGTTCCAGCTTGATGATTTTCAGCTTCGGATAATCGCTGCCGAGTTGCAGCAGGTTGTCCGGGTTCGCGCCGCGCCACGCATAGATGCTCTGGTCGTCGTCGCCCACGCAGGTGAACTGGCCGGCATCGCCCGCCAGCGCGCGCAGCAGGCGGTATTGCGCATCGTTGGTGTCCTGGCATTCGTCCACCAATAGATAGCCGATGCGCTCGCGCCATGCGGCCACGGCCTCGCCATCGGTTTCAAGCAATTGCACCGGCAGGCGGATCAGGTCATCGAAATCCACTGCGTTGAACGCGCTCAATCGCTGCTGGTAGCGCGCGTACAGTGCGGCGGCTTCGCGTTCGCGCGTGCTGCGTGCAGCTTCGGCGGCTTGCTCCGGTGACAGCCCCGCGTTCTTGGCGCGGGAGATCAGTTGCTTCATTGCCTCGATCGCGTCCGGCTTGCTGCCCGGTGGCAGCAGGTCCTTGATCTGCGATGCGGAATCATCGGCATCGAAGATGGAAAACCCGCGCCGTAGCCCCAGCCTGGCGTGGTCGGTCTGGACGATGCGCAGGCCCAGCGCGTGGAAAGTGCTGACGGTCAGCTCCTGCGCGGCATCACCCTTGATGCGCTTTGCCACGCGCTCGCGCATTTCGCGCGCGGACTTGTTGGTGAAGGTGATCGCGGCGATGCGCTTGGCCGGGTAGCGCGCGCTATGGATCAGATGCGCGATCTTCTCCACGATGACGCGGGTCTTGCCGCTGCCCGCGCCGGCCAGCACCAGCAGCGGGCCTTCGGTGTGCAGGACGGCGGCGCGTTGCGGGGGGTTGAGGCCTTGCATGGGCAGGAGTGGGCGTGGGAGTGGAGTGAGGGCGCGTATTCTGTCATTCCCGCGAAGGCGGGAATCCATGGACTTTGATTTTCAATGCGTTAACGTCCTTGGATTCCCGCCTTCGCGGGAATGACGAGCCCTTTTCCTCTGCCTCTTCCTTGCCCATGGCCAAGTTGTACTTCTATTTCTCGGCGATGAACGCCGGCAAGACCACCACCTTGCTGCAGTCCGCGCACAACTACCGCGAGCGCGGGATGCGAGTGGCGATCCTCACCCCGAAGCTGGACCATCGCGCTGGCAGCGGCACGGTGGCGTCACGCATCGGCTTGCAGGCGGAGGGCATCGCCTTCGGGCGCGAGGATGATCTGCAGCGGGTCATCGAAGCCGACATCGCCGCACACGGGCCATTGCACTGCGTGCTGGTCGATGAAGCGCAGTTCCTGGGCAAGGCGCAGGTCTGGCAACTGTCCGAAGTGGTCGATGCGCTGCGCATTCCGGTGCTTTGTTATGGATTGCGCACGGATTTTCGTGGTGAATTGTTCGAAGGCAGCCAATACCTGCTGGCGTGGGCGGATGAACTGTCCGAGATCAAGACGATTTGCCACAGTGGCAGCAAGGCAACGATGACGGTGCGCGTGGACGAAGCCGGGCGCGCGGTGCAGGACGGCCCGCAGGTGGAGATCGGCGGCAACGAGCGCTACGTTTCGGTATCGCGCAGGGAGTTCAAGAAAGTGATGCGCGGCGAGGGTGGCATCGAGCCGTTGCAGTCGCCGCTGCCGTTGTAGGTAGCTCTATTCCTTCTCCCCGCTGCGCGGGGAGAAGGTGCCGAAGGCGGATGAGGGGCAGCACGCACGAAGCACCCTCACCCGGCTTCGCCACCCTCTCCCGCAAGCGGGAGAGGGAAAAAGCGGAGGCCATGCGGTGCAAGCACCACAGCTACGGCTGTCGCGCCACCTTCCCGCAGCCGTGGCGGATCGCCTGCACCTCGCGCGGGAGGGTGCCGCCTTCCGGCATCGTCAATTGCATCTGTGCCAGCACGGCGTCCAGGCTGGCGCGGGCGAGTTTCGGTTGCGATCTGCATTGCAGTTCGGCGGCATAGGCGCGCGCCAGCCAAGCGGCCTTGCGCAGCTCCATGTCATCGCCTTGCGCCTGCCCGTAGGCATCAAGCAACGGGATGGCATCCGCGTCGCCATGGCGCGCGCGGAACCGCGCCAGCGAAATCTCCGCACGCCGGGTATGCGAATGATTCGCGCCGAAGCCTGCACGGGTCAGGCGCACGGCCTTGCGCAAGGCCGTGCCGGCGGGCTCGGTATCGCCCAAGGCATCCAGCACTTCGCCCAGCAGGCGGTCGGTGTCGCCGACCAGTTCATGGTTTGCGCCGAACCGGCGTGCGCGCAGGTTGCGGGCTTCCTCCAGCAGCGGCAGCGCTTCGCGGTCGCGCCCGGCGCTGTGCAGGATCATCGCCAGATTGAACAGGCCACCGGCGAGCAACCCGTCCTGCCCGGACATGCGCCAGGCCGCGACGGCCTGCTGCTGGTGGCGCAGGGCGCGTTCGGTATCGCCGCGCTCCCAGGCCACGATGCCCAGGCTGTTGTGGATCAGGGCCATGTCGGGATGGTTGCGGTCAAGCCGCGTGCGCATCCACGCATAGGCTTCCAGGAAGATGGTCTCGGCCTCGCCGAAGCGGCCCTGATCGACATACAGCGCCGCAAGCTGGCGGTTGGCATCGAGCGTGGCGCGATGGTTGTGGCCATGCACTTCACGCGCCAGCGCCAGTGATGCCTTGCAACTGCGCGTGGCCTGTTCCAGCGCATCGGCAGTGCGTTGCAATGCGCACAGCGAGCGCAGCATCTTGATCGCCAGTGGATGGCGTTCACCGGCGCTATGCCGCAATTGCGCCAGTGCGTCTTCCAGAATGCGGATGGCTTCTGCCGGCCTGCCCTGATTGGCTTCCAGGAGCGACAGGTCGGACAGGATTTCGGCCACGCCGGCGGCGTCGTCACGCGCACGGCGCAGTTGCAGGGCGCGATTGAACAGCGCATTGGCTTCGCGCACCTGCTCGGTTTCGCGCAGGCAGCGCCCGAGCTGTGCGTAGAACGCGGACACCTGCTCGGGCAGGCGGTTTTCCTCGCGCTGCGCGGTTGCCTGCATCGGCTTCATGCGTGCCACGCAATCGCTGGCCTTGCCCATTTCGCGATGCACGCTGCCGCGCAACACGGCAGCTTCAAGTCGCAAGCTGGGCGGCGCTTCGGGCAGGTTGTCCAGCAGCACGGCCTGGCGATCCAGCAGCTCGTTGGCCTCGCGGTAATCGCCAAGGCCAAGGCGCAGGCGGGCGACCACGCCGTAGAGTTCAGCGCGCGCCTGCGGCTGCCGTGACAGGCTGTGTTCGCCCCGCAGGATGCCCATGTCCAGCAGGCTGCGCAGGTCGATGGGCGTGTTGGCGGAGCTGCCGGCATCGGCGAACAGATCGGCGATGAAGCCCTGCATGGCCTGTGCGCGCCCGGCTTCGCGCAGTGCGCGCTGTGCCTGCCAGGTGACCACGCCCAGCGAAGTCAGCAGCACGGCCAATATCGACAGGCTGGCGGCAAGCGCCCAGCGGTGGCGATGCACGTACTTGCGCAGCCGATAACCCACGCCTTGCCCGCGCGCCTGCACCGGTCGCCCGCGCAGGTAGTTGAGCAGATCCTGCGACAGCGCCTCGACCGAGGCATAGCGCTTGTCCGGTTCCTTGGCGAGCGCCTTCAGCACGATGTTGTCGAGATCACCAGCCAGCATGCGCGCAAGCCGTGGCGGTGCGTAGGGGCGCACCTGATCCGGCTGCGCCTGCGCGGCGGCTTGCGAGGGCCGCAGCGGTTCGCCTTCAAGGATGGCCTCTTCCCATTCGGCATCGGTCTGGCGGCGCAGGCGATACGGCTTGCTGCCGGTCAGCAGTTCGTACAACACCACGCCCAGCGAATACACGTCGGTCATGGTGGTGATCGGTTCGCCGCGAATCTGTTCGGGCGCGGCGTAGTGCAGGGTGAAGGCGCGCACGCCGGTGCCGGTCTGCTCCGCTGGCAGTACGTCCACGTCGAGAAGTTTTGCGATGCCGAAGTCCAGCAGGCGCACATGCCCGGTGGTGGTCACCAGGATGTTGGAGGGCTTGAGGTCGCGATGCACGATCAGGCTTGCATGCGCGTGGCTGACCGCTTCGCAGACCTGGCGGAACAGGTCAAGGCGCGCAGCGATGTCGAGCTGGCGCAACTGGCAATAGCGGGTCAGCGGCTCGCCTTCCACGTATTCCAGCGCGAGGTACGGTTGCCCATCATGGTCGATACCGGCATCCAGCAGCCGCGCGATGTTGGGGTGTGCAAAGCGGGCCAGGATCGCGCGTTCACGGTCGAAGCGCTGGCGCAATTGCCGGCTGGCCACACCCGGACGCAGAAGTTTCAGTGCGACCTTGCGCTGGTACAGGCCATCGGCGCGCGCCGCCAGCCACACCTGCCCCATGCCGCCTTCGCCCAGCAGGCGCTCCAGTTGGTACGGGCCAATGCGCGTGCCTGCCTGCACGTCGGTTGGCAGCTCGGTCAGCGGCGTGTCGAGGAAGGTGGCGTCGTCCGCTTCCAGCGTCAGCAGGCGCTGCAGATCATCGGCCAGCGCGGCGTCTTCGCTGCGCAGGGTGGCGATGTGTTCGTCACGCTGCGCCTGCGACATTTCCAGCAGGGCGTCGAGCAATGGCGACAACCGCTGCCAGCGTTCGGCGTCCATGTCGGCTGCCGCCATGCCTGACCTGCGTCAGGTGGCGGGTGTCTCCCGCAGCGAGGCCAGCAGGAACATCCGTGCCTTCTGCCAGTCGCGCCGCACGCTGCGTTCGGAACGCTGTTGCAAGGCGGCGATTTCCAGTTCCGACAACCCGGCGAAATAACGCAGTTCCACCACCTGGGTCAGGCGCGGATCGACTGCGCCCAACCGTGCCAGCGCGGCATCCAACGCCAGCATGTCTTCGTCCAGACGCAGCCCGCCTTCGATTTCGTCCGGCAGTTCGGTGACCCGGTGCAGGTCGCCGCCGCGCTTTTGCGATAACCGCTGGCGGGCGTAGTCCACCACCACGCTGCGCATTGCCGAAGCGGCGTATGCGAAGAAGTGCGCACGATCATCGAACTGCGCGTTGCCGGCACCGCGACCGGCCAGCTTCAAATAAGCCTCATGCACCAGCGAGGTGGCATCCAGCGTGTGCCCATGGTGCTGCCCGGCCAACTGCCTGCGGGCCATGCCGTGCAGTTCCTGATACAGCGTGGCAAGCACGCGGTCCAGCGCGCTGCGGTCGCCATCGCGCGCGGCGTCCAGCAGAACGGTGATGTCGCCGGCTTCGGTCATCGGGCCGCAGGGGATCAGGGGATGGCTGAACTATAGCGAAAAAGCCCTTATCTCTTGCCGATCTGCGAGATTAGGTGCCGAGAGCCGGCGTGGTCGACCGATAAGCCTTTGGTCTGAACGACCGCGGGGAAGCGAGGTCGCCACGCCGGAATCTCCTCGCATACGCCCGAACAGTTGCTCGAGTTGGCGCTCGTATCGATAAGGCTGGGCTAGCGGGAGAACTCTCGACCCTGACAGCTTAGCGGAGTCGATGATGGCCTACGGTGTTGGTATTGATGTGAGCAAGGCGTGGCTCGATGTGCATGTGACCGGGCTGGAACGGCGCATGCGCGTCGGCAACCATGTGGCAGGCATACAGGAACTGGCGATGTGGCTTGGCACGCTGGAACTGCGCCAAGTGGTGCTGGAAGCTACGGGCGGCTACGAGCAAGCGGCATTGGATGGCCTTCACGCTGCTGGCCTGCCGGTGGTGCGGTTGAACCCACGGCAAGCGCGTGACTTTGCCAAGGCCGTGGGGCAGTTGGCCAAGACCGATGCGCTGGACGCACAGGTGCTGGCAATGATGGCGGCCCTGCTGCCACTGACGCCATATCAGCCTGCCGAACGCTGGCGTCGCCAGTTGCACGAGTACCAGCAACGCCGGCAGCAGATCGTGGTGCTCTTGCAGCAGGAGCGCCAGCGGTTGCCACAAATTGCCGACGATTGGTTGAAGCGACAGGTGCAGGCCGGGTTACGGCAATGGCGAAAGGTGTTGGCCGAACTGGATGCCCGTATTGCCTAGCAGGTCGCCGCACAGCCCGAGTTGGAGGTACTCCGGCAGGTCAAGGGTGTCGGCCCTGTGTTGCAGGCCACCTTGGCGGCGCAGTTGCCGGAACTGGGAACGCTCAGTGGCAAGGCCATCGCCAAGCTGGTGGGGGTGGCCCCGCTGGCCCGCGACAGCGGTACGATGCGGGGCACGCGCGGCATCTGGGGAGGGCGTGCGAGCGTGCGCCAGGTGCTCTACATGGGCACACTGGTGGCCGTGCGCTTCAATCCGGAACTGCGCGCGTTTTATCAACGCCTGCGTGCGCAGGGAAAAGTCGCCAAGGTTGCCTTGGTGGCCTCCATGCGCAAGCTACTGGTCATCCTCAATGCCAAGATGCGAGATCATAGGATGACGCTCGCTGCCACTTGAGCAAGACAGTTGCTTCCCCCTTGACGGGGGAAGGGTTGGGATGGGGGTGTGGGTTTGCGCAACCCCCCATCCGCCTTCGGCACCTTCCCCCGCAAGGGGGGAAGGAACAGCAGATTTCTCATCGCTGGCAATGCCCGCACCACACGGTTGTGCGCTGGCCGATGCTGGCCTGCTTCAGCGCGCGCCCGCAGCGCGGGCAGGGCTGCCCGCCGCGCCCGTAGGCCAGCAGTTCCTGTTCGAAGTAACCGGGCGCGCCATCCGGGCTGATGAAGTCTCGCAGGGTGGTGCCGCCACGGGTGATGGCATGCGAGAGGATCGCCTTCACCGCATCGGCCAGTGCCGCGTAGCGCTCGCGCGAGACCTTTCCTGCAGCGCGCAGCGGGCTGATGCCGGCCATGAACAGCGCCTCGGCGGCGTAGATGTTGCCCACGCCCACCACGATGGCCTGATCCATCAGGAAGGTCTTGACTGGTGCGGCGCGGCCACGGCTTCGCGAGAAGAGATAGTCGCCATCGAAATCATCCGACAACGGCTCCGGCCCCAGTCCTGCCAGCAGCGGGTGCGTTTGCTCCGGCATCTGCCACAGCAGGCAGCCGAAGCGGCGCGGGTCGTTGAAGCGCAGCACGTTGCCTGGCTTGCCATCGACACCTTCCAGTGCGATGTCCACGTGATCGTGCGCGCGCACCGGCGTGTCTGCAGGCAGCACGCGCAGGCTGCCAGACATGCCCAGGTGCAACAGCGCGCTACCGGCGTCGGTATCCAGCAACAAGTATTTGGCACGGCGGCGGATGGTGGTGATTTTCTGCGCGGGCAACAGCGCTTCCACATCAAACGGGATCGGCCAGCGCAGGTCGGGGCGGCGCAGCAGCACGCGCGCCACGCGCCGGCCTTCGACGTGCGGCAGCAGGCCGCGACGGGTGGTTTCGACTTCGGGCAATTCAGGCATTGGCGATGAACTCGAAGGCAGGCGGATCGCCCTCGCGCATGCGCAGCGGCGCATTGAACGCGCGGCCCAGCAGCGCAGGCGTCAGCACGTTCGCGCGCGGGCCTTCGGCCACGATCTGCCCGGCACGCAGCAGCACGATGTGGCCGATCTCGGGAATCAGTTCCTCGGCGTGGTGGGTGACCAGCACCAGCGTCGTGCCTTCGCGCGCCAGCCGCCGCAGCGTGTCCAGCAGGCGCTGGCGTGCCACCACGTCCAGCCCGGCGGAAGGTTCATCCAGCAGCAATGCGCGCGGCCCGTGCGCCAGCGCGCGGGCCAACACCACGCGGCGGGCCTCGCCGGTGGACAGCGTGGCGTATTCGCGACCGGCAAGATGCAGCGCATCGGCGCGGGACAGTGCATCACGCGCGGATTGGCGCATCGCCGGGGTGATGGCATCGGTGTCGTAGGCCGCAAGCCGTGCTTCGGCAGCGCCCAATACGGCGTCTTCCGCCGTGATGCCGGGCAGCGAGAGCAGATCGTCGTGCATCGTCCCGGACACCACGCCCAGCTGCGTGCGGATTTCGCGCACGTCCCAACGGTGCCGGCCGAGGATGCGCACGGGCGGGCGACCGTCCGCGTGCATCACCGGATACAACTGGCGGGTGATGAGCTGGATGAAGCTGGACTTGCCGCAGCCATTGGGGCCAAGGATGGCGACATGCCGGCCCATCGGCAGGCGCAGGCTCAGTGCGTCCAGCGCGCGCTGTTCGCCGCGCAGCACAGTGGCCTGGTCGAGTTCGATCAACGGTTCAGCTTGGGAAGGTGCGTGCATGCGGGCCGGCTGGTCTGGTTTTGTCACGGAATCGGCCCCATCATGCCGATGTCGTTCCCTTGTTGACACATTCATGTTCGCGTCCATCCTCGATGCTTCCATCCTGAACTTCCTTGCCGGCGGCCTGTTGCAGTTCGGCTGGTGGCAGATGCTGCTTTATCTGCTCATCGTCACCCAGATCACCATCTTCACCGTCACCTTGTACCTGCACCGCAGCCAGGCGCATCGCGGCGTGGACTTCCATCCAGTCATCGCGCATTTCTTCCGCTTCTGGTCGTGGCTGACCACTTCGATGATTACCCGGGAATGGGCGGCGATCCATCGCAAGCACCACGCCAAGTGCGAGACCGAGGAAGACCCGCACAGCCCCATGCACAAGGGCATCAGCAACGTGCTGTGGAAGGGCGCGGACATGTACCGCGAGGCGCGGCTGGCGCGCGCCGACATCGAGCAGTACGGCAAGGGCTGCCCGGATGACTGGATCGAACGCAAGCTCTACACACGCCATGCCAATGCCGGCGTGGTGTTGCTGCTTATCGTGAGCATCGTGCTGTTCGGCGCGAAGGGCGTGGCCGTGTGGGCCATCCAGATGGCGTGGATTCCGTTCTGGGCTGCCGGCGTCATCAACGGCCTTGGCCACTGGTGGGGCTACCGCAACTTCCAGACCACGGACACCGCCACCAACCTGACCCCGTGGGCGGTGTGGATCGGCGGCGAGGAGCTGCACAACAACCACCACGCCTTCCCGAGCTCGGCACGCTTCTCGATGCGCCGCTTCGAGTTCGATATCGGCTGGGCTGCGATCAGGCTGCTGGAAAAGCTGCGGTTGGCGAAGGTGCTGCGCGTTGCGCCCACGCTCAACCTGCGCCCCAACATCACCATGCCGGATGCGGAAACCTTGAAGGCGCTGCTGGCGCATCGCTTCCAGGCCATGACCGACTACCAGCGCAACGTGCTCAAGCCTGCATTGAAGGAAGAAGCCGCCATTGCAGGCGCGAAACTGCGCGCGCTGCTGCCGCGCAAACTGCGCAAAGGCATGGCCGACGATGGCCGCTGGCTGAAGCCGGAAGCACGCGAACAGTTGCAGGCATGGATCGACGCGCGCCCGCGCATCCAGGCATTGATCGAATACCGCAGGCGTCTGGCCGACGTGCTGGAAAGCCGCAGCCATGATGCTTCCGAGCGCCTGAAGCGCCTGCAGGCATGGTGCGCCGAAGCCGAAGCCAGCGGTGTGCGTGCCTTGCAGGATTACGCCGTGCGCCTGCGCGGCTATGCGCTGGTACAGGCGTGATCCATTGGCATACGTGATACGCGAATGGTGGGCCAAGGCCCACCCTATGATGAAGACAGTCGCCGCCCTCACGGTATTGCTGGCATTGCCCATCACGCTGCACGCGCAGGTGTCACGCACCAACGACTATCTGGCGAAGATGGACACGGACGGCGACGGCAAGGTGTCGCTGTTCGAATATCTTGAGTGGATGAGCTACGCCTTCGATGGCATGGATCGCAACCGCGATGGCGTGCTGACCGCCGACGAACAGCCCGGTGGCAAGGGCCAGCCGATCACCCGTGACACCCATCGCGCGCGGCTTGCGGAACGCTTTCGCAAGCAGGACGCCAACCGCGATGGCTTCCTCGATGCGAAGGAACTGGCTGCGCCGCCGCAGTAGGTAGTGTGCCGGGCAAGCCCGGCACATGCGGATCTATCGATTCAATCGCGTTGCATGGTTCGAAGCCGGTAGGTGCGGAGCTTGCTCCGCGCGCAGCCGTCACGCCCGCCCATAGGTCAGCCGCCGCCATACCCATTCCTCGCTCGCAGCAGTTCCAACGATTTCTTCTGGTTCATCAGCAGCAGGCCATCGGTGTTCCGGTCACCGCCGTCGAGGATGAGCTGGATGAGTTGCGGCGGCGTCAGTGATGGGTCGAGCGCCAGCAGTTTGGTGGCAAGGTTGGTCACCTGCGGTGCGGCGAGCGATGTGCCCAGACCCTTGTTCCTGTATCCGCCGGGCGAAACGACCTCCACGCCATCGCCCCAGGCGTAAATGCGCACGCGCGCGCCCTTGCTGCTGAAGCTGGCGGCATCGCCAGCGCTGTTCACCGCGCCCACGGTGAGCAGGTTGGGCAGGTCGAAATCCGCCGGGATGTTTTCCTCGAAGGTGGTGTCGCGGTTGCTGTTGCCCGCGCTTGGCACGAACAGGATTTCAGGTGCGGCGCGGAAAAGCTCGCGCAGGTTGTCGCGTTCGATGGCGAACAGTTGCGCGGCCAGCGCCTTGCGTTCTTCCGGCGTTTTGCCGATGCCGTTGGCCGCAAGATCGCTCTCGTAATCGGCCTGCGTCCCCGACCAGCTCATGTTGACCACGCGTACATGGTTCGCACGCAGGTAGGCGACGATGCGGCGGGCCGCGTCCGCAGCGCGACGGGTGGTGTCCAGCGTCGGCACGGGCGGCGGGTTGCGATAGGCGGTCCATGCGATGCGCACCACCATCAGGCGTGCCGCAGGATTACCATCCAGCGCAATGCCTGCAACCATGGTGCCATGCGTGTATCGGGAGTAGTAGCCGAGCATTTCCATCAATTCGGGGGTCATGTCCGAATAGGATTTCCGGGCTTTTTGCGCTTGTGGCGTGTCCTTGCCTTGCGCCAGGTCGTCCTCGCCGATCTGGATGTCGCGCAGTTCCTGCACGCGGCCGGGATACTTGCCTTCGATGTCCCACAGCGTGCCGGTGACGGGCGCATCGTCCTCGTCGAAGCCGATGCCGTGGATGTCGTCGATAAAGCCGTTGCTGTCGTTGTCTCGACCATCGAGCTGTTCCCTGGTATTCGTCCAGAGCTGATCGGGGAACAGGGCGACATCCACGCCGCTGTCCCAGACCGCGACCGTGGCCGGGGTGAGTGTGTCGTTGGCGCTGAATGTCGCGGTGCGCTCAGGCCAGATGTTCTGAAGCGGCTTGTCGTTGGCGGCGATGTATTCGCCATAGACCTTCAGCGCGTCATCGGCGAAGGGTGTTAGTCGCAGGCGTATTGCGCGCGCCATGATGACTAGGCGTGCGTCGCCCATGCCGATCTTCCCGTTCTGCTTGAGCGATGGATCCAGCATGGCGGCGAAGTAGGGGACAACGGTGTCCAGAACCCGGTATGCCTCGTTCTGATCCTTGGCCCAGCCGCCCGCCGTTGACCACGGCAGCGTGGCGATGCTGGCTGCAAGCTGCTGGCGATAGACGGCGTGCTGCGCGGCGGCATCCTTGCCTGCATCCAGTGCGGCGGCAATGGCATCTTCTTCCAGCCCGGCGGTGAGTTTTGTCACCGATTTGTCGGCGATCTGGCGCAACGTGGCGTTGCGTTCACGCACGGCGGTGGTATCGCCACGAATCAGCGCAAGATTGCGCAGTGCGGTGTGGTAATTCTCCAGCGTGCCGACATCGCGGATGTCGTAATCGCGCAGCACGCTTTCGATATCGCGCTGCACCTGCGCGGCGAGCGTGTCGAACTCCGGGCCGCCGTCGATCAGTTCCATCGCGGATTTGGCCGTGATCGGGTATTCGAACATCGGCAGATCGGCCTGCGTGGTGACGACTTTCCGCGTGGCCGGATCGTCGCCCGCCAAGGCAGGCGCGGATGCGATCAGGAACAGCAGCGGCAGGATGTGGAAGCGGCATTGCATGGGGAACCTCGGTGCGGGAAGTGTCCTGCCTGCATTAACGCAGAAACTGCCGCAGACCAGACATCCACCCGTCGGCGCGCCCGATGCGGCAAACTCCGCATGGGTGGAACGTGGGGGAATCGATGAGCGACATCCTTTTGATGGCATGCCATTCGACGGCGGGCGCGGCGGCATGAGTACGCTGCTGATCGCCGACGACCATCCGCTGTTCCGCGAGGCGCTGCGCGGGGTGTTGTCGCGGCTGTTGCCGGGCGCGAGCCTGCACGAGGCCGACAACGCCGATGCGCTGCACGCGATGGTGGATGCGCAGCCGGACGCCGACCTGCTGCTGCTTGACCTCAACATGCCGGGCGCGCACGGTTTCAGTGCATTGGTGCATTTGCGCGCGCAACACCCGCAGTTGCCGGTGGTGGTGGTGTCCGCGCGCGAGGAGCCAACGGTGATGCGGCGCGCGCTGGATCACGGCGCGATGGGCTTCATCCCGAAATCCTCCGATGCCGACACGCTGGCCACCGCGCTGCGGCAGGTGCTGGACGGCGAACGCTGGCTGCCGGCGGGCATCGCTTCGATGCCGGCGGTATCGCGTGACGAGCAGGACGTGGCGGCGCGCGTGCGTGAACTCACGCCGCAGCAGTTCCGGGTCTTGCAGATGCTGGGCTCCGGCAAGCTCAACAAGCAGATTGGTTACGAACTGGGCGTGTCCGAGGCCACGATCAAGGCGCACATGAGCGCGATATTGCGCAAGCTGGGCGCGTCCAATCGCACGCAGGCGGTGTTGATGGCCGGCAAGCTGGCGCTTGATCCCGACAAGGTGGTCGCGCCCGAGGGCGAATTCGACTGAGGCCTAGCCGCTGGATTGCTGCGCGCTGAGGAAGGCACGCAGCGATGCCGGTTTCACGGGCTTGGTCAGAACCCGGTAGCCGCGTTCGCGCGCGGCCTGTTTCAATGCATCGCTGCCGTCCGCGGTGAGCAATGCGCCCGGAATGCCCGGCTGCAATGCGTGCAGCGCATCCAGCGTGTCGAGTCCATCAAGGCGGTCGTGCAGGTGGTAATCGACCAGCAGCACGCGCGGCTGCTGCGCCATCTTCGCCAGCGCCTGATCGACCGTGCTCGCACACAGCGCCTGCACGCCCCAGCGCGCGAGCAGGGTGGTCATGCCTTCGAGGATTTCAGGATCGTTGTCCACGCACAGCACGCGCAGGCCGGCCAGCGAGTCGTCCGCCAACGGTGTGTCGGGTGCGGGGCTTGCGCTGGCTGCCGCTGCGTCGCCGCGCGGCACGATGATCGAGAACATGCTGCCGCGCCCCACCGCGCTGCGTGCATCCAGCGTGTGGCCAAGCAGGCGCGAGATGCGCTGGCAGATCGACAGGCCCAGCCCCAGTCCGCGCCCGTCCCAGTCGAAGGGTTGTTCGTAGCGATGGAACTCGTCGTAGATCTGGCGCATGTGGTGTTCGGGGATGCCCGGCCCTGTATCCCAGACCTGCAAGGCCACATCAATGCCACGCCTGCGCGCGGCCAGCACGATGCGCCCGCCCGGCGTGTAGCGCAGCGCATTGGCAAGGAAGTTCTGCACCACGCGCCGCAGCAGGCGGCGGTCGCTGTGTACGACCAGCGAAGGCGCATGCACGCGCAGGGCGATGTTGCGGGCAGCGGCCATCGGTGCCGACTGCGCCGCGAGTTCATGCAGCATCTGCCCGGCATCGAAATGTTCGATCTCGGGCCGCAGTGCGCCCGCATCCAGCCGCGACACGTCCAGCAAGCCGTCCAGCAATTCTTCCGCCGCGCGCAGCGATGCATCCACGCGCTCGGCCAGCCGATGTTGTTCATCGCCCGCCGGCGTTTCGCGCAGCGCGGATGCAAACAGGCGCGCCGCGTTCAAGGGTTGCAGCACGTCGTGGCTGACCGCAGTGAGGAAGCGTGAGCGCGACTCCTGCGCCAGCTCCGCCTCGCGGGTGCGTTCGGCCACGCGCTGTTCCAGCGTTTCGTTGACCTCGCGCAGTTCGCCTTCCACGTTCTTGTAGTCGGTGACATCGCTGTAGCTGGTGACGTAGCCGCCGCCGGGCAGCGGCTGCCCGCGCAGTTCCAGCACGCGGCCGTTGCCCAGCATGCGCTGCGAGACGTGCGGCGAACCCGCGCGCATGTAGGCAATCCGGCGTTCGATCTGCGTTTCGATGTCGGGCTGGTTGAGTTCGCCCAGTTCGCCGCGCTCGGCGTTGTGGCGGATCAGGTCGGCCACCGGGCGACCGACGTAGAGCATGCCGTCGGGATAACCGAACAAGGTTTGATAGCGACGATTCCACGCGATCAGCCGCATGTCGGCATCGACCACGCTGACGCCCTGGTCGATGTTTTCCAGCGTGGTGGAGAGGATTTCGCGGTTGAAGCGCAGCTCCTGCCCGGCTTCGTCCAGCACCGCCACCACTTCGGTCACGTCCATGCCGGAGCCGCTCAGCAGGCTGGTCAGCACCAGTCGCGCGGAAGCCGCACCGATGGCCGATGCCAGCAGCTTCTCGGTGAACTGGATCAGGTTGCGATCCGCCGCCGCACCGGGTTGCAGCTCGCGTTGCTGCTGCGCGGCGTGTTCGCGGAAGGCGCGTTCGGACGCGCGCTCGCCAAGGATGCGCGCGGCCAGTTCGTGCAGGTCGGCGATGCGCACATTGCCCTGCCAGCCGTCCTGCGACAGTGCCTTGCGCCGTGCATAGGGATCAAGGAAGGGCGTTGCGCGCAGGCGTTCACCCAGGCTGGGTCGCCAGCGCGTGGAGACCACCATGAACGCGGCGCTGTTGAGCAGCAGTGACCAGAACGCACCATGGGTCAGCGGATCCCAGCCATCCACGCCGAACAACTGCCGTGGCCGCAGCCAATACAGGCCCAGCGGGCCTTCGTCCAACCAGCGTGCGTCCATCCAGCCGGCATCGGTCAACGTCGGCAACAGCAGCGTGTAGCTCCACGTCGCAAAACCAAGCAGCAGGCCAGCTTCCGCGCCCTGACGGCTTGCACCGCGCCAGTACAGCCCGCCGATCAGCGCGGGCGCGAACTGCGCAACCGCCGCGAACGCCATCAGCCCATACGAAGCCAGCGCGGTATCACTGCCGCTGGCGCGGTAGTAGCCGTAGGCCAGCGCCGCAAGGCCGATGATCGCCGCGCGGCGGATCCACAGCACGGTCGAGGCCACGTTGCCGCCGTGCTGCTGCGCCCAGCCGCGCCGCAGCAGCGGCGGCATCACCAGGTCGTTGCTTATCATCGTTGCCAGCGCGACCGTCGCCACGATCACCATGCCGGTCGCGGCGGAAAACCCGCCGACATAGGCGAACAGCGCCAGCGTGTCGTGGTGTTCCGCCAGCGGCAGCGCCAGCACGAAGCTGTCCGCCGCCACTGCGCCACCGCGCCCGAACAGCGCCACGCCGGCGGCGGCGATGGGCACCACCATCAGCGTGATCACAATCAGGTATGCACCGAACATCCAGCGCGCCTTGCGGATGTCGGCCACGTCGCCGCACTCCACCACCGCGACGTGGAACTGGCGCGGCAGGCAGACGATGGCGGCAAACGCCAGCAGCGTCTGCCCGACGAAGCCGACCGGCGGTGCGTTCTCGAACAGCGCGCGCGTTGCTTCAATCGCCGGCACGTCGCGCACCGACAGCCAGTGCGTTGCGAAGATGCCCACCGCGATCAGCGCCACCAGTTTCACCAGCGATTCCAGCGCCACCGCCAGCATCATGCCGGGCCGATGCTCGGTGGCATCCACCTGGCGCGTGCCGAACAGGATCGCGAACAACGCCATCAGCGCGGCGACGTACAGCGCGGGATCGCCGAATGCACGGGTCTGGGCCTGCCCGCCCAGCACGCCAAGGCTGATGACCACGGCCTTGAACTGCAGCGCGAGGTAAGGCACTGCGGCGATGATCGCGACCACCGCCACCAGTGCCGCCAGCCATTGCGAACGCCCATAGCGCGAGGCGATGAAGTCGGCGATGGACACCGTGTTCTGCGACTGCGCGATCAGCGCCAGCCGTTCCAGAATGCGCCAGCCGAACAGCAAAAGCAGCAACGGGCCGAGGTAGATCGGCAGATAGCCGATGCCGAAGTTCACCGCCGTGCCGACCGCGCCGTAGAACGTCCACGACGAGCAATACACCGCCAGCGCCAGGCTATAGACCACCGGGCGCAGCCACGGGCGCTGCGGATACAGCGGATAGCGGTCGCCCAGCCATGCCACCGCGAACAGCAGTGCGGCATAGCCGACGGAAACCAGCAGCAACACCCAGCCTGGCAGCATTCATCCTCCCCGATGCAGGGCGAGTATAGGCGGCGATGCCGCGCGCAAGAGCGGCTTCCTCTTGCTCTATTCCGCCAGGGTTGCCTCGGTCATTCGGTGAAGTGGCCTGCTGTCGGGTGAGCTGGCCTCACGCCCCGCGATGCCGCAACAGCCGGCCTGCGGCGGCGATGCGTTCACCGTTCTCGAATGCAGGTACGCCGCCCAGCAGCACCAGATCGAAGCCTTCGGCGTGCGTGAACGGGTTGACGTAATCGGCGCGTGCGCGGACGTTCTGCGGGTCGAACAGGATCAGGTCGGCCACCGCGCCTTCGCGAAGGATGCCGCGGTCGGGCAGGCGCAGGATCGATGCCGGCAATCCGGTGACCTTGCGCACGGCTTCCTCCAGCGTCACCAGAGGGTTGCGCACCGCGAACGCCTCGATCCACTTGGCGAAGGTGCCGTGGCCGCGCGGATGCCGGCTGGTCGGCGAACCGTCGCTGGCGATGGCCACGAACGGGTCGCGCATCAGCCGCGCCTGCAGCGGTTCGTCCATGACTGAAGTGGGCGGCGCTGGCACCGCCCGGGCCGAGATCCAGCAGCACTTGTGCGAACGGCTTGCCGGTTTCCTGTGCAGCCTGTGCCAGGGTTTTGCCGGTGAACGGGCCGGTGCCGAACAGCAGGGCATCGGGGCCGCGTCGGCGTATCATGTTGCGTTCCAGTGCCTGCAGCAATTCGTCGCGGCGCGCGGCCAACACCTGTGCGTAGTCGGTCGGTGGCAGCGCCCATTCCGGGAACAGGATGGCGATGGTGGTGAAGCTGGCGGCGTAGGGATAGGCATCGGCGGTTAGTGGCACGCCGGCGTTGCGATACGCCCGCAGGCTGGCGAGCAGGCGTTCGGCGCGCGCTTCGCCCCGGCCGAGCGTTACCTTCAGGTGCGAGATGTGGGTGCGTGCGGGGCGGCTGGCCTCGATGTGTTCGCGGATCGCGCTGTCGATGCGGTCATCGTCCTCGGTGCGCAGATGGCTCATGCACACGCCGTCGTGGCGCGCGACCACCGGGCCGAGTGCGGCGATTTCCCTGGGTTCGGCATAGAGGCCAGGCACGTATTCCAGCCCGGTGGACAGGCCGAACGAGCCGGCGAGGATGTCTTCCTCCAGTACTTGTGCCAGCCGCGCGATCTGCGCGTCGGTGGGCGTGCGGGTGGCGTCGTCGATCCCGGCCTGCCGGCGCAGCGAACCATGCCCGGAGCAGGTGGCGACGTTGATGTCCGGCTGCGCGCGTTGCGCGGCGTCGAACCAATGGGACAGGCGACGCTGGCCTTCCTCGTCGGCGCCCGGGCTGCTGCCATCCTGACCGAGGAGGACGGTGGTCACGCCCATCGCCAGATGGCTGGCATAAGTGCGTTCGAGCGGATCGCCATGCGTGTGCAGGTCGATGAAACCGGGCGCAAGCACCCGGCTGCCGCCTTCGATGGTCCGTGCGCCAGGCACCAGACGCGGCGATACCTTGCCGATACGCACGATGCGTTCGCCCTGCACAAGCACGTCAGCGGCACGCGCCGGTGCGCCGGTGCCGTCGATCACGCGCACGTCGCGCAACAGCAGGCTGGATGGAGGTGCATCAGCGCGTACGGCGCGCGGCAACAGCGCGGTCGCGGTGCCGGCAGCCATCATTGCCAGAAGTTCGCGTCTTGACCAGAAGGGTTCGGTCATGGCCGTGTGTCCGCAGGTGGGCGAAGGGGCGAGTATGGGTGCGTCGGCGCGCGCGTGACAGATCGAAGTACATGGTCCGCGGCATCGGCTTGCTGAAACGACGACGCCGGCACATGGCCGGCGTCGAAGGGGGGAGGTGGAACAGGGGTTCTTGCGTCAGTGGCCGGATGACCTGGATGCGCCCAGGCCGGTTTCCGCACGCACCTGCTGCGCCTTGAAGGCGTCGCGTTCCTTCGCCGCCTGCGCGCTGCGGTCGGTGATGGAGAAGAACCAGATGCCGGCAAAGGCAATCGCCATCGAGAACAGCGCGGGCGAGGTGTAGGGGAACCATGCGGAACCCGCCGGGTTGCCGAGGGTGGCTTCCCACACCGAGGGCGACACCACCGTCAGCACCACCGAGGAGATCAGGCCAAGGAAGCCGCCAATCACCGCGCCGCGCGTGGTGCAGTTTTTCCACAATAGCGACAGGATCAGCACCGGGAAGTTGGCGGAGGCCGCGATCGCGAAGGCCAGCGACACCATGAAGGCCACGTTCTGCTTCTCGAAGGCGATGCCCAGCAGCACCGCGATCACGCCCAGCGCCGCCGTGGTGATGCGCGAGACCTTCAGCTCCGAAGCACTGTCGGCCTTGCCGCCCTTCCACACCGTGGCATACAGGTCATGCGACACCGCCGATGCACCGGACAACGTGAGCCCGGCCACCACCGCCAGGATGGTGGCGAAGGCCACTGCGGAGATGAAGCCGAAGAACACGTTGCCGCCCACCATCTTCGCCACCAGCACCGCCGCCATGTTGGCTGCGCCTGCGCCGCCCTTGATCGTGCCGGCCTCGGCCATTTCCGGGTTGGTCAGCACCAGCGCGATCGCGCCAAAACCAATAATGAAGATCAGGATGTAGAAGTAGCCGATCCACGTGGTCGCCCAGAACACCGACTTGCGTGCTTCCTTGGCGTTGGGCACGGTGAAGAAGCGCATCAGGATGTGCGGCAGGCCGGCGGTGCCGAACATCAGCGCCATGCCGAAGCTGATCGCACTGATCGGATCCTTGATGAAGCCACCCGGCCCCATCACTGCCAATCCTTTCTGCGCCGCGCCTGCTGCCTCCTCTGGTGTTGTCGCTGCGGCTGCCGCGAGCTGGGTCTTCACCTCCACGCCCTTGGCGAACAGCGCCTCCGGGCTGAAGCCGTAGTTCGCCAGCACCATGAAGGCCATGAAGGTCACGCCGGCCAGCAGCAGGCAGGCCTTGATGATCT
>NZ_JASGED010000104.1:0-14602 GCF_047606765.1 Thermomonas sp. | reverse complement strand
GCGCCTGTAAGCCGGGGAATCCCGGCAAAACGCGCCGAAATCGGCGCATAACCCAAAGATCGAGGGCGGTTCATGCGAAAACCAGCGGAAAGACCGCCTTCAAACCCAGTTGTTCAGAACTTCCTTAAGCAGCCAATCTATAGCACCGCGCAGATATCACCCACCGGCAAATATCTTGCAATCACAGTTGATCGCGGTGATCAGGATGTACTGACAGTGCTCAGGACATCCGATCTCAAACCGTTAAATATCAATGTGCTGCCCGACAAGAAGAGCGTCGGCACCTTCTACTGGACCAGCGCCGAGCGACTGCTCTTCAATGCAGCAAAGAAAATTGGCTCCTTCGAGCGCCCGCGCGGTACCGGCGAATGGTTCGCGGTGAACGCCGATGGTTCCATCCCGCGCACATTGATCGAATACGGCACGCTGGGTACAACCCAGCGAGGCAAGGAAGTGGGCAACGAAATTTTCTCACTGCTGGACACACTACCCGGCGATGACACCAATGTACTGATGACCTCCACCTACATGCGCTCGAATTCAGGCTCGGGCACGGAGGTGGTAATAATGGATACCATCAGTGGGCGCAGGAAATCGCTGACACGCGCACCTGCAGACAATTGTTCGATTGCACTGGACAGTGCCAAGCAGCCGGCTTTTGCTGTTTGCTCCAGCAGCAAAGACGAGAGCAATGGCTATGATTCTCACACCACAGTCTACCGACGCGGCTACGACGGCAAATGGACGCAGATCAGTTCTTCGAAATCCGGCGATGGGCGACTGCGCGTGCTGGGCAGTTCCGCAAAAGGCGCCATCTATGCAGTGAAGGATGATGGCAAGCACCCGGCTGCATTTGGTCTTCTGGACGCTGAAACAGGTAAATTCACCGAGCTGTTCCGGGATCCGGTTTCCGACATTTCAGGCTTCATTGGCTCTGTGGACGACTCCGAACAGATAATCGCAGTCACAACGGAAGCAGGCGCCCCGCAGGTATCCCTGGTCGACGAAGAACACCCGGATACCGCTCTTTACCTTTCACTTGCAAATGCGTTTCCCGGACAGTTCGTCAACTTCAGCAGTTCAACAAGCGACGGCAAGAAAATCGTGGTCAGCGTGCGTAGTGACCGGAATCCAGGCGAACTCTATCTGTATGATCGCGACACGGGAAAGGCGCGCTTCCTGATGAAAAGCCGCCCATGGATCGACCCATACAAGATGGGGGCGATGAAGTCGTTTTCATTCAAAGCCAGTGATGGGCGCATCATCCATGCCTACCTGACCATTCCCAAGGATTCCGATGGCAAGAACCTGCCACTGATCGTCAATGTGCATGGCGGACCGATGGGGCCGCGCGACAATTGGGGCTACGACAACGAAGCGCAGATGTTTGCCAGTCGTGGTTATGCCACCTTACAGATCAATTACCGTGGCTCCGGCGGCTTCGGCAAGGAGTTCCAGGATTTGGCCTATGGCCAGTGGGCCACCGGCATCATGGATGACATCATCGACGGCACACGGCACGTCATCGAACAAGGTTGGGCCGACAAAGAGCGCGTCTGCATCTATGGCGGTAGCTTTGGTGGTTATGCTTCACTGATGGCCCCTGTACGTGCACCGGACATGTTCAAGTGTGCCTTCGGCTATGTCGGCTTGTACGATGCACAGATCCAGCTGACGAAGAGCGATACATCGCAGAGCGAGAGCGGCAAGCGTTACCTGTATCGCGCATTCGGCAAGACCCGCGCCGAGCAGGATGCGATGTCGCCGATCAATTTCGTTGACAAGCTGAAGCTGCCAATCTATCTGGCAGCTGGCGCACGCGATGCTCGCTGCCCTCCCGAACACACCGAAGCAATGGCCAAGGCGCTGGAAGTCGCCGGCAACAAGCCTGAAGGCGTCATCATTCAGGCCGGTGAAGAACACGGGTTCTACAAGGAAGAAAATAACCTCAACCTGTACACCCAGATGCTGCAGTTCTTTGACCGCCACATCGGCGGGCAAGCCCGTGTTGGCCCGCCTACACGAGTTGACTGATCGAGTGCTACCCATGCGAACAACAATTCAGACATCCCTGCTGACGCTGGCCTGTCTGGCTAGCCCCTCCATCGCCCAGAAAGCGCCCGACATCACACCACCAAGCAACCCCGTGATGACCGCCGGTTTCCTGTCCGGCCATCCCGATCTGCGGTTCCGCTTGATGGGCTTGCGCGAGTTCAAGAAGCAGAACTACGAAGAAGCGCTGCAGTCCTTCCAGCGGGCGGCCTACTACGCAGACAAGCCATCCCAAGGCATGGTGGCGGAAATGCTCTGGAATGGCCAGGGAACGCAGCAGGATCGCGCGCTGGCCTACGCCTGGATGGATCTTGCCGCCGAACGCGGCTATCTGCCATTCCTCGCCAAGCGCGAGGAGTACTGGAGCGCACTGAGCGAACAGGAACGGATCCGCGCGGTCAGCGAAGGTCAGGCCATCCATGGCCGCTACCGGGATTCTGTCGCACAACCAAGGCTGGATATCGTGCTGCGGCGCGAACGGCGCAAGGTCACCGGCAGCCGTACCGGCTTCGTCGGCAGTGTGCAGATCTACGTGCCAGGTCCGGATGGTGAATTTGAGCAGATCGACGCCAGCAAGTTCTACGATCCAAAATACTGGGATCCCAAGCAGTATCGCGCATGGCACGATGCGATCTGGATGAAGCCACGCATCGGTCTTGTCCGTGTCGGCGAGGTGGAGAAAGTCAAGGACGACGAGGCCGTACCCTCGCGTGTACCCGCAACCACACCGCAGACCAACGCACCGGAACCGCGGACACCCGAGAAGGATGAAACAGGCCTGGGTACCGGGAAGCCTGCCTGAGCACTTCCCGATCCCCCGCTGAACGCCACGCACCCACATGCTCCATACGGCCACGGATGGGGTATAAAACGCGGGTCGGGCGCGCCGCGCCCTGTCACATCCCTGGGAGGGGAACACAATGCGCAAGTTCATCATCGCCGGCCTGCTCGCTTCGGTCACGTTCGCGGCTTCCGCTCAGAACGCCACCTCGCCGGTTGGCAAGTGGAAGACGCTGGACGACAAGACCGGCAAGGCCATGACGGTTTCCGAAATCTACGAGGCCAAGAACGGCACGCTGGCAGCGAAGATCGTCGAGAACCTCGGCATGGGCGCCACCTGCACGGAGTGCAGCGGGCAGTACAAGGACAAGCCCTATGTCGGCATCGTCACCTTGTGGAATCTGAAGGCCAACAAGGACGGCAGCTGGAGCGGTGACGGCTACAAGCCATCGGAGGACAGGAAGTTCACCGCCAAGTCGGTCAAGCTGATTGACGGCGGCAAGAAACTGGAAGTGAAGGGCTGCGTGGCCTTCATCTGCCGCACCGCCACCTGGGTGCGTGCGAACTGATATCGCAACGTCAGGTTCCATCCCGAAACCCCGGCACTGCCGGGGTTTCGCATTCATGCGCATGCGATAATCGCAAGCCCACCGCAGCCCGCATGCCCATGTCCCGTTCCGCGCTTGTCACCAATGCCCTGCCCTATGCCAACGGCCCGCTGCATCTGGGCCATCTGGTCGGCTACATCCAGGCCGACATCTGGGTGCGGGCGCGGCGCATGCGCGGCGACACGGTGCATTACGTCTGCGCCGACGACACCCACGGCACGCCGATCATGCTGGCGGCGGAGAAGGCCGGCACCACGCCGGAGGCCTTCATCGCCTCGATACAGGAAGGCCATGAACGCGATTTCGCCGCATTCGGCGTGGCCTTCGACCATTACGATTCCACCAATTCGGCCAGCAACCGCGAGCTGACCGAGTCCTTCTACGCCGCGCTCGATGCCGGCGGCCACATCGCCCGCCGCAGCGTTGCGCAGTTCTACGATCCGGCCAAGGGCATGTTCCTGCCCGACCGCTACATCAAGGGCATCTGCCCGAACTGCGCCGCCGCCGACCAGTACGGCGACAACTGCGAAGCCTGTGGTGCCACCTATGCGCCAACCGAACTGAAGGAACCGAAGTCGGTGCTGTCCGGTGCCACGCCGGAGATGCGTGATTCCGAGCATTTCTTCTTCGAGGTGGGCCGCTTCGAAGGCTTTCTTCGGGAGTGGTTAGCCGGCGACGTGGCGCTGCCCGGCGTCAAGGCCAAGCTGATGGAATGGCTGGATGCCGAAGGTGGCCTGCGCGCGTGGGACATTTCGCGCGATGCGCCTTATTTCGGCTTCCAGATTCCGGGCGCGACCGGCAAGTATTTCTATGTCTGGCTGGATGCGCCGATCGGCTACCTGTCCAGCTTCAAGACGCTGTGCGCAAAGAACGGTGCGGACTTCGATGCCTTCCTGAAGCCGGACAGCAACGCCGAGTTGCACCACTTCATCGGCAAGGACATCGTCAACTTCCACGGCCTGTTCTGGCCGGCGGTGCTGCACGGCAGCGGCCATCGCGCGCCGACCCGCCTGCACGTCAACGGCTACCTGACCGTCGATGGCGCGAAGATGAGCAAGTCGCGCGGCACCTTCATCATGGCGCGCACCTATCTGGACGCCGGCCTTGATCCGGAAGCACTTCGCTACTACTACGCGGCGAAGTCCTCGGGCGGCGTGGATGATCTTGACCTCAACCTTGCCGATTTCACCGCGCGGGTGAACAGCGACCTGGTCGGCAAGTTCGTCAACCTCGCCAGCCGCTGTGCCGGCTTCATCGACAAACGCTTCGGCGGCAAGCTGGCCGATGCCCTGCCGGATGCCGCGCAGTACGGTCGTTTCGTTGCCGCACTGGAAGGCGTGCGCGAAGCCTACGAGCGCAACGATGCCGCCTCGGCAATCCGGCAGACGATGGCGCTGGCCGATGAAGCCAACAAGTACATCGACGACCGCAAACCGTGGGTGATCGCGAAAGAACTGGATAACGGCCGGGAAGGTGCCGATGCGCAACTGCAGGCCGTCTGCACGCAGGGCCTGAACCTGTTCCGCGTGCTGGCCGCTGCGCTCGCACCCGTGCTGCCGCGCACTTCCGCGCAGGCTGCCGCCTTCCTCGGCGCGCCGGTGCTGGGATGGATCGATCTGGAAGCGCCGCTGCTGGCGCGCAACATCCAGCCCTATGCCGCGCTGTTTACCCGTATTGATCCAAAACAAATCGAGGCGATGGTGGAAGCATCGAAGGACACATTGGCCACCCCGCCTGCTGCCGCACAGCCCGCGCCGAAGCAGAAGCAGGAAGCCCCCGCAGCGCCCGCCGCCGATGCCGCGCAGTACATCGGCATCGACGACTTCGCCAAGCTCGACCTGCGCATCGGCAAGGTGCTGGAATGCGGTTTCGTGGAAGGCAGCGACAAGCTGCTGCGCTTCCTGCTGGATGCGGGCGAGCTCGGTCAGCGGCAGATTTTCTCCGGCATCCGCGCCAGCTACGGCGAGCCGGAAAAACTGATTGGCCGCAGCGTGGTGTTCATCGCCAACCTCGCTCCGCGCAAGATGCGCTTCGGCACCAGCGAAGGCATGATCCTGTCCGCCGGCTTCGACGGTGGCGCGCTGGCGCTGCTGGATGCCGATAACGGCGCGCAACCCGGCATGCCGGTGCGGTGAGTGCTCCCCTCTCCCTCCGGGAGAGGGGCTGGGGGTGAGGGTTCGGTCGAGGCGATGACATCCATGCACAACGAACCCTCATCCGGCGCTTCGCGCCACCTTCTCCCGGAGGGAGAAGGGAACAAAATCGCCGAGCGCCTCGACCGCCTGCTGCCGCAGACCCAGTGCGGGCAGTGCGGCTTTGACGGCTGTCGGCCGTATGCGGAAGCGATGGCGCGTGGCGAAGCGGGCATCGACCATTGCCCGCCCGGTGGTGATGCTGGTGCGCGGGCATTGGCGAAGCTGCTTGGCGTCGAAGCGAAACCCTACGACCGCAGTCGCGGCGAACACCTGCCGCCGCTGGTGGCGACGGTGGTGGAAGCCGACTGCATCGGCTGCACCAAATGCATCCAGGCCTGCCCGGTGGACGCCATCGTCGGTGCGGCCAAGCTGATGCACGTCGTCATCGAGCCGCTGTGTACCGGTTGCGCGCTATGCGTGCCGGCCTGCCCGGTGGATTGCATCGTGATGCAGCCGCCGCTTTAGTCCCTCCCCCTGCCTGCAGGGGGAGGTTGGGAGGGGGTTGATCCCTCGCGAGAAAACAGCACCCCTCCCCAACCCTCCCCTGCCTTCGCAGGGGAGGGAGCAGAACAATCAGGGCGCCGCGCAGCTATCGCACACGCGCTCGACCATGTAACCCTTCGCGCGCAATTTCTCCACCAGCCCATCGCTGCCCAGCAGGTGCAGCGCGCCGACCACGACCAGCGTGTCGTCCGACTTCGATTCGGTCAGGCGCTTTTCCACCTGTGGCACCCAGTTGTCGTTGCGGGCAGTGTTGATGAGGCGATAGGTTTCCGGCGTTTTCTGCGCCATTTCGATGCGCATCTTGTTGTCCAGCGTGTCCACGTCACCCGCACGCCAAGCGTTGTGCAGGTCGGCCATCTGCTTCACGGCCTTTGCCGGATCATCCAGGAACTCGTCCAGCCCCTGCGCCTGTTCTGCATGCGGCGCACTGTCCATCGCCTTCATCTGGTCGTCGATGGTCTCCAGTCCGCCCGCAGGCTTGCCGGCCTTGGCGGCGCGGCCCATCAAATGTTGATCCAGGCCCAGTTCCGGCTTGAAGCCCATGGCCTGGGTGATGCCGATCACGATGCCAAGACTGACCGCCCACGGCTCGCTTGGCTCCAGCGCCTGCACCGAACCACCGCTGGCCTTCAGCATGGCATCCAGCTTGTCCAGCGTAGCTTTCGGCAGCACCGTACTCAGTGTCTTGCCATCTTCATAGGCCATGTACTTCTGCATGGTCGCCATCGATTCCGGTGCGGTCATTTCGCGCGGATCGACTTCGAACAACAGCGATTCGGCATCGTCAAAGGCGCGATCCACTTCCGCCGGCAGCGGATAGTCATCCTGCTTGAGAAGATGGAACGAGCCGAGCAGATACACCGAATTGTCGGCATCGGACACCTTCCACAGCAGCGGGCGCACCGTGCCGGCGGCCGCAGGCGTTGCAGCAGCGGCAGGCTGGTCGGCATGCGCGACCGGCAGCACTATTGAAGCCGAAAGAGAAAGCGCAAGCAGCGTGGTTCGCAGGTTCACTGATTGTCCTTGGTCGATGTGGCGGGTTTGCGGTATTCGCGTTCACCGGCTTCCACCGCCAGATCCAGCCGGTTCTCGTTCGGCGGCAACGGGCAGGTAGCGAAGGGCGTGAACGCGCACGGCGGGTTGTAGGCCTGGTTGAAATCCAGCAGCAGCTTGCCCTCCGCATCCGGCTTGGGCGTGTCGAGGTAGCGCCCGGCACCGTAGCTGCCATGGCCGCTGGTGCGGTCGGCGAAGATCAGGAACAGGCCTTCGCCGCCGGTGTCCAGCGCTTCCAGCCGATACAGCTTGTCGCCGCGCTGGAACTCCACCACGCCGGGGTTGGCGATGTTGTCAGTGATGCCGATGATGTTGGCGATCGGCAAAGTCTTGCCCGCAGGATGCGCGATGAAGTGCGCCTGCACCTGCCAGCCGCGCCCACCGGGCCAGTAGTCCAGGCCGGTGAAGTTGACGCGGCTGTCGGCGTCGGCGTGTTTCACCCGCAGCGCCAGCCTGCCGCCGCGCTCGATCACGCTGGCAAGGCCCTTGCCGTCATCGAACGCAAGCACGCTCGGCCCGCCTTCATCGGCATCGCTGCGCAATGCGCCACTGCGGGTAGGCTTGCCGTCAAGGGTGACGGCGGTATCGGCGACGAAACGCGCCTTGCCGTCCTTCACCGTGAACACGCCCAGATGCGCCGGCCCCATCATCAGGCGGATGCCGTTGTCGCGTGCGCTGCCAACCCGATGCGCGCCGGGATCCAGCCAATGCAGGCCGATCAGGCTGGCCCAGCCATCGGGACGGCTGAGTTCGATCACCCGCCTGCCCCGCCACATGAACTGCTCGCGCGCGTAGGCCTTGGCCGCTGCCTCCTCGCGTGCTGCTTGATCGGCAGTTGGCGGTGGTGCTGCACGCTGGCAGCCGGTCAACGCCATCATGCAGGCCAGCAGGATGCCGGCGATGTTCAACGTCCGCGCAGGAACCATCGGTCGATCTCCGCAAGGCTGAAACGTGTCCACGTGGGACGGCCATGATTGCATTGCCCGGAGCGTTCGGTGGCTTCCATCTCGCGCAGCAATGCATTCATTTCGGGAATGGTGAGGCGGCGGTTGGCTCGCACCGCGCCGTGGCAGGCCATCGTCGCCAAAAGCTCATCGCGGGTTTCGGCGACGCGGCGGGTGCTGCCGTGTTCGCGCAGGTCGGTGAGCACATCGCGCAGCAAGGCTTCCACATCACCATGCGCCAGCAACGCCGGCACGCTGCGCAGCAGCAGCGATTGCGGGCCGCTGCGCTGCACTTCGAAACCCAGTTGCGCCAGCGTATCGGCTTCGCGCTCGGCCACTTCGGCCTCGCGCTCGGACACGGCAAGGCTGGATGGCACCAGCAGCGGCTGCGTGCGCAGGCCTGCGCCATCGTGCGCAGACTTCAGTTTTTCGTAACCGATGCGCTCGTGCGCCGCGTGCATATCGACCACGATCAAGCCGTCGGCATTCTCGGCAAGGATGTAAATGCCATGCAACTGGGCGATGGCGAAGCCCAGCGGCGGCATGCCACCGGGCGCATCGTCCGGCATCGGCACCAGCTGCATTGGAGCGTCATCAACCCGACATGCGGCTTCATCGCCACGCGGTGCGTACAACGCGGCATAGGCAGCAGGCGCATCGGCAACGCGCAGGCCGATGGCTTCCTGTCGTGGCGGCATCGTCCAGCCGTGTGCCGATGTTGCAGGCATCGACGGCGCAGTCGGCGCAGCCACGCTGCCGGCGCGGGTGTCCGCCAACGCGGCATGCAGCGTGCGATAGACGAAATCGTGGACGAGGCGCGATTCGCGGAAGCGCACCTCGTGCTTGGCCGGATGCACGTTGACATCCACACCGCGCGGATCGAGTTCCAGGAACAGCACATAGGCCGGATGGCGACCGTGGAACAGCACGTCGCTGTACGCCTGCCGCACCGCGTGGGCAACATTGCGGTCACGCACACTGCGTCCGTTGACGTAGAGATATTGCTGGTCGGCGCTGGCGCGGTTGTAGGCCGGCTGCGCGATCCAGCCGTGCAGGCGCATGCCCGCGCCTTCGTGATCCACGCGCAGCGCGTTGCGGGCGAACTCATCGCCCAGCGCTTCGTGCAGGCGCATGTCGGACAACAGATTGCCTTCGCCCTTCCAGCGTCGTGACGGCTTGCCGTTGTGGCTGACCCGGATTTCCACGTCGGGCCGGGCCAGCGCCAGCGTGCGCAGCCATTCCTCGATGTGCGACAGCTCGGTGCGCTCGGCGCGCAGGAACTTGCGCCGCGCCGGCACGTTGTAGAACAGGTCGCGCACTTCCACCGTGGTACCGGACGGATGCGCGTTCGGCGTCACTTCGCCGAGCTTGCCGCCGTCGATGCGCAGTTCCGCGCCGTGCTGCGCATCGTGCTTGCGCGAGGCAAGCCGGAAGCGGCTGACCGAGGCCACCGACGGCAATGCCTCGCCACGAAAACCCAGCGTCGCCACGGCTTCCAGGTCGTCAATCGAAGCAATCTTGCTGGTGGCATGGCGGCTCACCGCCAGCGGCAATTCCTCGGGGGCGATGCCGCCGCCATCGTCGCGGATACGGATCAGGCGCACGCCGCCTTCTTCAAGGTCGATGTCGATGCGTTTCGCGCCGGCATCCAGCGCGTTTTCCACCAGTTCCTTGACCACGGACGCGGGGCGTTCGACGACTTCGCCGGCAGCGATCTGGTTGATGAGGGTGTCGGGGAGTTGGCGGATGGTCACCCGCCGATTATAGGGTGGGGTTTAGCCCACTTACGGGCTGCCGCCCGCGCCACTGCCGGTGTTGCCGGTCACAGCGGATGCCTGCTGCACCGTTGCCTGCCCGGCCAGTGCCTGCGCGCGTGCCGCGTACAACGTGCCCGGCGGCGGCTGGCGCAGGAAATAGCGATCAATGCCGTCCAGGATCGCGCGCGCCATCTTGCGCTGATGGGCGCTATCGGTCAGCAGCTTTTCTTCTTCCGGATTGGAGATGAAGGCGGTCTCGACCAGCATCGCCGGCATCTTGTCGGAGGTACGCAGCACCGCGAAGTTGGCATGCTCGATCTGCTGCTTGTGGGTCTTGCCCAATTGCTTGAGGCCACCCAGCACATGATCCGCCGCATCGGCGGACGCCTTCATGTTGCCGCTCTGGGTGAGGTCGAGCAGCACCGAGGTCAGGGTGTTGTCCGCCACGCGCACGCGCTCGCCACCAATGATGTCGGCGGCGTTTTCCTTGTCGGCCAGCCAGCGCGCACGCTGCGAGGATGCGCCACGGGTGGACAGCACATACACCGACGAGCCGCGTGCGCTGCGGTTCTCGGCGGCGTCGGCGTGGATCGACAGGAAGATGTCGGCCTTGTTGGACGATGCGCGACGGGCGCGATGTTCCAGCGGGATGAAGACGTCGCTGTCGCGGGTCAAAAATGCCTTGAGACCGGGCGTTGCATTGATCTGGCGCGCCAGTTCGCGGGCGATGGCCAGCGTCACGTCCTTTTCGCGCGTGCCGTTCAGGCCCACTGCGCCGGGGTCCTGCCCGCCGTGGCCGGCATCGATGGCGATCACCAGCGGACGCATGCCAGGCTGCATTGCCATCCTCGGCGCGGGTGCGGTGACCGCAGGCGCTTGCTCGACGACAGGTTCCGGCTTGCCGGTGGCGATGCGGGTCGGCACGCCGGTGGCAACGGTGCCGGGCAACTGCGAAATGGTCGCGGCCTTGTCGATCTGCTTGCCGGCATCTGCAACCGGCTGCGTGGCCGGCATCGGCTGGCTGGCGATGCGCGCGATGGGATCTTCCGCCGGCCTTGCGGCAGCAGGAACGGGCGTTGCCGCAACTGCCGGAGCGCCATCACCTGGCCATTCCAGAATCAGCGTGACAGCACCGTCCGCCGAGGATTCAAGCCGGGGCGGCATCGGCTTGACCTTGCCGGCAAGATCAAACACCACGCGCACGGTGCCGGGCTGCGGCTGGCCGATGCGGACAGACTTGATCGCGCCGCTGCTGGCCGGCAGTGCCATCCCGCGTGCCAGTTGGCTGCCGGGGAAATCGATCACCAGCCGGTCGGGGTTGGACAATTCGATGAGCTTGTAGCTGCCGGTGCGATCCAGCTGCACTTCGGCGCGGGTGCCGGTTGCGCCGGTTTCGATGCGCAACTTGTTGATTTCAGAAGCATTTGCCAGATTCCAGACAAGCGCCGCCAGCAGCATCAGCGCCAGCACGACTTGCTCGAAACGGTTCCCCTTGGCACGCATGGGCGCGAGTTAAGCACCGCCGCACCGCAAACGCAAGCATTTTTCCCTTATGAATCCGCAACCTGCCGCACTTTCTTCATCCAGCCGACAGGTTGCTCCCGGAAAGGCTCAAGCAAGGCCAGCTTCACCCAGCCAGCCCAGTCCTGTCGCGGTGCCGGCACGAAGCAGACAGCGCCGTCCGCTGCCTGCCACGGTGAGTTCGATATCGAGATCGGCGGCGGGCAGTGCGCCCTGCCCGCGCTGCGGCCATTCCACCAACCACAGTCGCGCATCGGCGGGATCGATGCCCAGGAACTCCAGCTCGCCGGGGTCACCGATCCGGTACAGGTCCAGATGCAGGGCCAGACCGCCGTCCGCCAACGGGTACTGCTCCACCAGCGTGTAAGTCGGGCTGCGGATGGTGCCGGTCACGCCCAGCGCACGCAGCAGCGCGCGCGCCAGCGTGGATTTGCCTGCGCCAAGGTCACCATGCAGGTGGACAACGGCGCGGGCGGGCAGTGTTTGCGCCAACCGCGCGCCCAAGGCATCGGTGGCCTCGGCATCAGGAAGAAGAAGCTCGCTCATCCGCCTATCGTCGCACCGGATTTGCCAGGCAGCGCAACCACGGCAGCAGGTCGGATGGCAGCAAGCCGCGTTCGCCATCGTCGCGCGCAGCGGCATCACCGGCAGCCGCATGCAGCAATGCGCCTGCGATGGCGGCATCACGCGCAGTGAAGCCTTGCGCACGCAGCGATGCAATCACGCCGGTCAGCAGATCGCCCATGCCGCCGGTGCCCATGCCGGGATTGCCGGCGCAGATCACCGCAGGCGGCGCGTCCTTGCTTGCGACGATGCTGCCCGCGCCTTTCAGCACCACCACGCAGCCAAACTTGTCCTGCAATGCGCTGGCTGCGGCAAAACGATCACGCTGCACATCGGCAGTGCCGATGCCGAGCAAACGCGCGGCCTCGCCCGGATGCGGCGTGATGACATCGCCAGTGCGCAGTCGATGATTCGATGCTGCAAGCAGCGCCTGCGGCCGCTCCGAAAGAATGTTGAGTGCATCGGCATCCAGCACGCGCGGCTTGTCGCAAGCAATCACGGCATCGAACAGCGCACGCCCCCAATCGCCCTGCCCCAGTCCAGGGCCGATGGCGATGACATCCGCGCGTTCCAGCAGCGGCGCAAGTGCAGCGGCATCTTCCAGCGCATGCACCATCGCTTCCGGACGCGCGGACAACAGCGCAGCAACGTGTTGCAGGCGCGTGGCGACGCTGACCAGCCCTGCGCCGCTGCGAAGTGCTGCCTGTGCAGTCAGCAGCACCGCGCCACCGCCGCCGTGATCGCCACCTATGCACAGCACATGGCCGTTGCGGCCCTTGTGGCTGTCACGCGCACGCAACGGGAAGAAGGTCGAAAGCGCATCCGCGCGATATGCGAATGCAGACGCTGCGATGCCGTCAAACAGCGACTGCGGCAAATCAAGCGCGGCCAGTTCCAGCTTGCCGGCATGGTCGATGGCGATGCCGGTGCGCAGGCCGCGATGGCGCGCGATGAACTGCACGCTGCGATCCGCGACAACCGCCGCACCCGGCGCGCTGCCGGTGTTTGCATCGATGCCGCTGGGCACGTCCAGCGCCAGCACCGGCGAGGAATGCGCGTTGATGGCGTCGATCAGCGCAGTGACCTCCGCGTCCGGCGCGCGCGACAGGCCGATGCCGAACAGCGCATCGACGATCAGATCGCAATCGCCCAGCTCAGCATCGACGCTGCCGCCTGCGGCGCTGTACTCCGCGCATGCGCGCCGTGCCAGTTCGGTTGCGGGTTCACGCAGACGCAGCACGCGCACGTCGCGGCCCGATTCCAAGGCGTGCCGTGCCAGCACGTAACCATCGCCACCGTTGTTGCCGGGCCCGCAGACGATCACGATCCGCATCGCCTGCGGCCAGTGTTTCAGCACGCAACGCCACGCGGCCTGCCCGGCGCGCGCCATCAGCGCGAACGCATCGCCATCGCAATGCGCCGTGCCGCGCGTTTCCAGCGTGCGCAGGGCTTCAGGATCGAACAAAGGCAAGGGGCCGTGCATCCATCAATTCTATACTTCGCGCATGTCCAGCCTGCCGCCCGACTACACCGCACTCGCTGACCGCATCCGCGCGCTGGCGCATGCGGCGGGTTTCCAGCGCGTGGGTATTTCCGGCATCGAACTGGCAGAGGATGAAACCTTCCTGCGCAGCTGGTTGGCCGAAGGCCTGCACGGCTCGATGCAGTGGATGGCCAGCCACGGCGACAAGCGCAGCCGGCCTGCGGAACTGCATCCGGGCACGCTGCGGGTGGTCTCGGTGGGGCTGGATTACGGGCGGGATGCCGACGCCGCATGGGCCAACCTTCGCGACGGCGAGCGCGCCTACGTGGCCCGCTACGCGCTGGGCCGCGATTACCACAAGCTGATGCGCAACCGCCTGCAGAGGCTGGCCGAAACCGTGCAGGCGGAAATCGGGCCGTTCGGCCACCGCGCATTCGTGGATTCCGCGCCAGTGCTGGAACGCGCGCTGGCTCGCAACGCGGGGCTGGGCTGGATCGGCAAGCACACCTGCCTGATCGACAGCGATGGCGGCAGCTGGTTTTTCCTCGGCGAATTGTTCGTTGACCTGCCGCTGCCCATCGACCCGCCAGCGACCGCGCACTGCGGCACCTGCACGCGCTGCATCGACATCTGCCCAACGCAGGCCATCGTCGCGCCATACCGGCTGGATGCGCGCCGCTGCATTTCCTATCTCACCATCGAACACGAAGGCAGCATCGACGAGGCTCTGCGCCCATTGATCGGCAACCGCATCTTTGGCTGCGACGACTGCCAGTTGATCTGCCCATGGAACAAGTTCGCCAAGCGCAGTGACGAGCCGGATTTCCGCGTCCGCAACGATCTGGACAAGGCCACGCTGGTGGAACTGTTCGCGTGGGAGGAAGACGAGTTCCTGCGCCGCACCGAAGGCAGCGCGATCCGCCGCAGCGGGCATGAGCGCTGGCTGCGCAATATCGCGGTGGCGCTGGGGAATGCGCCGAAGTCGGAAGCGGTCATCGCCGCATTGCAGTCACGCCGCGAGCATCCGTCCGAAGTCGTGCGCGAACATGTGGCGTGGGCGCTGGCGCGGCACGATCTACGATCTTCCTTCTCCCCGTAACAACGGGGAGAAGGTGCCGAAGGCGGATGAGGGGCGAGCGGC
>NZ_JASGED010000103.1:0-5814 GCF_047606765.1 Thermomonas sp. | reverse complement strand
TGCAGGGCATCTTCGTCAACATCTTCGGCGGCATCGTCCGCTGCGACATGATCGCCGAGGGCATCATCGCCGCAGTCAAGGAAGTGGGCGTCAAGGTGCCGGTGGTGGTGCGCCTGGAAGGCACCAACGTGGAAGAGGGCAAGCAGCTGCTGCGTGACAGCGGCATGGCCATCATCCCGGCAGACAACATCAACGACGGCGCGAAGAAGGTCGTTGAAGCGGTCAAGAACGCAGCCTGATTCACCATTGATTCGGAACTGGGCTGCGCTATTTCCAGCCCCCTTGAGTCAAGGGGGCTGCATCGACGCGAAGCGGCGATGCGGGGGATGTGGAGGCATGCTTGAGTGATGTTTCGCAACGCGAAACATCACGTGGTTCCGAAGCCGATAAACAACCAAAGATTCAGAGGACTAAAACGAATGTCCGTTTTGATCAACAAGAACACCAAGGTGATCGTGCAGGGCTTCACCGGCCAGCAGGGCACCTTCCATGCCACCCAGATGATCGAGTACGGCACCCAGGTGGTCGGCGGCGTCACCCCGGGCAAGGGCGGCACCACCCACATCGACCTGCCGGTGTTCAACACCGTGGCCGATGCCGTGGCCTCCACCGGCGCGGATGCGTCCGTCATCTACGTGCCACCGCCGTTCGCGGCCGACGCCATCCTCGAAGCCGCTGCTGCCGGCATCAAGGTCATCGTCTGCATCACCGAAGGCATCCCGGTGCTGGACATGCTGCGGGTGAAGAACGTGCTGACCCGCTCGCATCCGGACACCGTGCTGATCGGGCCGAACTGCCCCGGCGTGATTACCCCGGGCGAGTGCAAGATCGGCATCATGCCGGGCCACATCCACAAGCCGGGCAAGATCGGCATCGTCTCGCGCAGCGGCACGCTGACCTATGAAGCGGTCAAGCAGACCACCGAAGTGGGACTGGGCCAGAGCACCTGCATCGGCATCGGTGGTGACCCGATCAACGGCCTGAACTTCGTGGACTGCCTGAAGCTGTTCAACGAAGACCCGCAGACCGAAGGCATCATCATGGTCGGCGAAATCGGTGGCGACGCCGAGGAAGCCGGTGCCGAGTACATCGCCAAGCATGTCAAGAAGCCGGTGGTTGGCTTCATCGCCGGTGCATCCGCGCCGAAGGGCAAGCGCATGGGCCATGCCGGTGCGATTGCATCGGGCGGCAAGGGCACGGCGGAAGGCAAGTTCGCGGCGATGGAAGCCGCTGGCGTCAAGACCGTGCGTTCGCCGGGCGACCTGGGCGCGGCGATTGCCGAACTGGTCAAGTAAGCCGGTTCGCCAAGCTGCAAGGAAAGGCCGCCTCCGGGCGGCCTTTTTCGTTGTGCTTGATCTGCGCTGGATAAATGCGCATGATGGATGCGCATCATTTGGAGGCATGATCATGCGCGTATCCGAAACCTATGCCGAGTACGGCAAGAAGCCGACCAATGTCAGCGTCAATGAGGGCTTGCTGCGTGATGCCCGCACGCTGGACATCAACCTGTCTGCCACCCTGGAGCGCGCGCTGGAAGCGGAAGTGCGCGCCCGCAAGCGCGAGCAGTGGCTGGAGGAGAACCGCGAGGCGATTGCGGCGTACAACCGGCGCATCGCGCGCGATGGCCTTGCCGGCGACCATGTCCGTGCATTCAAGGCCAGGGGCGGCAAGTGAGTCAGTTCGTCGTGTACGCAAATGCGGATGCGGCTTCGCGCAGATCGATTCCGTACTGGCTGAACGTGCAGAGCGACTTGATCGAAGCCACGGATTCCCGGGTGGTCATCCCGTTGGTCGCGTCCGCGCAAGTCGGGAGCGTCATCAAGCGCCTGATGCCCGAGCTTGAGGTCGCCGGGAAGCGCATGGTGCTGGATACCGCCCAGATCACCAACGTGCCATTGCAGATGTTGGGCAAGCAGGTGGTGGATTTGTCGCACGAACGCTTCGCCATCGTCGCTGCCATCGACTTGTTGCTGTCCGGGGCATGACATGACCCTCCGCATCGCAATGGCGCAGTTCGATTTCCCGGTGGGTGATGTCGCCGGCAACGCGCGCCGCATCAGCGAAATGGCGGCGCATGCGCGCGACGCATACGCTGCCGACATCGTGCTGTTCCCGGAGCTGGCGCTGTCTGGCTACCCGCCGGAGGACCTGCTGTACCGGCCCGCATTTTTGCGCGACTGCGAAGCGGCGCTGCAGCAGATCGCGGCGCAGGTGCATGGCATCACCGCCGTGGTCGGCTGGCCGCAGGCTGCTGGCAGCGTGGTCTATAACGCCGCCAGCGTGCTGCGTGATGGCGGCATCGAACAGACCTATCGCAAGCGCGAGTTGCCGAACTACGCGGTGTTCGATGAGCGCCGCTATTTCGATGTTGACCCCGACCGCGACGACTGCGTGTTCGAGGTCAAGGGCGTGCCCGTGGGTTTGGTGATCTGCGAGGATCTGTGGTTTGCCGAGCCCATCGCCTCCACGGTGGAGAAGGGCGCGCAGCTGGTGCTGGTGCCGAATGCCTCGCCCTATGAACACGACAAGCATGCGCAGCGCGATGCCTTGCTGGCACAGCGCACGCGCGAGACCGGTGCGGCCATCGCTTACCTCAACGTGGTCGGCGGGCAGGATGCGCTGGTGTTCGATGGGGCCTCGGTGGTGGCCGATGCCGATGGCAGCGTGCATCCGGCTGCTGCCGCCTTCACCGAACAATGGCTGGTGGTCGATTACCAGCCGGACACGCGCCGCTTCATCGCGCTGGAATGGATGGAGGATGGCGACGAGTCGCGCGATGCGCTTGCCTGGCGCGCGGTGGTGCGCGGTACCCGCGACTACTGCCTGAAGAACGGTTTCGACAAGGCGTGGGTGGGCTTGAGCGGCGGCATCGATTCGTCGGTGGTGCTGGCCATCGCCGCCGATGCGCTGGGGCCGCAGAACGTGACGGCGGTGCGGATGCCCTCGCGCTACACCGCAGACTTGTCCAACGATCTTGCAAGGGAACAGTGCGACGCGATGGGCGTGGCGATGGTGACGCTGCCCATCGAAAAACCGTTCCAGGGGTATCTGGATGCGCTGGCGCAGGTGTTTGCCGGGCAGCCGGTGGATACAGCCGAGGAAAACCTGCAATCGCGCACGCGCGGCGCGCTGATGATGGCGCTGTCCAACAAATTCGGTGGCCTGCTTTTGACCACGGGCAACAAGAGCGAGTACGCGGTGGGTTACGCCACCATCTACGGCGACATGTGCGGCGGCTACGCGCCGATCAAGGACCTGTACAAGACGGAAGTGTTCGCGCTGGCGCGCTGGCGAAATACCGTGGGTGATCGTGTGATCCCGCAGGGCGTGATCGACCGCCCGCCATCGGCGGAACTGCGCGAGAACCAGCTCGATCAGGATTCGCTGCCGCCCTATGACGTGCTGGACGCGATCCTGCTGCGCCATGTGGATCAGGAGCAGTCACGCGCGGAGATCGTGGCCGCCGGTTTCGATGCCGCCACCGTGGACAAGGTGCTGCGGCTGGTGCGGATCGGCGAGTGGAAGCGGCATCAGGCTGCGCCCGGGCCGAAGGTCAGCCGGCGCGCATTCGGGCGCGAGCGGCGCTATCCGATCAGCAACGGGTATCGCGGCTGACAGTCACACGGTTGCGCACGAAAAAGGCCGGCATGCGCCGGCCTTTTTGCTGAGCGGAACGCCCGTCTTGTTCAGCGCAAGTCGCCGCTGAACGGATTGAGCTTGCTGACCACGCCCGGCCCCTTCGGCCACTTGCGCCCGCTCAGCCACGGGTGCTGCGGGTCGTTCTGCTCCAGCACGCGGCGGGCATCAGCAGCCAGCGTGGTATTGCCCATGCGGGTATAGGCTTCGGCCAGCAGGGCGACCGCGTCGTTCTGGTGTTCGCTCTGCGGATAGGTTTCAAGCAGGTAGGTGGCGCGATCCGCCGCCGATACCCAGGCACCGCGACGCAGATAGTAGATGCCGGTGTTCAGCTCGGCGCGGGCAAAGGCATTGCGCAGGAACACCATGCGCTGGCGGGCGTCGGCGGTGTAGCGGCTGTTGGGGTAGCGGGTGATGACCAGATTGAAGTCGTTGTAGGCCTGATGCGGCGCTTCCAGGTCACGCGAGCTGGTGTCCAGCTTGAACGCGCGCGCCAGGAACACGGTATTGCGCTGCATGTTGGACAGCCCGCGCAGGTAATACAGGTAGGCGATGTTCTTGTGGGTCGGGTAGGTGCGGATGAAGCGGTCGATGCTGGAAATCGCGTCATCGTGCAGGCCGGCCTTGTATTCGGCGTAGGCCTGTTCGATCAGCGCCTGCTCGGTATAGGGGCCGTAGGGGTACTGTGCGATCAGCCGCCCGAAGGTCTGGCGCGCATTGCTCCAGCTGCCCTTTTCCATCTGGCCGTGGGCCTTGTCGTACAGCTCGGTGACGGGCAGGCCTTCGTTCTTGTTCTCGTCCTTGAACTTGTTCCGGATGCTGGCGCAGCCGGTGATGGCAAGTGCCAGCAGCAGCAACAGGACGGGGCGCAAGCGGACGTAGCGGGTTGGCATGGGCATCGAGCGGGGCCTGCGGCACGGCGAACGGAGGAAGCGGCGATAATACCAGCCCGTTTTCCCTGCCGGGCCGCCGCTGCTGTGCGGCGCCTGAACCAAAGATGCCAGACGCCAGCACTCCCCGCCTTGCCCATGTCCCCGAAACCGCCGCCGGTCGCCGGCTGGACGCGGTGCTGGCCGAGCTGTTCCCCGAATACTCGCGCTCCCGGCTGTCGGGGTGGATCAAGTCCGGCGACGTGACCGTGGATGGCGCGCCCGCGCGTCCGCGCGATCCCGTGCGCGGCGGCGAGGCCATCGCCCTGAACGTGGTCGAGGACGTGCAGACCCACGCCGAGCCGGAGGACATCCCGCTCACCATCCTGCATGAGGACGAACACGTCTTCGTGCTGGACAAGCCTGCCGGGCTGGTGGTGCATCCGGGCGCGGGCAATCCGGCCGGCACGCTGGTCAACGCGCTGCTGCATCGCGATGCCGAACTGGACAAGCTGCCGCGCGCCGGCATCGTCCACCGGCTGGACAAGGACACCAGCGGCGTGATGGTGGTGGCGCGCACCTTGCCTGCGCACACTGCGCTGGTCGCGCAACTGTCCGCGCGGCAGGTGCATCGCCAATATCTGGCGGTGGTGGTCGGCGCGCTGGTGTCCGGCGGTACTGCCAATGCGCCGATTGATCGCCACCCGCGCGACCGCCTGCGCATGGCCGTGCGCGAGGATGGCAAGGATGCCGTGACCCACTACCGCCTGCGCGAGCGCTTCCGCAACCACACCGCGCTGGAATGCAGGCTGGAAACGGGCCGCACCCACCAGATCCGCGTACACATGCAGCACCTCAAGCAGCCGATCATCGGCGATCCGTTGTATGGCGGGTCGTTCAAGTTGCCGAAGGGCGCGTCGGATGAACTGATCGCCGCCCTGCGCGGCTTCAAGCGGCAGGCGCTGCATGCCGAAGTACTGGAGTTCGCGCATCCGCTCAGCGGTGAACCCGTGCGCTGCGAAGCGCCGGTGCCGGACGACATGCTGCGATTGATGGCATTGCTGCGCGAAGACGCGGCGGCGCATGCGCAAGCGGAGCGCACACGGCGATGAGCATGGCGGCATTCCTTGAAGCCGACTGGCCCGCGCCGCCCGGCGTGCGCGCGCTGACCACGCTGCGGCATGGCCTGGGTGTGTCGCGGCCGCCGTTCGATGCGTTCAACCTGGGCGCGCGCAATGGTGACGATGCCGAAGCGGTGGCCGAGAACCGCCGCCAGTTGCAGGCCGCGCTTGCGTTGCCGTCCGCGCCC
>NZ_JASGED010000102.1:0-13755 GCF_047606765.1 Thermomonas sp. | reverse complement strand
TGAGGCGCTGACGCGCATCAACGAGGCTGTCAGGCAAGCCGCCGAGCGATTGAAGAAGCGAGGGTTCCAGACGCACGCGCCGGCGGCCGCGGCAGGGGAGACGAAGCTGCTGGTGCGTCGTGGCTCGATCCAGGTCAAGGTCGAAGTCAACTTCGTCATGCGCGGCACGGTGCAGCCGGTGCGTCGCGCTTCGCTCACGCCAACCGCACGCGACACTTTACTGGCCGATCTGGAGATCCCGATGGTTTCGCTGGAGGACGTGTATGGCGGCAAGCTGGTTGCGGCACTGGATCGGCAGCACCCACGCGACTTGTTCGACGTGATGCAACTCTTTGCGCACGAGGGCATCACGCCCGGCATCCGGCGCGCGTTCGTGGTCTATCTGTCCAGCAGCAACCGGCCGATCCACGAAGTGCTGTTCACGCCGCTGCGGGACATCCGGCATGACTACGAGCACAACTTCCAAGGCATGACGGCCGAACCCGTGCCGCTCGATGCGCTGCTCGCTACGCGAGAACGCATGGTGCGCGAACTCCAGCAAGGCTTGGACGACAACGAACGACGCTTCCTGCTGTCGCTGGCTGCCGGCACGCCGCAGTGGTCGCTGCTGGGCATCGCGCATCTCGAACAACTGCCGGGCATCCGCTGGAAGCTGCACAACCTGGCGCAGTTGCAGAAGACCGATGCGAGGAGGTTCGCCGAGCAGGCCGACTTGCTCGCTGCGCGGCTGGCTGCGCTATCCTAGGGCTGGTTGATGATGAGCCGATGCCGCGCAAACCCGCGTCAGCAAAGGACGTGTTTTTCTGACGGTGAGCGACGGTAGAGGCCCATGTCGATCAAAGCCAATCCCTTTAATCACGCGGACTTGCGTGACTCGTTGATGATCGAGTGGGAATGACGCAGCGCCGCGTCATTCTTCCCGCAGGCTTTTCACCATCCGCGCATAGTCGCGGCGGTACTGCTTCGCCAGTCTCTGCTTCTGCGCTTCCGACAAAATCTTGCCGGACACCTGGAAGAACTTCTTTTCTTCCTCGCGCAGGTGGTGGTGGACCTTCTCAGATAGCTTGCGCGCCTTCGCCATCCAGCCCGCGCCGGTCTTGTCCACGACCTGCATGTCCTCGATGATTTCATCGACTTCATGATGTTCGTGCAACGCATGCCGTGAAGGCCTCAGGCCGGCGTCTTGCATCAGGATCGGCGCGTAGAGGAAACGCTCCTCGGCGGCGGCGTGCGCGGCCAGTTCAATGCGCAGGTCGGTGAACAGCGAGATGCGTTTTTCGCCATGCGATGACCGCAGCAGGCGGCGGCAAAGCGAACGCTGGCGTTCGTGGCTTTCGCGCAGGGCATCGTAGATGGTGTCGGTCATGTGCTGGCTCTTGGCTTGCGGATGACGCTGCCGGATGTACATCCCCGCGTGCGAAGACGCGGTGAAGATGATTCACCCGCGCGCGGTGGGCGGATAGACTGCCGGAAGGCGGAAATGGGATGGGCCGGATGACGACGCAACAAGATGGACGTGACGCGCGGGTGGCCGTGCTGGTGGATTGCGACAACGTGCAGCCCGCGATACTCGATCACGCGCTGCGTTTCGTTGCCCAGTTCGGCAGGGTTGTCGTGCGCCGTGGTTACGGCAACAGTGGAGCACTGGGTGGTAGCCGCTGGCAGGAAGCCTTGGTGCAACAGGCGTTTACGCCTTGCCTGCAGTACCAGTACGCCAGTGGCAAGAACACGGCTGACATAGCACTGGCGCTAGACGCGCTGGAACTTCTTTTCGACGAGACCGTGGATACATTCTGTCTGGTCACGAGCGATTCTGACTTCGCTTATTTGTGTCGCAAGCTGCGCGAACGCGGCGCGATCATGTGCATCGTCGGCGAGAGCAAGACACCGCAGGCATTGCGTAATGCAAGCGATCATTTTTCGGAATGGGAGCCGCTACCTGATGTGATGCAGGCCGAGATAACAAAGCCGGCCAATGAGAACGGATTGGTCGCCAAATCAGCCGATTCCGTGCGTCCGCCAGCCAAGCAGAGACCAATGTTCGTGGTGAAGGCAGTCGCATTGCTGGCAAGCGATACGCCTGAAGGCAAAGTCACATTGAGCGCGCTAGGAAATTATCTGAGGCGTACCGATCCGGGTTTCACCCCGGATGCTTATGGCTATTCGGGATTGCTGGAAATGCTGCGTACCTATGATCTGTTGCAGCTAACGCAAGAACCAGGTTCACACTGGACTGTGAAACTGCACCTCGACAATATCCAGCGTATGCCGGTCAATCCATTGACCGGCAAGCCCAATGCAAGCTGAGAGCAATGGAACCAATGGGTGACCGTGATTGGATGGCGCACGCACTCGCGCTGGCCGAGCGCGCGCAGCGCGAGGATGACGAAATCCCGGTGGGTGCGTTGGTGGTGGATGCCGAAGGCAGGGTGATCGGCGAGGGCTGGAATCGCAACATCGCCGAGCATGATCCCAGCGCGCATGCGGAGATCGTGGCGATGCGGCGGGCAGGGCAGGCCATCGGCAATCACCGGCTGGTGGGATGCACGCTGTACGTCACGCTGGAGCCGTGCGCGATGTGCGCGATGGCGATGGTGCATGCGCGGCTGGCGCGGGTGGTGTTCGGTGCGTTCGATCTCAAGACCGGGGCGGCGGGCAGCGTGTTTGATCTGCTGGCCGATGCGCGCCACAACCACCGCATCGCAGTGACCGGCGGTGTGCTGGGGGAACAGGCGGGCGCGATGCTGACCGCGTATTTCCGCGCGAAGCGGGGCAGGCCAGCGGGCGGTTGAGTGCTGCCGCCTAGTTCCTGCGCTTGCCCAGTTCGTGGTCCAGCTCGCGGTCGAAGCTGCGCACGGACAGGCTGACTTCGCGCCACATCGCGAAACTTGCGAGCAGCAGGAACAGCACGCCGATCACGGCAGTCACCGTCGGCACCGCGCCCAGCCGGAAGCCGAGGAAGGCATCCATCGCCAATGCCAGGCTGGTGCCGACGAAGCTGGCAAGCGCGCCGTAGAGCAGGCGGCAGGCTCTCAGTACCAGATGCGCGCGCTGGCGATGGCGGAGGATCTGCTCGTCGCGTTCGCTGCGGTCGGGGGCGTCCTGCTCCCAGGCCACGATCAGCGAGCGCAGGCGATCCACCACGCGCGCGAGGCGCGTATTCGCAACGGCCAGCAGCGCGGCAGTCGCGGTCAGGAAGAACGCCGGTGCCAGCATCGCGGTGAGGATCGCGTAGTGGCCGATGGTGGAAGTCGAGTTCTGGAGCATGCGTGGTCCCGGGTGCGAGCCGGTATGATGCCCGCTCACTCAACCGCACGCGAGCGCATGAGCACCGATCGCCCCAATGACCGCCTGATCTGGATTGATCTGGAGATGACCGGGCTGGATACCGACCGTGACGGCATCCTCGAAATCGCCACTGTGGTCACCGATGGTGAGTTGAATGTGCTGGCCGAGGGGCCGGAGCTGGCCATCGCCCATCCGCTTGCAACGCTGGAAGCGATGGACGACTGGAACCGCAACCAGCACGGCAAGTCCGGGCTGTGGCGGCGGGTGCTGGAAGAAGGCGTGCCGCTGGCCGAGGCCGAGGCGCGCACGCTGGATTTTCTGCGCGCATGGGTGCCGGCCAATGCCTCGCCGATGTGCGGCAATTCGATCTGTCAGGATCGCCGCTTCCTGCATCGCTTGATGCCTGCGCTGGAGCGGCATTTCCATTACCGCAATCTTGATGTCAGCACGATCAAGGAACTGGCACGGCGCTGGGCACCGCAGGTGCTGGCGGGGGTCAACAAGGAAGCGGCGCATACCGCACTTTGCGATGTGCGCGATTCCATTGCCGAGTTGCGGCATTACCGTGCGTTCATGGGTGAGCTTGCAGGCCTGACGCGCGGGTAGAGGGATCTGTCATTCCCACCTTCGCGGGAATGACGAGCAAAATCAAAGCGGGATGGTGAGCAAAGCAGGGTCAGGCTTTCGACTTCGCCAGCGCCAGCCAGGTATCGACCACCGTGTCCGGGTTCAGTGACACCGATTCGATGCCCTGTTCCATCAGCCACTGCGCAAGGTCGGGATGGTCGCTTGGCCCCTGTCCGCAGATGCCGACGTACTTGCCCTTGGCGCGCGCGGACTGGATCGCCATCGACAGCATCTTCTTCACCGCCGGGTCGCGCTCGTCGAACAGGCCGGCGACGATGGCGCTGTCGCGGTCCAGGCCCAGCGTCAACTGCGTCATGTCGTTGGAGCCGATGGAAAAGCCGTCGAAAATGTCGAGGAACTCGTCGGCCAGCAGCGCGTTCGACGGCACTTCGCACATCATGATGACCTTCAGGTCGTTCTCGCCCTGCACGAGGCCGTTCTCGCGCAGCACCTCGATCACCTTGCGGCCTTCGTCCAGCGTGCGCACGAACGGGATCATCACCCACAGGTTGGCAAGGCCCATCTCCTCGCGCACCTTCTTCACCGCGCGGCATTCCAGCGCAAATGCTTCGCGGAAGCTCGGGTCGATGTAACGGGATGCGCCACGGAACCCGATCATCGGGTTTTCCTCGTGCGGCTCGTAGCGGCTGCCGCCGATCAGGTTGGCGTATTCGTTCGACTTGAAATCGGACAGGCGCACGATCACCGGATTCGGCGCGACCGATGCGGTGATGGTGGCGATGCCTTCCTTCAAGCGTTCGACGTAGAAATCCACCGGCGATGCGTAACCGGCGATGCGCGCGTCGATCTTGGCCTTGGTCGCCGCGTCCTGCCGGTCGTATTCCAGCAGCGCCTTGGGATGCACGCCAATATGGCTGGCGATAATCATTTCAAGGCGCGCAAGGCCGATGCCCGCATTCGGCAGCATGCCGAAGTCGAAGGCGCGGTCGGGGTTCGCCACGTTCATCATGATCTTCAGCGGCGCGGGCGGCATGTTGCCAAGGTCGGTGGTGGTGCGTTCGAAGGGCAGTGCGCCGGCATAGATGTAGCCGGTATCGCCCTCGGCGCAGCTCACCGTGACCGGGTCGCCATCCTTGATCGAATCCAGCGCGTTGCCGGTGCCGACTACCGCCGGCACGCCGAGTTCGCGGGCGATGATCGCGGCGTGGCAGGTGCGGCCACCGCGATTGGTCACGATGGCGGCGGAACGCTTCATCACCGGCTCCCAATCGGGATCGGTCATGTCGGCAACCAGCACGTCGCCGGGCTGCACGCGGTTCATGTCGTCCAGTGAACGCACGACACGCGCCACGCCGCTGCCGATCTTGCTGCCGATGGCGCGGCCTTCGGACAGCACCTCGCCACGCTGCTGCAGTGTGTAGCGCTCGATCTGGGTCGCATGCGCACGCGACTTCACCGTCTCCGGGCGTGCCTGCAGGATGTAGAGCTTGCCGGTGTTGCCGTCCTTGCCCCATTCCACGTCCATCGGGCGACCATAGTGCTGTTCGATCACCAGCGCCTGCTTCGCCAGTTCCTGCACGTCGGCATCGGTGATGGAGAACGTGCCGCGCAGCTCTGCAGGGGTTTGTTCGGTACGCACGCGCTCGCCCGGCGTGCTGGAATACACCATGCGCAACTGCTTGCTGCCCAGCGAGCGGCGCAGGATGGCCGGCTTGCCTTGCTGCAGCGTGGGCTTGTAGACGTAGAACTCGTCCGGGTTCACCGCGCCCTGCACGACCATTTCGCCAAGGCCGTAGCTTGCGGTGACGAACACCACGTCGCGGAAGCCGGATTCGGTGTCCAGCGTGAACAGCACGCCGGATGCGCCAACGTCGCTGCGCACCATCAACTGGATGCCGGCGGACAGGAACACGTCCTCGTGGGCAAAGCCGTGATGCACGCGGTAGGCAATCGCGCGGTCGTTGTAGAGCGATGCGAAGACTTCCTTGACCTTGCGCACCACGTCATCCGCGCCGGTCACGTTGAGGAAGGTTTCCTGCTGGCCGGCGAAGCTGGCATCGGGCAGGTCTTCGGCGGTGGCTGACGAACGCACGGCCACGGCGATGTCGGCTGCGCCGCTATCTGCGCACAGCTTCGCGTAGGCGCTGCGGATGTCGGCATCCAGATCGGGCTGCAGCGGCGCGTCGATCACCCAGCCGCGAATCTCGGCACCGGCGCGGGTCAGGGCTGGCACGTCTTCCACGTCGATGGTCGCCAGCTTGTCGTAGATGCGCTGGTGCAGATCGTTGTGGGCGATGAAGGCCTTGAAGGCGTCGGCGGTGGTGGCGAAGCCGCCCGGCACCGAGACGCCAAGGCCGGACAACTCGCCAATCATCTCGCCGAGCGAGGAGTTCTTGCCGCCCACCTGGGTGAGGTCGGTCAGGCGCAGGTCATGCAGCCAGAGGATATTGCAGGTCAAGGCAGACTCCGTGGGGCAAGGCGGCGGGAAGTCCGCTATTTTACAACTCTCGCCTAGAGTGCTGACTACGATTTCAGATGGATGCGATCCGCCCCGTGTTCTACGTCTCCGATGGCACCGGTATCACGGCCGAAACCATCGGCCACAGCCTGTTGACCCAGTTCACCGGCACCCGCTTTGCGACCGACCGCCTGCCGTTTGTCGATTCCCCGGAAAAGGCCAGCGAGGCAGCGGCCCACATCCGCGCCGCAGGCGAGCAGGCCGGTTGCCGCCCGATCGTGGTCAATTCCTGTGTGGATGCCAGCCTGACCGCGCGGCTGGCCGAAAGCGGCGCGCTGATGCTGGACGTGTTCGAGCCCTTCATCGAACCGCTGGAGCGCGAACTCGGCCAGACCCGGCAGTCGCGGGTGGGGCAGGCGCATGGCATCGTCGATTTCGAGGCATACCACCGCCGCATCAACGCCATGAACTACGCATTGACCCATGACGACGGCGTGCGCCTGGACTATGACGAGGCCGATCTGATCCTGGTCGCGGTCTCGCGCGCGGGCAAGACGCCGACCTGCATCTATCTGGCCCTGCATCATGGGGTGAAGGCCGCGAACTACCCGCTGACCCCGGATGATCTGGAAGAGGAACGCCTGCCGGCCAAGCTGCGCCAGTACCGCAACAAGCTGTTCGGGCTGACCATCGACCCGATCCGCCTGCACCAGATCCGGCAGGAACGCAGGCCGAACTCGCGCTATGCGCAACTGGACACCTGCAAGCGGGAGGTGGCGCAAGCCGAGGCGATGCTGCGGCGCGAGGGCATCGAACTGCTCAGCACCACCAATACTTCGATCGAGGAAATCTCAAGCAGGGTGCTGGAACATCTCGGCATCAATCGCGAGATGTACTGACATATCCTGCTGCGCTCGGCGCTTCGGCACCGTACGCTGCTTGGAATGCTCATGTACCTGCACGTACACTGCGCTTCCTGCGCTGCGTGCGGCACCGAATCGCCATCGCTCGCGACGGATATGACACGGCTTTTATGACGCAGCTTTGCGTAGCTGGATTTCCAAGGTAGGCCGCATGTGCCGCAACGTCAATCCTGCCGCGCTGCGCAGGGCGCGTGTAGGATCGGGTCATGGATTCCGTGCTTGCCCGTCGCAAACCGCTGCCTAGGCTCAGCCGCTTCGGCTGGCTGATGGGGCTGTACGCTGAAAACCATGCGCGCCTGCAGCGCCTGTTCGCGGCGAGCGAGTTGGAATGCGGGGCGTATGTGTCCAGCATCGGCGACGGGCTGGACGTGCGGCTGGATGTCATCGAACGGCACGCCTACACGACCGAATTGCGGATGAGCTACGGGCTGGTCGATCCGCACACCGGCCTGTCCGATCCCTCCGCCAGCCTGCGCCTGTATCGCGATGCGCGGCAGGTGGAAGCAACCCATTGCTACGCGGGCCGGCGCTGGCAGGACGTGATCGGCATGTTTCCGCCGCCGGAGCGCATCCTCGACCATCGCCTGCGGATGAACACCTTCCTCGGCAAGTGGCTGCAATATCTGGCGGAGCAGGGCCACGGCGTGGCAACGCTGCGCCGCGTGCAAGGTGAATCGCAACGTAAAAAAACCGCGCCGGACGCTTGACGATTCCGCATTCGACCGCCAGAATGCGCGTCTTTCCAGCCCGTGGGGCCATAGCTCAGCTGGGAGAGCGCCTGCATGGCATGCAGGAGGTCGGCGGTTCGATCCCGCCTGGCTCCACCAATAAAAATCGATTTCAGGTTTTGTCCCCATCGTCTAGAGGCCTAGGACATTACCCTTTCACGGTAGCGACCGGGGTTCGAATCCCCGTGGGGACGCCAACCTGACCTGATATCGAAGCAGTAGTCGAAGGGTCGCAGCGATGCGGCCCTTTCGCTTTTCTGCGTTCTCAAGTCTCTATTCGTTCGGTTTGGCCGCTTCGCTGGGTGCCAGCGATGCCGCCTTGCGTGCAAGCGCCGCTTCGCGGTGCGCGATGTAGAACGTGGCCGCAAGGATGATCCCCGCGCCCAACAAGGTCATCGCATCCACGCGCTCGGCGAACAGCAGCCAGCCGGCAAAGGTGACGATGGGCAACTGCACGAAGCTGATCGGCGTGAGTGCCGAGACTTCGCCCAGCTTCAGCGCGCGCGTCCACAGCAACTGGCCGATGGTGCCCAGCAGGCCGCACAGCAGCAGCCACAGCCATGCGATGCCCTGCGGCGCGTGCCAGACGAACAATGCCGGCAGCAGCGACATCGGCACCCATAGCGCATACGTCCAGAACACGATGGTGTCGGCCTTGTCCACGCGCGAAAGCTGCTTGATCTGGATCGCCACCACCGCGCTCGTCATCGCCGAGGCCACCGCGATCAACGTGCCGATGCTGAAGGCATGCGACCACGGCCGCACCACCACCAGCACGCCAAGGAAACCCGCTGCCACCGCCAGCCAGCGGCGCATGCGCACGCGCTCGCCCAGCCACACCGCGGCGGCAATCGTGATGAAGATGGGCGAGGAATACGCCAGCGAAATCGCCTGCGCCATCGGCAGGTGGCCGATGGCCCAGAAACCGCAGAACATGCTGGCAAGGCCAATTCCGCAGCGGATGAAATAGCGCGGCAACTGCGCGGTGCGCAGGCTTGCGATGAAGCGCGCCAGCGGGTGCCCGCCGCCTTCGCGCAGCACCGGCCACAGCAGCATCGGCAGCAGGGTGAGCAGGCCGAAGGCGTTGCGGAAGAATGCGACTTCCAGCGTGGGTTCTGTGCGCGAGGCCAGCCGGATGCTGATCGCCATCATGGCGAAGGCGACCATGCTTGCCAGCATCAGCAGCGCGGCGCGCAACTGCGGTGATGCAGCCGGCTTCACCATGTCGCGCCGACGATGCGCGGCTCCGGTTCGATGGCGATGCAGAAACGTTCCTGCACAGATGCGGCAATGCGGCGGGCGAGTGCGAGCAATTGCATACCGGTGGCGTGGCCATGATTGACCAGCACCAGCGCGTGTTCGGCGCTGACGCCGGCGTCGCCATCGCGATGTCCCTTCCAGCCGCACTGGTCGATCAGCCAGGCCGCGGACAGCTTGCGGCTGTCATCGCCCGCGCCGCGGAACACCGGCATCACCGGATGCGCGGTGAGCAGGGCATCGGCCTGCGCAACGGGCACGATGGGGTTCTTGAAGAAGCTGCCGGCATTGCCCAACTGTGCGGGATCGGGCAGCTTGCGCTGGCGGATGCGGATGACCGCTTCGGCCACCTGCGATGCGCGCGGTGCATGGCCTGCGCCCATCGCTGCCAGTTCCTCGCGGATGCCGGCGTAGTCCAGCCGCAATGCCGGCGTACGCGGCAGGGCGAACTCCACCGCAGTCACAACAAAGCGATCCGGTTCGTGCTTGAACAGGCTGTCGCGATAGGCGAATGCGCACTGCGCTGCATCCAGACGCACGCATGTGCCGCCATGCCGGTCGAAGGCTTCAACCGCGCGGATGTGTTCGCGCACTTCCACGCCGTATGCACCGATGTTCTGGATCGGCGCTGCGCCCACCGTGCCGGGAATCAGCGCGAGGTTTTCCAGCCCGCACAGGCCGTGGCCCAGTGTCCACAGCACGAAGTCATGCCAGTTCACGCCGGCATCGGCACGGACGATGGCCTGTCCAGCTTCGCCTTCGATGATGGAAATGTTGCGCGTGGCAAGCGACAGCACCACGCCTGGCGCATCGCCGGCAAACAGCAGATTGCTGCCGCCGCCCAGCACCAGCACCGGCGCGTCGCGCAGCATGGCGTAGCCAAACAATTCCGGCAGCGCGGCAGCATCGGTCACTTCCACCAGCATCGGCGCGCGCGCGGCCACGCCGAAGGAATTGCGTGCATCCAGCCGTGCGTTCTCGATGATGCGGTAGCCGTTGCCGGCGGTGGCGTTCATGCCCGTGGCATCGGGCCCCCGCTGGGGGCTTCCTTGCGACGCCGCAAGGCCTCGACGCATTCGCGGATCAGCACCGGGCCGCGATAGACCAGCCCGCTGTAGAGCTGCACGAGGGTTGCACCTGCCGCCTGCTTGGTGGCGGCGTCCGCGCCGTGCAGGATGCCGCCCACGCCGATCAGCGGGATGGATTCCGGCAGGCGCGTGCGCAGCCTGCGCAGCACGGTGGTCGAGCGGCTCATCAGCAGTGCGCCGGACAGGCCACCGGTTTCTTCCACGTGGCGCGAATACTCGATGCCGTCGCGGGAAACCGTGGTGTTGGTGGCGATCACGCCATCCACCTGCAAATCGCCCAGCACGCGGGCAACGGCGTCGATGTCGTTGCTGGACAGGTCGGGCGCGATCTTCACCAGCAGCGGCACGCGCTTGCTGTGCTGGCCGGCCAGCTTCTCCTGCTCTTCGCGCAGGGCGCCGACCAGCTTGCGCAGCGCCTGTTCTTCCTGCAGTTCGCGCAGGCCGGCGGTATTCGGTGAGGAGATGTTGACCACCACGTAGTCGGCCAGCGGATACACCTTGCGCAGGCAGTGCAGATAATCCGAGGCGGCATCGTCATTCGGCGTGTCCTTGTTCTTGCCGATGTTGATGCCGAGCAGGCCATGCCTGCGGTGCGAGCGTTCAACGTTGCGCACCAGCACGTCCACGCCTTCGTTGTTGAAGCCCAGCCGGTTGATGATCGATTTCTGCTCCGGCAGGCGGAACATGCGCGGCTTCGGATTGCCGGGCTGCGGGCGTGGTGTGACCGTGCCGACTTCGACAAAACCGAAACCCAGCGCCAGCAATGCGTCGATGTGCGCGCCGTTCTTGTCCAGCCCGGCAGCAAGGCCTACCGGGTTGGGGAAGGTCAGGCCGAATGCCTTGGTGAGCAACGGCGCAGGCTGCTTGGCGAGCAGTGGGTTCAGGCCGGTGCGGTAGGCCGCTTCAAGCGACGACAATCCGATGCCGTGCGCAAGCTCGGCATCGAGTGCAAACAGGAAGGGGCGGGCGAGTGCGTACAAGGGATCAGGCGTTGCCGGCGTAGGCGAGGAAGGCCGCAAGGCCACCGAAGAACAGGATCGCGACGATGATGGCCAGCACCGTCAGGCCGATGACCAGATAGCCCAGCACCAGCCCGGCAACGGCCAGGCCATCACCTTCCAGCGTGGCCGGTGAGCGGCGGATTTCGCCGCGCGCCATGTGGCCGCAGATCACGGCGACGATGCTGCCGATGAAGGGCACCAGGGTCCAGCCAAGAATCCCGAAGATCAGGCTGACGACGGCAAGCGTGCTGGTCTGGCGTGCGGTGGTGTTCATCGCGAATCCTCAGAGGTCGAACTTGATGCCCTGCGCCAGCGGCAATGCATCGGAGTAGTTGATGGTATTCGTTTGCCGGCGCATGTAGGCGCGCCATGCGTCGCTGCCGGATTCGCGGCCGCCGCCGGTTTCCTTCTCGCCACCGAACGCGCCGCCGATTTCCGCACCGCTGGTGCCGATGTTGACGTTGGCGATGCCGCAATCGCTGCCGGCGGCGGACAGGAAGGCTTCCGCGCGCTTGAGGTTGGTGGTGAAGATCGAGGACGACAAACCCTGCGGCACCGCGTTCTGCATGTCGATGGCATCAGCGAGGTCGCGGTACTTCATCACGTACAGGATCGGCGCGAAGGTCTCGTGCTGGACGATCTCGGCATCATTGGTGAGGCCGGTGACGATGGCCGGCAACACGAAATTGCCGGGGCGATCGATGGCCTCGCCGCCGGTTTCCACCTTGCCGCCTGCGGCCTTGGCCTTGGCGATGGCATCGAGGTAGGCATCGACGCCGTCCTTGCTGTTCAGTGGGCCCATCAGGTTGGCCGGATCGGTGGGGTCGCCAATCTTCTTCTCGACCTGCTTGTACGCGGTGACCAGCTTGGCGAGGACATCCTCGTAGATGGATTCATGCACGATCAGCCGGCGCGTGGTGGTGCAGCGCTGGCCGGCGGTACCGACTGCGCCAAACACGATCGCCGGAATCGCCAGCTTCAGGTCAGCGGTTTCATCGACGATGATCGCGTTGTTGCCGCCCAGCTCCAGCAGGCTGCGGCCCATGCGGCGCGCCACGCGCTCACCGACCATGCGGCCCACCTTGGTGCTGCCGGTAAAGCTGACCAGCCCGATGCGCTTGTCATCGACAAACTGCTGCGCCAGTTCGCTGCCGGCATCGTTGAACAGGAAGAACAGGTCGGGGAAGCCGCCCTTGCGCAGCGCCTCGTTGCAGATCTTCATCGACGCAATCGCCGACAGCGGCGTCTTGGGCGAGGGCTTCCAGATCGAAATATCGCCGCAGACCGCCGCGATGAAGCTGTTCCACGCCCACACCGCCACCGGGAAATTGAACGCGCTGATGATCCCGACGATGCCCAGCGGGTGCCACTGTTCGTACATGCGATGGCCGGGGCGCTCGCTGTGCATGGTCAGGCCGTACAACTGGCGCGACAGGCCCAGCGCGAAGTCGCCGATGTCGATCATCTCCTGCACTTCGCCGTCGCCTTCCGGCTTGGACTTGCCCATCTCCAGCGCTACCAGCGAGCCCAGCGCATCCTTGTGCTCGCGCAGCGCGTCGGCGCACAGGCGGATGGCTTCGCCGCGACGTGGCGCGGGCGTGGTGCGCCAGACCTTGAATGCCGCCTGCGCGCGTTCGACGATCAGGTCGTAATCCGCCTTGGACGAGGCCTGCACGCGGCCCAGTACCTCGCCATTGCTCGGGTTGACCGGCTCCAGCACGCCGGCATCAGAGGTCTTTGACCATTCGCTGTTGCCAAGGTAGGTGCCGGATTCCACGGCTTGCAGGCCGAGCGCGGTAAGGACAGGGTGGGACATTGCATTGCTCCGAATGGGGACACGCGCCATGCGTTGCATGGGCGGTGGTGATGCAGATTGCGGGTGGCGACCCCGACACGATTCGAACGTGTGACCTTCCCCTTAGGAGGGGGATGCTCTATCCAGCTGAGCTACGGGGCCAGGCCCTGCAATTATCGCAGCCGCGCCGGCCCAAGGCCACCGTGCAGGCCATGAACGACAAAGGCCCGCGCGTTGCGGGCCTTGTCAGGTGCATCTGGTGCCGGAGGTGGGACTCGAACCCACACGCTTTTAAGGGCGGCGGATTTTGAGTCCGCTGCGTCTACCGATTCCGCCACTCCGGCGCGGGCGCGCAGTATAGCCGAGTGCGTCAGCTTGCGAGGAATCCGCGCAGGGCAGGGCCGAAACGCTCGACATCCACCAGGAAGGCATCGTGACCCTGCGGCGATGGCATCGGCTGGAAATCAACCGCGATGCCGGCCCCGCGCAGGCCGTCGGCGATTTCCTCCTGCTGCTGGATCGGGAACAGGATGTCGGTCTGCACGCCGATCACCAGTGCCGCGTCCAGTCCGTGGATCGAGGCCAGTGCGCGTGCGGTGTCACCGGCGCAGCCGCAGCTTTCGCCCAGG
>NZ_JASGED010000101.1:0-41166 GCF_047606765.1 Thermomonas sp. | reverse complement strand
GGGCTATGGAGCAAATTGTAACGCTGAACTTGATTCCGGATGAACACTGCGCCGAAGCGTTGTGTTCATTCGTCTTCTGGCTAAGGCGCGGCGGCGAAGACAGTACAAGCGTACGGCAAGCCGTCGCGCCAACGCCAGAAGGCGAAGGAATCAGCGCTTCGAGAACTGCGTGGCGCGACGTGCCTTGTGCAGACCCACCTTCTTGCGCTCGACCTCGCGGGCGTCGCGGGTCATGAAACCGGCCTTGCGCAGTTCGGACTTCAGGGTTTCGTCGTACTCCACCAGCGCGCGGGCGATGCCGAGGCGGATGGCACCGGCCTGACCGGTGGTGCCACCGCCGGTGGTGGTAACCACGATGTCGAAGTTGTCGGTGTTCCTGGTCAGCTCAAGCGGCTGGCGCACGATCATGCGCGCGGTTTCGCGACCGAAGAACTCGTCCAGCGGACGGTCGTTGACGGTGATGTTGCCGCTGCCCTTGCGCAGGAACACGCGGGCGGTGGAGGACTTGCGGCGACCGGTGCTGTAATTCTGGGAAATAGCCATGGTATTCGTGCCTTAGAGTTCGAGCGGCTGCGGCTGCTGGGCGGCGTGCGGATGTTCCGTGCCGGCATAGACCTTGAGCTTGCGGTACATCGCGCGGCCCAGCGGGCCCTTCGGCAGCATGCCCTTGACCGCGATCTCGATCACGCGCTCCGGGTGGCGATCCAGCGCCTGCTGCAGGGATTCCGTCTTCAGGTTGCCGACGTAGCCGGTGAAGCGGTGGTACATCTTGTCCTGCAACTTCTTGCCGGTCACCGCGATCTTGTCGGCATTGATGACGACCAGATAGTCGCCGGTGTCAACGTGCGGGGTATAGACGGGCTTGTGCTTGCCGCGCAGGCGGTAGGCCAGTGCTGCGGCCAGGCGACCAAGGGTCTTGCCCTCGGCATCAACGACGTACCAGTCGCGCTGGACGGTCTCGTTCTTTGCAATGAAAGTCTTCATGACGAACTCTTCGGGGTGCATGGTCGGGCTGGTTCCGGCACCCCTTTGCAGGATGGGGAACGTCGCCTCGCGTTGTATCGCAACGGGCAAACCCGGCGCGAAAGAAGCGGGATGATAGCCCGCCCGCCCGCCCCGTGCAAGCCGCAGGCCCATCTACTGCCGCAGGCCTAGAATGCGCGGATGAACGCGACCCGCCATCTGACCGCGCTGGACCGGCTGCTGGATTCGGCCCAGAACGCCCTCGACACCGTGCTTGGCAGTCCGCGCGCAGAGCGCCGCAACCCCGGGCAGGACGTGCCCGAGGTGGTGCTGGATGAGTCCGAGCGCCGCCACGCCGCCGGGCTGATGCGGATCAACCACGTCGGCGAGGTCTGCGCGCAGGCGCTGTACATCGGCCAGGCCGCGGTGGCACGCGACCCCGCCACCCGCGCGCATCTGCTGGAAGCCGCGCAGGAGGAAACCGACCACCTCGCGTGGTGCGCCGACCGTCTGCGCGAACTGGACAGCCGCCCCAGCCTGCTCAACCCGCTGTGGTACGCCGGCAGCTACGCCATCGGCGCACTGGCCGGCCTGCGCGGCGACGGCTGGAACCTGGGCTTCGTGGTCGAAACCGAGCATCAGGTCGAAGCCCATCTGGAAGAACACCTGCAGACGCTGCCCGAGGCCGATGCCCGCAGCCGCGCGATCCTGCGGGTGATGAAGGATGACGAAGCCCGCCACGCCGACAATGCCGAGCACGCCGGCGCGCGCATACTGCCGCCGCCGATCCCGACCGTGATGGCGGGGATGTCGAAGCTGATGAAGGCGGTGGCGTACCGGGTTTGATTCCGAACCCGTAGGGGCAGGCCCTGTGCCTGCCCTTGGCTGGACAACCGCGATGATTGGCCCGGCGAAACGGGTTGGGCAACCACGGGGGGGTGCCCATGAAACGGACGTTGGGCAACCACAGGGGGTTGCCCCTACGGAACGGCGTCAATCGACCAGATTGCGCCCGTGGTACAGCTCTTCGATCTCGCGCTTGAGCCGCGCCTCGATCTTCATGCGCTCTTTGAAGGACAGGTTCTTGGCCTTCTCCTCGAACAGGTACTGGTCAAGGTCGAACTCCTTCAGGTGCATCTTGGTGTGGAACAGGTTTTCCTGATAGACGTTGACGTCCAGCATCTCGTAGCGCGACTTGACGTTCTTCGCCAGGTAATCCTGGATCGAATTGATCTTGTGGTCGATGTAGTGCTTCTTGCCCTTCACGTCGCGGGTGAAGCCGCGCACGCGGTAGTCCATCACCACGATGTCCGATTCCAGCGACTCGATCAGGTAATTCAACGCCTTCAGCGGCGAGATCACGCCGCAGGTGGACACGTCGATGTCGGCGCGGAAGGTGGCGATGCCGTTGTCCGGGTGGGTTTCCGGATAGGTGTGAACAGTGATGTGCGACTTGTCGAGGTGCGCGACCACCGCATCGGAAATCACGCCCTTGGCATCGGCCTTGTCGATCACCGGCTGCTCGGAAATCAGGATCGTCACCGAGGCCCCCTGCGGGTCGTAGTCCTGGCGGGCGATGTTGAGGATGTTGGCACCGATGATTTCCGCCACGTCCGTGAGGATCTGGGTCAGGCGGTCGGCGTTGTATTCCTCGTCGATGTACTCGATGTAGCGCCTGCGCTCGTCTTCAGACGCGGCATAGCACACGTCGTAGATGTTGAAGCTCAGCGACTTGGTGAGGTTGTTGAAGCCCTGGAGCTTCAGGCGCGGCAGCGGTTTGACCACGGCAGGCATTCCGGCAAGTACGAAACGAAGGCGGCGATTATGCGGCAAAGCGACGGGCAGCGCGCGGACTGCCGAAGTTTGCCCACCGTCACGGTTTCGGCCTAAGCTGCGGGCATCCCCCGGGGCCACCTTTGATGAGCGCCAATTTCCTCAAGCCCGCCATGCCGCGAGCCGCCAATCCGTTGAGCGCGGATCCCGCCACCATCGAGCGCTTCATCGCGCATTGCCATCGCCGCCGCTATCCATCGCGCGCGGACGTGTTCCGCCCCGGCGATCCCGCCGACGCCCTGTACTACATCATCTCGGGGTCAGTGAGCATCATTGCCGGCGAGGATGACGGCCGCGAACTGGTGCTGGGCTACATCGGCCCTGGCGAGTTCGTCGGCGAAATGGGCCTGTTCGTGGAAACCGAACGACGCGGCGTGGCCCTGCGCACCCGCACCGCCTGCGAGCTTGCCGAAATCAGCCACGACCGCCTGCAATCACTGCTGGCAACGCAGGCCAATGATGCAGCGCGCCTGCTCTACTCGATGGGTGCGCAGATCAGCCAGCGCCTGCTGGACACCAGCCGCAAGGCCGGACGGCTGGCCTTCCTCGACGTCAGCGACCGCATCTACCGCACCTTGTTCGACCTGGCCCGCGAGCCGGATTCGCTCAGTCATCCGCAGGGCACCCAGCTGCGGGTATCACGGCAGGAGCTGGCGCGGCTGGTGGGCTGCTCGCGCGAGATGGCCGGGCGCGTGCTGAAGAAACTGCAGGCCGATGGCAAGCTGCATGCGCGCGGCAAGACCGTGGTCGTGTACGGCACCCGCTGACCAAGCCCCTCGACAAAGAAAGGACGCCAAGCCAGATGAGCCAGGCATTTTCCCCGGGCCGGCATCCGCTGGGCACCGACCTGCGCAACGCGGTGCTGGCCGATGCCGACGACGTGGCCCGCCTGCTTGCCGAGCTGGGCTACCCCTGCGAAATCGATGAAGCCGCCGAGCGCATCAACACCATCCTCGCCAACGATCGCCAGGCATTGGTGGTCGCGCGCCGCAACGGCGCGGTATGCGGGCTGGTCGCGCTGGACTTCATGTACTACCTGCCGCTGGGCACCACCACCTGCCGCGTCACCGCGTTGGTGGTCACCCCGACCGCGCAGGGGCTGGGCATCGGGCGCGAACTGTTGAAGGAAGCCGAACGTCGCGCCCGCGCCGGCGGTGCCGCGCGCATTGAACTCACCAGCGGCTCGCAGCGCACCGAAGCGCATGCGTTCTATCGCGCCTGCGGCTACAAGGACAGCTCGGTGCGGTTTGTGAAGCCGTTGGGATCGGCATAAGCGCCATGTGCCGAGCAAGCTCGGCACCTACACGATCCTCGATTTGTAGATGCGGAGCTTGCTCCGCATATGCTCGTGCCGAGCAAGCTCGGCAGCTACGGAGTGTCGCCCGCGCGCCCCGGGCAACCCCAATTGAGGATCGGCGTGCCGGGCGGCAGCACGCGGCGGAACATCGCCACCCGTGACGCCTTCGGATTCACCACCACCGGATGCGTTGCCGCCTGCAGCAGCGGCAGGTCAGCACTGCTGTCGGAATAGGCGCGCTCGACGGTTTGCACGAAGCCGGCCTGGCGGATCATCGTCATCTTCATCGCATGATGGCAGTGGCGCAGTGCGCCCATGCCACCAAGCTTCGGGCCAAGCAGGGTGCCGATCACCGGCACGTCCTGATGGGCAACGAAGGACAGGATCGCCCGCGCCAGTTCCGGCGGCGCGCCGGTGGCGACCAGCACGCGGTCGCCGGCTTCGCGGTGAGCGCGAAAGACGTCCAGCGCGGTCGGCAGCAGGCGCGCCTTGATCGCATCCACGTGGGTGGCGACGTAGCGGTCGATCAGCACGTCCAGTTCGGCGCGATCACGCACGCCCAGCGTACCGATCCACACGAACACCGAAATCCCGGCGCGTCGGGTCGGCAGGAAGGCCACCATCGGTCCGGCCACGGGCGCGGCCAGCAGCGCCAGCAACACGCGCCACCACGCGCGCTGGATCAGCCACTTGATCAGGTGGCTGCCGGAGTCACCGTCGTACAGGGTGTGGTCGAAGTCGAACACAACCAGCGGCGCATCGGCGTGCTGCGCGGGGAAGCGCTCCGTCACGCGAACAGCCCACGCAATGCCGCGCCCGGATCGGGCTGGCGCATGAAGGCTTCGCCAACCAGGAAGGCATGCACGCCGTTGTCGCGCATCAGCGCCACGTCGGTTGGGGCGAGGATGCCGCTTTCGGTCACCAACACGCGGTCAGTCGGCACCATCGGCTTCAAATCCAGCGTGGTCTGCAGCGATACGTCGAAGCTGCGCAGGTTGCGATTGTTGATGCCGAGCAGGCGCGCCGGTACTGGCAATGCGCGCTCCAGTTCATCAAGGTCATGCACTTCCACCAGCACGTCCATGCCCAGCTCGCCAGCGATGAAGGCGAATTCGGACAACTGCGCGTCGTCCAGCGCGGCGGCGATCAGCAGCACGCAGTCGGCACCCAGCACGCGCGCCTCGTACAACTGGTAGGCATCGACGATGAAGTCCTTGCGCAGCACCGGCAGGCCGCAGGCATTGCGCGCGGCGATCAGGTATTCGTCCGCGCCCTGGAAGAAATCCACGTCGGTCAGCACCGACAGGCAGGCCGCGCCGCCGGCTTCGTAGCTGCGCGCGATGGCATCAGGTTGAAAGTCGGCGCGGATCACGCCCTTGCTGGGGCTGGCCTTCTTCACCTCGGCGATCACCGCAGGCAGGCCGGCGGCGATCTTCGCTTCGATGGCGTCAGCAAAGCCACGCAGCGGCGGTGCGCTGGCAGCGCGGGTCCTCAGTTCGAACTGCGAGATGCGCTCGCGGCGTTCGGCGACCTCGATCTGTTTGCGCGCGAGGATGCGCTTGAGTACATCGTGCATGGGAGCTGGGCGTTCGCGGGGGAGTGTCATTCTAGCCGTCGTCGAATATTCCTTCTCCCCCGCTTGCGGGGGAAAAGGTGCCCGCAGGGCGGATGAGGGGGTTCTGTGTTGGGTGCGCTGCAAAAGCACCCCTCACCCGCCTTCGGCACCCTTTCCCCATCTGCGATGGGGAGAGGGAAGCATCAGGCTTCCGGCAACGGAGTTCCCGCCCGCCAACCTTCCGCCTGCATGCGATCCAGCAGCGCCACCACATCGTCGCGATGCGCCGGCTCATGGATCGGCAGCACCAGCAGGTCGCCCGGCTGCGCCCAGAGCAGCGCCTGGCGTGCAGCCTGCGCCTCGTCCAGACAGACCGGCAAATCAACTTCGGCCATGCCTGCGCCCAGCAAGGCATCGCGCAGGATCGCGGCCACGTCGCCGGAGGCACGCCCGCGCAGGTAATCGCCGCCGATGTCCTTCAACCAGACGCGATCCGGTTTCGCCTGCGCTGCAACCGCAGCCAGTGCGCGGAAATCCTCCTCCAGCCGGTTGCCGGCGTGGCCCAGCAGCAGCGCCATCCGTCCACCACGTCGCAAACCGTCAGCAACAGCGAGCAGGCCACGCAGGCCATCCGGGTTGTGCGCGTAATCCAGCAGCACTTCCACATCGCCCAGCGTCCAGCGTTGCAGGCGACCGGGGTTGTCCGCATTCGACGCCCCGAAGCGCGCCAGCACGCCGGCGATGGCATCCGGCGCGATGCCCGTTGCATAGGCAGCCAGCGACGCAGCCGCGATGTTGGCGATGTTGTAGCGGGCCGCGCCGCCAACCGTAAGCGGCATCGCGGCGATGTCGCCAAGATCATGCTCGCCGCCCTCCAGCGCAAGGATCAGGCGACCTTCGCGCACGCCGCAGGCGGGCAGGCCGCGCGCGCGCGCATCGGCAAGATCGGGCGCGAACCAGCCGATGCGCCGCCCGGTGGACGGCCCATGCTTCACCAGCATCGCGTCCTCGGCGTTCAGCACCAGCAGCCCACCCGGCGTCAGCGCCTTCGCCACGGTCAGCTTCACCGCCGCAAGGTCGTCGAGGTCGTGGATGCCGTATTCGCCGAAATGATCCGGCGACACGTTGGTCACCACCGCCACGCGCGCATCCCGCGTCACCAGCCCGCGCCGCAGCAGGCCGCCACGCGCAGTTTCCAGCACGGCGGCCTGCACACGCGGATCGCGCAACACGGTGCGCGCGCCGACCGGGCCGGAATAGTCGCCGGCTTCGACGCGCACGCCGTCGATGAACAGGCCATCGGTGCTGCTGTAGCCGCAGGCGCGGCCGCTCGCACGCAGCATGGCGGCGAGCAGGCGCACGGTGGTGGTCTTGCCGTTGGAGCCTGTGATGACGAGCTTCGGGATGCCGTGCAGGCGCAGCCACAGCACGGCAACCGGTTCCGGCAATTCGGTGATCGGCCAGACCTGCGCGCCTACGCCTTCACCGATGGACAGCGCATCGTCGTCGGCATGGGCGGGAACGTCGTGTTCGCGCGCGGCATCGAGCAACGCCATCAGCGCGGGTTTCGCTTCCTCGCGCGCCAACGCGGCGAGTTGGCGCAAGGCCTCATCATCATCGAAATGCGCGACGTGCGGACGCGGCTGCTCCGCCTCGTCATCGACAGGGCTGTCATCCGCACGCAGGCCGAGTGCGGCATGCAGCGCCCACTCGTTTGCTTCGGTGGCGACGTAGAGCTGATCGATGGGTGCTTCGAACGCCAGCGATGCGCCGGTTGCATGTTCGCGCACCAGCACAGCGCCATCCGGCCAGCCCAGCGCCGCACGAACGCGGGCGATGTTTTCGCGCCAGCGTTGCAACGTGCCCGCATCGAAGGCCAAGCCGGGCGCGGTTTCCAACGCTGCACCCGCGCCATCGAAATGCAGGTTCGCGCCGGTCAGGCGGCGCGAATCCTCGAACGGCGCGCCGCTCAATCGCTTTCCTCGCGCTCGAAGCGCAGCCCGCGTTCGTCGCGCACCACGCCTTCCATCGCCGCGACCAACTGCTCATCGAGATTGGTTTCAAGCGTTGGCACTTCGGCGCGCGGCGCGGCCTTCTGCATGTCGCCGTCCGGCTTGAAGCGGATGATCTGCTTCCACGTGCGGGTCAGCGCGTCGGCGAACACCACCAGCAGGTCGCCCGGCTGGCCCATGCGCAGGGCGGCATCGACGGCTTCCTGCTCGTCGGGAATGATGCTGATGGCGTCCTTGCCCACGCCTGCGGCTTGCAGCGCCTTGGCGATGATGCGCGGCACTTCGTCGCCATCGCGGCCTCGCAGACCGTCATCGCGCTTGACCACGTAATGGTCGAACTTGCCGGCCACGGTGTGGGCGATGGCCTCGATGTCCTCGTCGCGGCGGTCGCCGGGCGCGGCCACTGCCACGATGCGGCGATTGGCATCCAGCCGCTGGGCGAGATCGGCCATCATCCCCACCGCGTGCGCGTTGTGGGCGTAGTCCATGATGACCTTGAACGGATGTTCGTTGAACACGTTCATCCGGCCCGGTGCCTGGAAGAAGGTGGTGTCGAAGGTGCGCAGGCCGTGGCGGATCGCGTCCAGCTTGATGCCCATCGAGAACGCCATCGACGCAGCGAACATCGCGTTCTGCACGTTGTGCATGGCGCGGCCTTCCAGCGTGGCCGGGATCAGGTGCGTCCACAGCAGCGGGATGTGGCTGCCCTTGTCGTACAGGGTAATCATGTGGCCGTTGACGCCGGCCTCCAGCGCGCAGGCGCGGCCACCGGCGCGGACGTGCTCGCGCACCAGCGGATGCGAGGGGTTCATCGTGACGTAACAGATGACCTTGGCATCGGTGTAGCCGGACATCTTCAGCACGTTGGGATCATCGGCATTGAGCACGGCGCAGTCGCGCGCGGCCTCGACCACGATCCGCTTCACTTCGGCCAGTTGCTCCAGCGTGTCGATGCCCTTCAGGCCGAGGTGATCGGAAGCGACGTTGAGCACCGCGCCCACATCGACTTCGCCCACGCCCATGCCGGCGCGCACCAGCCCGCCGCGCGCGGTTTCCAGCACGGCGAAGTCGATCTGCGGATCACGCAGCACCATCTGCGCGGAGACCGGGCCGGTCATGTCACCTTCCACCGTGCGCTGACCGTCGATATACACGCCGTCGGTGGTGGTCAGGCCCGGCGTGTAGCCGGCCATCTTGGCGATGTGCGCCAGCATGCGCGATGTCGTGGTCTTGCCGTTGGTGCCGGTGACGGCGGCGATCGGCACGCGCGAGGGCGTGCCCGGCGGGAACAGCATGTCGATGACGGGGCCGGCAGCGTCACGCGGGGCGCCTTCGCTGGGCGCGATGTGCATGCGGAAACCGGGCGCGGCGTTGACTTCGCAGATGCCACCGCCGATGGACTTGTAGCTTTCGGCGATGTTGGTCGAAAGGAAATCGACGCCGCCAACGTCAAGGCCAATCGCGCGCACCGCGCGTTCGGCCATCGCCCGGTTGTCGGGATGGATGATGTCGGTGACGTCGGTGGCGGTGCCGCCGGTGGAAAGATTCGCGGTGGAGCGCAGCGGCACCACTTCGCCATCCTTTGGAATGGAGTCGGCGGTGTAACCAACACGCTCCATCATCAGTTCGGCCTCGCGGTCGAGCTTGAGTTTGGTCAGCACCTTCTCGTGGCCGACGCCGCGGCGCGGGTCGCTGTTCACCACATCGACCAGCTGCGCGATTGTTGATTTTCCGTCGCCGACGACATGGCCGGGCGTGCGTTTGGTCGCAGCGATCAGTTCACCGTTGACCACCAGCAGGCGATGGTCATCGCCGGCCATGTAGGTTTCCACGATCACCGAGCGCGAATGCTCACGCGCGGCCTCGAACGCGGCGCGCACGTCGTCCTCTTCGCTGATGTTGATGGTGATGCCGCGTCCGTGGTTGCCGTTGTAGGGCTTGAGCACCACCGGCCCGCCAAGGCGGCGCGCGGCGCGCCATGCGGCATCGGCGGATTGCACCAGTTCCTGCCGCGGCACCGGCAGGCCCAGCGAGGCGAGGATCTTGTTGGTTTCTTCCTTGTCGCTGGCCAGTTCCACCGCGATATGCGGCGTGCGCCCGGTGACGGTGGCCTGGATGCGCTGCTGGTATTTGCCGTGGCCGAGCTGCACCAGTGACTGCTCGTTGAGGCGCAGCCACGGAATGCCGCGTTCCTCCGCCGCGCGCACCAGCGACATGGTCGATGGCCCCAGCGCGCGCCGCTGCGCATAGCGGATGAAGCCGTCGCGCTCTTCTTCCCAGTTCCAGCTTTCGTTGGTGGCTGTGCGCAGTTCCGCCGGCAACAGCGAGTCCAGCAGTTTCAGCGCAAGCTCGCCGGCAGCGATGCCTTCTTCCTTCTGCGTGTATTCGTACACCACCGAATACACGCCGGGACGGTCATCCGAAATGCTCCGCGTCTTGCCGAAGGTGACATCCTCGCCTGCGGTGTTCTGCAGTTCGATGGCGACGTGTTCCAGCACATGGCCCAGCCACGTGCCCTCGCCTTCGCGCATGCGGCGGACGAAGCCGCCCGGCTCGCGGTAGGAACAACCATGCTCGGCAAGGCCGGGCAGCGCGGCCAGCAGGCCGTCGATGAAGCCGTCGCCCAGCTTCGCGGTGGGCCATTGCTCCAGCGCGCCGAGGTCGAGTTCAAGGCGGATGACCGGGAACTTCGCGTATTGCGACGGCCCCACATAGACATTGCGATTGAGGATGCGCATCGAGCCCTCCGCCCGGTTGTGTGCTGCGTTTTTAGTCTTTTCTTGCGAGTAGCGTTCCCGGCGACGCCTGCCGCGTATGCAGGTTGAATGTCGCGCCCGCGGTCAGGATGTGCAACTGCAGGCCGATGATGCAGACCGCATCGCTGCCGCCCACCTGATCCATCGAGGTGAATTGCACCTGGCTGGCATCGACCACGGTGATCGCGCCGCTGCCTTCCACTTCCAGCGTGTTGTCCGGGCCGATGAAGGCGGCAGTGTCCTCGTCCAGCCCGATGCCGATGGCGAACGGGTTGTAGGCCAGCGCCGCCGTGAGCCGGCCCAGCCGGTCGCGCTGGCGGAAGTGCTGGTCAATGATGAAGCGGTTGGTCAGGCCGAAGCCGGGCGCAAGGTGAACGCTGTCGGCACGCGGCGAACTGCCCTCGCTGCCGAACGCGATCATGTGCTCGGACAGGATGCTGGCACCGGCACTGGTGCCGCCCACGTGTACGCCATCGGCATTGCGCGTGCGGATCAGCTTGGCCGCCGGGGTGCCGCCAATGATCGTGGACAGGCGCAACTGATTGCCGCCGGTGATGAAGATGCCGGTGCATTCGCGCAGGATCGCGAGGAAGTCCTCGCGCGAGCCGTCGGCGCGGCTTTCGAAATCCAGCGTGTCAACACGGCCTGCTTCAAGCCGGTCGAACAGTTCCTCGTAACGCTCGCCGGTATCGGCCAGCTTGCTGGCGGTCGGGATCACCGCGATGCGCGCATCGCGACCGCCGCACAGTTGCACGAAGCGCTTGAGGATGCGACGCCGGCTTTCCTTGTCTTCCGCCCCGCCGATGGGGACGATCCAGCCGCGCGTTTCGCCGTCGGCTACCTTGCTGGGACACATGTACTGCGACTTCCCCTGAAATATCGGAAAAAAACGTTCGATCAGCGCTCGAACATACCACGGCGCACCGCCGCACCGTCGCGCACATGCCAAGCGCCGCGTGCCAGCACATGGCGGGCGCTTCCGGCGGCATCCAGCGCCAGCAGATCGGCATCAAAACCGGTTTCGATCCTGCCCTTGCCCGGCAGCCGCAGCAGCGCGGCAGGGTTGCAGGTGAAGGCCGGCAGCGCGCGCGCCAGCGGCAGGCCGCGCGCCAGCAGGGCGTTCAAGGTGTCCAGCAACGAACCGGAATGGCCCACGTCCATGCCGCAGACACGCCCTTCGCCATCGAAACAGGGCAGGCAGCCGCCGGCATCGGAACTGATGCTGACCCGCTGCGGCGGCGCGCCGCTGTCCAGATAGCGGATCAGCGCTTCATCGGCAGGCCATGCGTCCTCGCCTTCTTCCACCGGGAAGGCAGTGATATCGACATGGCAGCCGCGCTTGGCCAGTTCCAGCGCTTCGGCGAACAGCGCCTTTTTCCGGTTGATGTGGGTGGGCTGGAACACGCGCGGCGGCAATTCACTGGTGGCAAGCGCCTGCCGCACCAGATCGAGGCCGCGTTCGCCATCGCCCAAGTGCAGATGCACGATGCCGGCCTTGCCGGTCATCAGGCCCGCGACATACGCTTCCGATGCGATGCGCAGCAATTCGTCCAGCGTCGGCTGACTGGAACGGTGGTCGCTGATCGCCAGTTCGCCAACGCCAATGACGGGTTCCACGAACACGATGTCGCCGCGCACGCTGCCGGTGAGCGTGACCGGTGGGACGTGATAGCCGCCGCACCAGCCCCATGCGGACAGGCCCTGTTCGCGCAGGCCATAGACGTGCGCCAGAAGTTCCGCAGGGCCGCGCGACACGTCGTCGGTGCCCAGCAGGCCAACCACCGTGGTCACACCGGCCAGCGTGTAGCGGGTGAGCATCGGCGCCGGCACGCGGCTGGCATAACCGGCCTCGCCGCCGCCGCCACTGACGTGGACATGGCCGTCGATGAAACCCGGCACCAGCCGCAGGCCATCGAGATCGACGATTTCCGCGCCCAGCGCCGCCGGCAGGGCGGGATCGCCCTCGCCCATCCACAGCACCTTGCCGCCGCCCAGCAGCAGGTGGCGGATGCCCAATGCTTCCGGGGCGAAGACGTTGGCGTTGCGCAGCAGGAGGAGCGGGGCGTTGGTCATCGCGGCAGGGTGCGGCGGGGCCGCGGTCGCGTCAAGCGCCAGCCAGCGCCTGCGTCGCCGCGACGTATTCGTCCAGCTTGGCCCGCGCCGAGCCATCGGCCAGCACCTTGCGCGCGCGCGCGATGCCGTCGGCAATGTCTTCCGCCACGCCCGCCGCATACAGCGCCGCGCCAGCGTTGTAGGCCACGATTTCGCGTGGCAGGCCGTCGCGGTTTTCCAGCGCGTCCAGCAGCATCGCCTTCGATTCCACCGCGTCGGCCACCTTCAGGTTGCGGCTGTGCGCCATCGCGATGCCGAAATCTTCCGGATGCAGCTCGTACTCGCGCACCTTGCCGTCGCGCAGTTCGCCGACCAGCGTGCCTGCGCCCAGCGACAGTTCGTCCATGCCATCGCGGCCCCAGACCACCAGCGCACGCTGCGCGCCCAGTTCCTGCAACACGCGCACCTGGATACCGACCAGATCGGGATGGAACACGCCCATCAGGATGCCCGGCGCACCGGCAGGATTGGTCAACGGCCCGAGGATGTTGAACAGGGTGCGCACGCCCATTTCCTTGCGCACCGGCGCAACCGCCTTCATCGCCGGGTGATGCACGGGCGCAAACATGAAGCCGATGCCGGTGCGCTCGATGCAGGCGGCAACCTGCTCCGGCTGCAACTCGATCTTCGCGCCCAGCGCTTCCAGCACGTCCGCGCTGCCGGACTTGGACGAAACGCTGCGGTTGCCGTGTTTGGCGACCTTCGCACCTGCCGCGGCCACAACAAACATGCTTGCGGTGGAGATGTTGAAGGTATGCGCGCCGTCACCGCCGGTGCCCACGATATCGACCATGTGATGGCGATCCATCACCTCCACGGGCCGCGCGAACTCGCGCAGCACGGTGGCGGCAGCGGCGATTTCGCCCACGGTTTCCTTCTTCACCCGCAGGCCGGTGAGGATGGCGGCAGTCATGGTTGGCGAGACTTCGCCGCGCATGATCTGGCGCATCAGTTCCACCATTTCGTCGAAGAAGATTTCGCGATGTTCGATGGCGCGTTGCAGGGCTTCTTGTGGGGTAATCGACATTTCTTTTTTGCTCATCCGGTCTTTTGCTCGTCATTCCGGCGAAAGCCGGCATCTTTTCGCGGACGAATGTCTGCGCATCCAGCTCTTGGCACCATTTAAAAACTGGATTCCGGCTTTCGCCGGAATGACGGCCATTATCTTTCCAGGAAGTTCTTCAGCAGCGCATGACCATGCTGGGTCAGGATGGACTCGGGATGGAACTGCACGCCCTCCACCGGATGCTCGCGGTGGCGCAGGCCCATGATTTCCTCCATTGAGCCGTCCTCGTTCTCCGTCCATGCGGTCACTTCCAGGCAGTCCGGCAGCGTGGTTTTCTCCACCACCAGCGAGTGGTAGCGGGTGGCCTCGAAGCCATCCGGCAGGCCGGCGAACACGCCCTTGCCCTCGTGCCGGATGGGTGAGGTCTTGCCATGCATGATCCGCCCGGCGCGCACCACGTCGCCGCCATACACCTGCCCCATGCTCTGATGGCCCAGGCACACACCAAAAATCGGCGTGGTCGGCCCCAGCCGACGGATCAATTCCAGCGACACGCCCGCCTCGTTCGGCGTGCATGGCCCCGGTGAAATCACGATGCGCTGCGGCGCGAGTTTTTCGATCTCATCGACGGTCAGCGCATCGTTGCGCTCCACCCGCACCTCGGCACCCAGCTCCTGCAAATACTGGACGAGGTTGAAGGTGAAGGAATCGTAGTTATCGAGCATCAGCAACACGTCATGCCTCCTGGTATCCGAATATTTCAACAGCCAGATGCGTCAATTCGTCCTGACGCGCTGCAATGGCGGCGCTCGTCCATTGCGGATGTTCCTGATTCGGATACGCCCGCAACAGGCTTGCGGCACGAGTGAACGATGTATTTCCGACGTTCTGCTGCTTGGCGAAACTCCGTGTCATGAACAGACTCGATTTCTCGTATTCGGGCTGCTTTTTCTCCAGAAAATCCTGCCCGACCTTGATGTTGATGGGCTTCTCGAGCAACAGCAGATTCCCCATCCGCTGTTTGTGTTCGTGATATTTGTCCACCGCATCGAACGCATCCAGTATTTCCGGAGTTGGCGTGTTTGGCAGCACATGCTCGACCTCGTGCTCCCAGTACTGCTGGATCGGCTTGTCTATACCGGTGGCCTTGTACTCGACGTATTGCGCCAGCCTGGACAAGACGAAGCGAACCATCGTCTTGCGTTCCAGCCCCAGCGTGAGCAACCCGACCCGGGCCTGCGCCGAGCGCTTCCTGATTTCCGGCTGGATCTCGTTCTGAATGAAGGACTCGAATGCCTCGGCATCATCCGCCTTCACGTCACGCAACTTCGGGGCGGCGTTGGAGAAAATCTGATCGAGTGATTTTGTTGGCTCTTTCGCCAGCACGAAGGCCACGAACAACGATTCGAGTTTTTCCGACAGGATACGTACCTGCTCCTCCCGCAAATGTCTGGACGCGAGCATCACGATCAAATGCTGCCTCGCACGCCCGGACAGCCGGCTGATATTGGCGAGACTTGCATTCGGATTGCGCACGAACTCGCGGTAGTCGCGCGCGGCCTCCAGCAAATCCTTGGCAAACACCCCGGGATTCGCGCTGATGCCAAGGCTCTCCTGATTGGCGTCTATCCATTCGTACAGGTCGTCTTCGGTCAACGGCTTGCTCGACTTGCGGGCATCGGGCCACCGTGAAAGCACGAAATAACGCAGGAACCGCAACGGCTTCTCGCCTGCGCCCGTCTTCTGTTCCTGCACGGTGCGCACCATCTCCTGCCAGTCCTTGTTGAGCGCGTCGTACTTCTCCCTCTTGGCGCGCATGAACAACAGGTTCTTCAACAAATCCATCGCATTGAGGCCAATGCCACGATCATTGATCGTCTCGAAAATGCGCAGGGCTTCCACAACGTTGGCCGTCTCGATCTTCACGAGGCGGACGCGCTTGGTCAGCCTGGCCTGAAATTGGCGAATCTTGTCCGCGTTCCCACTGAACCTTTCCAGGAATTCGCTGGCCGTCTCGTAGGCATCCAGCATGTTGCGCGCCGACACGGGCAACTTCTTGCGATCCAGCCGCGACACATCGCGCGATGCGATTTTCTGCAGGGCATCGCCCGCGTCCTCGTACAACGGCAAGAGGCGCAAGCGCTCCTGCGTCTTGCCGTCATCATCCTGATACGTGGCGCGAATCAGTTTGTTCAGGTGCGACAGTTCCTCGCCGGGCAACTTTTCCAGAGCATCCCGGATCGCGCACAGGATCAGATACAGGGTTGTGATGCGCTGCTGGCCATCGATCAGCTGCAACACATCGTTTTCCTTGTAGGCGACGATGCTGCCGATGAAATACTCCATGTCTATCGCCGAGCCGTTTTCGTCGAACAAGGCGTCAAAGGCGTCGTCGAGCAAAGCCTGCACCTGCTCTTCCTGCCACACGTATTCGCGCTGGAAGGCCGGAATTGCATAGAAATCGTTGAATATCTCTTCAACTGTCGGGTGGGTGACGTTCAATTTCATGGCCGATCCCTACAAGCCCTTCGCCGCTTCGGCCACCGCGCGGAACAATGCGCGGCCCTTGTTCATGGTTTCCTGCCATTCGGCGTCCGGGTCGGAGTCGAAGACCACGCCGCCGCCGGCCTGCACGTGCAGGCGGCCGTCCTGGATGACGGCGGTGCGGATGGCGATGGCGGTATCGGCATCGCCATGCCAGCCGATGTAGCCAACCGCGCCGGAATAGACGTTGCGCTTGACCGGCTCCAGCTCACGGATGATTTCCAGCGCGCGGATCTTGGGCGCGCCGGACACGGTGCCAGCCGGGAATGTTGCACGCAGCACGTCGGCATAGGACAGGCCCGGTTTCAGGGTGCCGGTGACCTCGCTGACGATGTGCATGACGTGGCTGTAGCGCTCGATCACGAACTGCTCGCCCACCTGCACGCTGCCGGCATCGCTGATGCGGCCAACGTCGTTGCGGCCAAGATCGATCAGCATCAGGTGTTCGGCGCGTTCCTTGGGGTCGGCCAGCAGTTCGGCTTCCAGCGCGTTGTCCTCTTCAACCGTCTTGCCGCGCGGGCGCGTGCCGGCGATGGGCCGCACGGTCACCACCCCAGCCTGCAAACGCGCGAGGATTTCCGGCGAGGAACCGACCACCTGGGTTGACCCGGTATCGAGGAAATACATGTACGGCGACGGGTTCAGCGCACGCAAGGCGCGATAGACATCGACCGGGCGCGCGTGGAAGGGCACGCTCAGGCGCTGGCTGGGCACGACCTGGAAGATGTCGCCGGCGCGGATGTACTCCTGCGCCTTGCGCACGACATCGTGGTACTGCTCGCGGGTGAAGCTGGAGCGGAAATCGGATTCGTCGATGGCTGCCGGACGCAGCGTTTCCGGATACGGCGCGCCCCCGTGACGCAGGCGATGCACCAGCGCATCAAGGCGGCGATTGGCGCGCGCGAACGCCTGCGGCTGGCGCGGATCGGCGTGTACGATCAGGTACAGCCGGCCCTTGAGGTTGTCGAATACAGCCAGCTCTTCCGACAGCATCAGCAGGATGTCGGGCGTGCCCAGCTCATCCGGTTTCGCGTTCGCCTTCAGGCGCGGCTCGATGTACTCGATGCACTCAAAACCGAACCAGCCCACCAGCCCGCCGGTGAAGCCGGGCAGGCCGTCGATCTGCGGCACCTTGTGCAGCGCGCGCAGGCGTTCGACTTCGGCCAGCGGGTCTTCGACCTCGCGCGTTTCCACCACCTCGCCGTGTTCGCGCACTTCCAGCGCATGCCCTCGGAACTCGTACACCTGCCGCGCCGGCAGGCCGATGATCGAATAGCGACCGAAGCGCTCGCCGCCTTCTACGGACTCGAACAGGTAGGTATGCGGGCCGTCGGCCAGTTTCAGATAGACGGACAGCGGCGTGTCGAGATCGGACAGGACCTCGCGCACCACGGGGACAAGGGTGAAACCGTCAGATGCCGTCTGTTGAACGGCTTGTTGCTGGAACCGAGCCTGCGTGGTCACGGGGAACATCCTTCGAGTAAGGCATGGAAACGAACGGGGCGGCATTGCCACGCCACCATCGCCAGCCATGCTCATTCGAGGAAATCGCCCGGTTCATGCGCCCAACTGTAGCGGCAGGCGGTGCAAACGTGCAAACACCATTTCGTTATGGGCTTGTCACTCTGCCCCCGCGATTACGCCGCCACCTGCGCCCGCTCCGGCCTGACCTCCTGCACGATGCGCCCGCCGGCCATCACCAGCACGCGGTCGGCACTGGCAATCGTCTCGGGCCGATGCGCCACGATCACGCGGGTCACGTCCAGTTGCTTCACCGCCGCGTTGACCAACTGCTCGTTGCCCACGTCCAGATGGCTGGTCGCCTCGTCCAGGAACAGCAGCTTCGGCTGCCGGTACAAGGCCCGCGCCAGGATCACCCGCTGCTTCTGCCCGCCCGACAGGCTGCTGCCCATGTCCCCGATCAGGCTGTGGTAGCCCATCGGCATCGCCGCGATCTCCTCATGCACCGCCGCCATCCGCGCCGCCTGCTCCACCCGCGCCTGATCCGCCTGCGGGTCGAAGAAGCTGATGTTGTCGGCGATGCTGCCGCCAAACAGCTGGTCGTCCTGCATCACCGCGCCCACGATCCGGCGGATATTGGCTGGCCCCACCTTGTGCAGGTCCTGCCCGCCGATGCGGATGCTGCCCTCGCTGGGCTTCAACAGCCCCAGCAACAACTTGACCAGCGTGGTCTTGCCGCAGCCGGACGCACCGACGATGGCCACCGATTCACCCGGCGTGATGCTGAAACTGCACGCCTTCAGCACCCACGGCTCACCGTCTGCATAACGGAAGCCGAGGTTTTCGACTTCGATGGACGCCTGTTCCGGCGGTAGCAGTTCCGGTTTGGTTTCCACATCCTCCGGCGGCGTCAGCACGATGTCGGCCAGCCGTTCGCCATGCAGGCGCAGCAGCTTGAAGCCGATGAAGGTGTCGATCAGGCTGGTGATGCGCCCACTGAACTGCCCCTTGTAGGACAGGTATGCCACCAGCATGCCGATGGAAAACACGTTGCCCAGCACCAGATGCGCGCCCATCGCCAGCACGACGATGTTTTCGATGCCGAAGATCAGCCCGTTCACCGTGCCGTAGAGCATGTTCATCTTGGCGATGCGCACGGCCTGATTCTGGGTGGCCACCGCATGGTTCATCCACGCGCCGTGCCGCTGCCGTTCGTGGCCCAGCAGCTTGATGCTGGTGACGCCGCGCAGGGTCTCCAGCAGATAGGTCTGCTGCTTGGCCGACAACACCAGTTGTTCCTCGTTGGCTTGCCGGAACCAGCGATAGGTCGCCAGCCGGATACCGAAGTACAACAGCAAGGCCACCACGCTGACCAGCATCAGCTTGGGGCTGTATTTCAGCATCACCACCAGCGTGGTGATGGTCATCATCCCGTCCAGCACCACACTCACGGCGCTGGAGGTCACCATGCCCTGAATGGCCCCGACCGAGCCCATGCGCGAGGTGATATCGCCCAGGTGGCGTTTCTCGAAAAACTCAACGGGCAAGCGCAGCAGGTGTGCCAGCACGTTGCCGTTCCATTGCAGGCTCAGGTGCATGGACAGGTGGATGCCTGCCCAGGTGCGCATCAGGCCAATGGCGGTTTGCAGCACCAGGAACAAGGAGAACGCGATGATCAGGACGGTCAGCAAGTCCGTATCGGCACAGACCAGCACGTGATCCATGATGCCCTGCGTCAGCAGCGGCGAAACCAGCGTGAACGCCTGCAGAGCCAGCGACAGCAGCAATATCTGCAGCAGCGAGCGTTTCAACCCGCCGATGGAGCCAGCCAACTGGCGGAATGAAACAGAAGGCTTCGGCTTTTCTTCCTTGAACTCCAGCCCCGGCAACAACTCCAGCGCGACGCCTGTGAATTTGCCCGAGGCTTCTTCCAGCGATAGCTTGCGCAGTCCCGCTGCCGGATCCTTGATCGTCAGCGTCTTTCCCCTGACCCGGGTCAGCACCACGAAGTGGTTCAATTCCCAATGCAGGATGCAGGGCAGCTTCAACTCGCCAAGTTCATCCAGCTCCAACCGCAACGGGCGTGAGACCAGCCCGTATCGCCCCGCCACTTCAATCAGGTGCTGAAGCGTGGCCCCTTTGAGCGAAAGACTGTTCTGGCTGCGCAGCGTCGCAAGATCAAGATGGCGGCCATGGTGCGCCAGCACCATTGCCACACAGGCAAGACCGCACTCGGCGGCCTCGGATTGGTGGATCACGCTCACTGCGGCAGACGGTATCGAGCGACACCCTTGCAATCACTCGCTTGGAAACAAGAAAGCTCCCCGGTTTTCGTATTCAAGCCAAATGACATGTATTCCGTAATCTCGACATCAAGCTGATCCGCTCTCACGGTCGCATCGAAATATTGCTTAAGATCAGGGACATAAATAAGCACGTGATCGAAATAACCTGGCATCGGTATCCCCGGGTCAAACAAATATAATTTTTTGTTCTCTGAATCCAATCTTGTCAATACCACTTCAGAACGGATCCCTTGATTGGCCAAAAGCGCTTCGAGGAGAGTCACCATACCCTTGCAATCTGCTTTTCTCGAAGCGAGAACCCCACTTAAATCAGGCGGAGACCAAAGATCTGCGATAGTCAGCCATCTTTTCTGATAAGTGATATTTTTCGACACCCATTCTCGTGCGATCCTGATGGCCTCATCTTTCCGACCTACTTCGCGAAATATCTCCTTGGCGACGTCATCGACAGCATGATAATTGGCCGTCGCCGGCCATTTCTCTGCAACATACTGCCAACTTGGAACCTCAGATGCGATCAGGCTTCCCGCGGTCGCCGCATCTCCGGAAGCCTCAAAAACGATGCTAGCGCCATCTTTTTTCACGACCGCCCCGCTAGCCAGATAGCTTCCGTTGAAATTTCTCAATACAACCCGTGTATGCAGCTTCGGAAGGAAGCTGACGGCAACGAATCGCGCAAGCCCATAAGCCGATTGGTACTGCAAATCGAACTCGAGCGTCATTACATCCCCTGATTCGAATGTTCGACCATGCGCAGGCAGGGTGCAGATTCGCTGCTTGCTGGAGATGCATTCATTGACTTCCGAGATATCATCTGCTCGCGCCCTGTACGTCTCCTTGCCCTTGGAATCAATTACGACCGACGTATATTTCTGGAGAATGGCGGGCGCATAGCCGACCTTAGGTAAGGGCAGACGCTCTGGAACAGGATTCCCAAGGTCACCCAATACCATCTCGTATCGCGAATGCTGGATTGCCTGTGCCGGATTGGAGAAATCCACATCCTCTATAACGCATGGCCTTTTACACACGGGATAATCCGAAGCGCCGCATTTGATTGGCAATACAAGCGCAAGCACAAGTACTTTTCTCATGAATCTCTCCAGGCCCATTCCCCGCCACATGCGGAGAAAGATTTGCGGATGAACTAGCATCAAGAGCCAAAGTCAGCAATATCGCAATTCTCATTCAGACTATCAGCCTGCGGTGTTCTAAGGAAGGCTTGGACAAGCCACTATTGCTCGTCATTCCCGCGAAAGCGGGAATGACATGTTCAGAGCTTCCATAATGCCCCGCGGCTTGCCGCGGGGCATCCATATATTTGAATGCATCGACACGCAGACATTCGCCCGCGTATCGGATCATTCGTCACATGTTTTGTTCAATCGCGTCTTTCGTTTTCTGGTTATGTGTTTCGATCACGTCAGCTGCGACCCTGCCTGCCGCGATTGCAACATCGCACTCAGCTGATATATAGTCGCCAAGTATCGGAATGTAGCCGAGAAGATCGCACGCATCTTGCAGAACATCGAATGCATCACGAGGATCGCGGATATCCTGCTCCTGATCGGGCTTCTCTCCACCATCGGGCGGCGAGGGCTCAGGTGCGGGGGCAGGTGCAGGTGCAGGCTTGTCTTGCCCACCCGCAACAAATCCGATTTCCATCAAGCAAAGCTCACGCATTTCACTTCTCCCTCGATATAGCACAGTCCCCCTGCGCCTTGGGGCCGGGACACACCCGGCGGTCTGGTTGCTCCGGTGAAGGTCAGCTGCTGCCCACCTTCCCCTTGAGCGAATACAAAGGCTCGAACACCCATTCGATGAGTTTTCGCTTCTCGCCCAGCACATCTGCTTCCAGTGCCATGCCGGGTTTCAGCGGTTCGGGTTTGCCGTAGGCGGTGATGGCCTGTTTCGCCAGCCGCACGGTCACGCGGTACAGCGGTTCTGCCTGCGCTGCGCTGCCCAGCAGTGCCTGCAATTCGGACTGGTTCAATGCACTGCGGCTGATCCGGGCCACGGTGCCGCGCTGGTGGCCAAACTTCTGGTACGGGTAAGCCTGATAGCGCAACAGCACCGTATCGCCCTGTTCCACGAAGCCAATCGCACGGCTGGGTACCAGCAATTCCGCTTCCAGCGTGCCGTCCCCCGGCAGCAGGGCGAACAGTGGTTGCCCCGCCTGCACGGCCTGCCCCGGTTTGACCAGTTGGGTGGCAACCACGCCCGTCACTGGCGCGGCCACTGCCAATGCGCCGCGTGCTTCGGTTTCCACCTGTTCCTGTTCCAGCGTGGCAAGGTCGCGGCGGTAGCCGGCGTCGCTGGCAAGCCGCTGCCCCGGCAGTTCCTGCCGGGCCTGTTGCAGTTGGGCCAAGCTCCTGCGCGCTGCGCTGGCCTGCCGTTGCAGGGCCTGCACGTTGCCGATGGTTTGCAGCCAAGCCGCTTCCTGCTGCTTGACCTGCAGTTCGCTGACGTACTTTTCCGCCTGCACCAGACGCAGGCGTTGCAGGGTGTCTGCGGCAATCTGGACCTGCTGCTGGCCGGTGGCGATCTGCTGCTCCAGCTCTGCCAGCTCACGGCGGGCAGCAGCCAGTTGTGCGTTCAGACCGCCGGCCTGCGCGTCCAGCAATTGCTGTTGCGCGCGCTGTGCATCCTGCAGGCCCTGCTGGCGGCGCAGCAGGCGCTGGGCCATGGCCGTGGCGGTGTCCCCTTCGCTGACGGTGGCGCGCGGCAAAGCCACCACGGCCAGCGGCTGTCCCGCACGTACCTGTGCGCCTTCGGCGATGTGCAGGCGCGCGACCACACCGGTTGCGGGCGCCAGCACCGTTGCCATGCCCTGTGATGGCACCAGTTGCCCCACCACGGTGGAGCGACGCGTGTAACTGCCCAGCACCAGCAACAGCACGATCAGCAACCCCGCCAGCGCCGCAAAGCCGGTCATCACCCACAGCGGCAGCGGCTGTGCCAGCGAGATGCTGCCCAGCCAACTGCCGCGCTTGGCATCAAGGGCTTCCGGGCGGAACAGGGGCTCTGTCATGAGATCGCCTCGTGCATATCGCGAAACGCAGCCCGCCCGACGGGAATAGAGCGCTATCTGGGCGTAGCCAGACCTATATGACCATCGAATCTAGCCACATAAAGACGAAATAGCAAGCACCAAGTGGCTAGATCGTTTTGGGACTCTAGCCATATGAGGCTAGGCGACTCGAACAAGGCGTTGACGGCACGCCTGAATCAGCTGCTTGAAGGTGAGGCGTTGTCGCGGATGGCCTTGTCCAAGCGCATCGGTGTGGCCGATGGCACGCTGGGGCGGATCAGGTACGGCACCGCGAACCCAACTATCGACGTGATCGACAAGATCGCGCGTTATTTCAGGATCAGTCCTTGGGAACTGCTGCGCCCACCCGATGCAACGCCAGCCGCCAGCGATGACACAGCCGGGAAGATGATTCCCGGCTTGCAGCAAGCAATCACGGCGCTGAATCCCGATCAGCAACAGGCGTTGCTTGCCATGATTCGTGCGCTGGAAAACGGGAAGTAAGCGCGGCGTTATGCTTCAGCGCACCGCCGCGACCGCCGCCTTCATCTGCGCAACGATGGCGGCATAGTCCGGCTTGCCGAAGATCGCGCTGCCGGCAACGAAGGTATCCGCGCCGGCCTTCGCGATTTCGCCGATGTTGTCCGGCTTCACGCCGCCGTCGATTTCAAGGCGGATGGGCCTGCCGCTGGCATCGATCATCGCCCGCACCTTGCGCAGCTTGTCCAGCGCCGAGGGAATGAAGGCCTGCCCGCCAAAGCCGGGATTCACCGACATCAGCAGCACGTAGTCGATTTCGGCCAGCATGTACGCCAGCACATCCAGCGGGGTGGCCGGGTTGAACACCAGGCCCGCCTGGCAACCCAGCGACTTGATGAGTTGCACGCTGCGATGGACGTGCTTGCTGGCTTCCGGGTGGAAGCTGATGTGGGTGGCACCGGCGGCGGCGAAGTCCGGGATAAGCCTGTCCACCGGCTCCACCATCAGATGCACGTCGATGGGCGCGGTCACGCCATGCTTGCGCAGCGCCTCGCAGACCAGCGGGCCGATGGTGAGGTTGGGGACGTAGTGGTTGTCCATCACGTCGAAATGCACCCAGTCCGCGCCGGCGGCCAGCACGTTGTCCACTTCCTCGCCGAGCTTGGCGAAGTTGGCGGAAAGGATGGAAGGTGCGATCACCGTGTTTTGGAGCAGGGTACTTTGCATGGTCATTTCTTGCGCAGGGTCTGGATGCGGTCGTAGGCCGCGTTGATTTCGCGCGCCTTTTGCTCCGCCTGTTGTTGCAACTCCGGCGCTGCACCGGCAAGGCGGTCGGGGTGGTATTGCGAGATCAGGCGGCGGTAGGCCTGCTCGATTTCGGCGTCGGTGGCGTCGCTGGTCAGGCCGAACACACGATAGGGATTGTCAGCCGGCGACTTGAACCAGTCGGCATCGAAGGCATGCCCGATCAGCAGGCCCAGCAAGCCGCCCGCCGGGTGCCGCAGCAGCAGCCAGCCGGCGATCAGGCCGAAGAACTTTCCGTACCAGCGTTTCATGCCATGCAGTTTACAGGGCGCACGGCCTTAAACTGTGCATCCCCACGATTCCCGGCACGCCCATGGCCACCACCCTGCTCAGCTCCGACCTGCCCGGCCTGAACCTGATCCATCGCGGCAAGGTGCGCGACGTGTTCGACCTTGGCGACAACACCTTGCTGATGGTCGCCACCGACCGCCTTTCCGCCTTCGACGTGGTGCTGCCCGACCCGATCCCCGGCAAGGGCGAGATGCTCTGCCAGATCAGCAATTTCTGGTTCGGCAAGACCACGCACATCATCGCCAACCACCTGACCGGGATCGACGTGGCCGATGTGCTGCCCGCAGGCGTGGATGCCGCGCTGTACGCCAAGCGCGCCGTGGTGACGAAGAAGCTGACCCCGGTGCCGGTGGAATGCATCGCACGCGGCTACATCATCGGCAGCGGCTGGAAGGACTACCAGCGCAGCGGCGCGGTGGGCGGCATCGTCCTGCCTGCGAGTCTGCAACAGGCGCAGCAGTTGCCGGAACCCATCTTCACGCCTTCGACCAAGGCAGCGGTGGGCGACCATGACGAGAACATCGACTTCGCCGCCGCCGTGAATCTGGTGGGCCGCGAACGTGCCGAACAGGTGCGCGATGCCACGCTGGCGCTGTACGCCTTCGCCCGCGACTACGCCGCGCAGCGCGGGATCATCCTTGCCGATACCAAGTTCGAGTTCGGCACCGATGCCGACGGCAAGCTACACGTGATGGATGAAATGCTCACCCCGGATTCCAGCCGCTACTGGCCAGCGGATCAGTACGCAGTCGGCACCAGCCCGCCGAGCTACGACAAGCAGTTCGTGCGCGACTATCTGGAAACACTGGACTGGGACAAGACCCCGCCCGGCCCGACGCTGCCGGCGGAGGTGATCGAAAAGACCCGCGCCAAGTACGCCGAGGCCTTGCAGAAGCTGGCGGGGATTTCCGTCGATTGACGCCCGTCTGCCGTGATGTAGAGCCGAGCTTGCTCGGCTGACTCCTCCTTACTGACTGAACCCCACGGTGAGAGCGGAGGACAAAAGGCCGCTGATCAGCAGCATGAAGAACGGGAACCCCGCGATCAGCAGCAGCCGAAACGCTGCCCAGAAGCCTATCTGCCTGGCGTTGTCGAATACCTTCGGTATCGTGATGTTCCACAACCACTGGAAGATGGCCGTGAAGATCATGAACACACCAAAGGTGATCATGATGCCGACAGTGATTTGAACGATGGCCATGTTGTGATGTTTATCCCGTTTGCGTTGGCTCTAATGCAAAACTGGCTTCAATCAGCATTGATTGAACCCAGTTGCATCATCTTGCTCAGAAATCCTGGACACCATTTGCTTCTTCCGGAATCGGCCTGGGGTCAAGCTTGATTGGATGGCCAGACTGCGCCATCCGCGCCACTTTGCGCGCCGCTTCCGTATAGACAGCAGGCGGGACGGCGCCCGACCCTTCGTACGAGAACATCTTGGTTCCGATCTGCGACCCCCGATAGTCCCCCAGCAGGTATGCGGCAAAATAGTCCGATGCGACGTCGATCTTGGAACGGCTGCTCTCAAACGCCGCATCTCGCCATTGCCAACTATCCGTCGGCAGTTCACTCGGCACTTCCACGACCTTTGATGTCTTGTAGCGAGCGCGCAGATGCAGAGCAGGGATCGAAGCCTCCTTATCGATGAGATGGTTCAGCGCCCTGACGACCAGATCACCGCGACCATCCTTGATGAGTTGATCACCGAGGAACAGGATCGCATCGCGATTGCCCGCACGCGCCAGGCGTTCGACCTCGGCAGGCCCGAGACTCTTCAGGTAATCGATCTTGCTGCGCGTCAGGAAACCCTGCCGCTGCAGCCACTGCGCCTCTTCCACCGAGCGCGCTGTCGAAATGGAGGTTCGCCCGTCGACCATGGCACCTTCATCCACCCATGCCAACTCCCGCTCCCAATTCGCATCCGAGATCGGGGCTTCCACATTGGCGCGCGAGGCAGGCTTGCCGACTTGCTTCAGGGGTTCAGCCTCGGGCTGGGCTTTGGCTTCAGAGGGAGCCTGTGCTTCTTGCTGACAGCCTGCAACCGCAAGAGCCGCCATCACCAGTAGCGTGAACTTCTTCATTCATTACATCCTGATTGTTTCAAGGCATCAGGCGATTGGGCAACCTGCGGCTCGCCTTTCATCCCGCACCTGCTTGCAAGCCCGGTCTCTGAAGACATTGTCCTTGTAGCTTGGAATCGCACTGGGGATGGACTCGAACCCAAATGACGAGGATGCCCCTTTATACGAAAACGAGAAGTTGACTCCACTCCACGTCGGTCGGATCTGCAACGTATCGGCCAACACCTGATCAATCCAGGTATTTCGCGTCTGTGGATTGATGAATTGCGCCATTTCAACCAGGAACTGTCCGCCAGCACGAATGCATGCGTTGACATTCGCCTGTGCAGCTCCGCCTGTGTACTGTGAGTCGCATATACGGTGAATTTCCTCGAAGAACTCCTGCGAAATCTGTTGAAGATCGCTGCCCGTGGCCCACTGTAGTTCAAACGCGTTCAATGCGCTGCCAAAATCACTTGCTGCCCACAAGCCTGTATCACTGCGCCCCTGATATTCGAGCAGTTGATACATGCTGCTTCCAGCGGCATACGAATTTCTTGCTGCGCAGCGTATCGCGCTCTTGTATCCCGTTCGCACTGCATCCCAGCATGAAGGTCATGCTCTGAAGTCTTTCGCAATTTGTTTCTTCGCCTGCCTCAACAGGAGCTGCCGTATCACTAAAAAACTCATATTCGCCACTGCCACTGCCCGCACCAACACTGTACAAATCCAATAAATCCGGGGCGATACCGACCACCACGACACCGTCCAGGTCGGTTGGCGGATCTTCTTCGTCATCACTCGCCCAACTTGGTGGCGCGCACGTGACAACCATCGCTACAAGAGCCATTGCAAGCTTCTTCCGAATCATGTGTCCTCTCCCTTGTTGAAGAAATGACGGGACTCGTGGCGTATCCCATGGCTATCGCACGCCCTTTCAGTGCAGTTTGCACCATCCCCATGGCATTGTTTCCATACAGAAACGGCATTGTCAATACAGGGAAACGACAGGCTTTGCAGGGCTTCCCAGAATGCCCGCATGGAGCATTTCGGCACACGCCTGAAGCGGTTTCGCGAAGCCCGTGCCTGGTCGCAGGAGCAGCTTGGGTTTGAGTTGGACGTGAGCAAGGCCACGATTTCAAAATGGGAATCCGGGCGCGCCCAACCCCGGCTCGCAAACCTGCCGCAACTGCGCAGGCTTTGCGCCCTTCATGGGCTGACGCTGGACGAACTCCTTGATGCAACGGATCCAAAGGCCTCCGGTGCCACCACGGCTTCAGCGCATGGCGCAGGGTTCCCCGTTGTCCAAAATGCAGATGAAGCCCTGCTTCTGTCGCACTACCGCGCACTGAAACCAGCGCGACGCAAGGCGCTGCTGACATTGCTCAGGCAGTAGGGATTGCCTCGTTCCACTCCATCCGCTGCGGTATCCTCACCGGGTACACAGCGGGAACGGCCATGAACGCAAGCACTGATCGCCCCATCGACCACTGGTTCGCCCACTATTCGGACGACCATCGCAATGCGGTCAACCAGCGCATCCATGTGATCGCGGTGCCGCTGATCCTGTGGAGCGTGATCGGGCTGCTGTGGTGCATCCCTTCCGCCGGGCCGTGGACGCGGCAGGGGCTGTGGGCGGCGCTGGCGATGTTCGGGGCGTGGATGTTCTATTACCGCGCATCGCGACCCATCGGCTTCGGCATGTTGGCGGTGTTCGTGTCGATGGCATGGCTGACCCGCTTCCTGCACGACGCCTATGGCACGCCGGGGCTGCTGAAGCTGGCGGTGGGCGTGTTCGTGGTGGGCTGGATCGCGCAGTTCATCGGCCACAGCAAGCTGTACGAGGGCAAGAAGCCGAGTTTCTTCACCGACCTGAAATACCTGCTGATCGGGCCGGCGTGGGTGCTGGCGAAGCTCTACCGGAAGCTGGGCGTGCGCTGGTGAGAGTCCTCACTGCGATGGTGAGACCGCCGTGCGTTCGCGCAGCCGCATTTCGAGCGGCGTAGCGAATGCGCGACGGTAGGCACCATCGCCCGAACAGCGTCACAAACCGAACATCCCCGCATCCGGCCTGAACGCACGCGGCGCGTAGCCGAAATCCCTGCGCGCTGGCTCGGCGTCGAACGCCAGATCCTCGCGCATGCGCGCCAGTGCGGCATCGCCGAAGCCCGACGCGAGCCCGGCCATGCGTGCCACCCGCAGCAAGGCGCGGAACAACAGCGGCGGCAGCACGAACAACCGTGGCCGCGCAGGCAACGCCGCCAGCACGCGCAGCACCATGTCGCGATAGGTCATGGTGTCACCACCCGGCACGGCATAGGTGCGTCCGTGGGTGGCAGGCGCATCGACGCAGGCAAGCGCCGCAATGGCCAGGTCATCGGCATGCACCGGCTGGCGCAAGCCGGTTGCGTCCGACGGTAGCGCGAAGCCGTGCAAACGCGTTGCCAGTGCCGCAATGCGGCTGAGATTGGCATCGCGCCCGAGACCATAGACCAGCGTGGGGCGCAGCACGGTAGCGGCGATGCCACGGCGCTGCGCCACTTCAAACAGTCGCGCTTCCGCAGCGCGCAGGCTGGCCGCGACTTCGCGCTCGGCGGCATCGCTGGAATCCTGCTTGGTGTCGGCACTGGTGGAACCAAAGGCGATCACACGCGGTGCGGTGATATCGGCATCGGCTAACCACTGCGCGAACAAGCCCAGCGGCCCGCAACTGAAGATCGCATCCACCTGCGTGGGCGCGCCTTCGAGATTCGACAGGTCACCGCGCAGCCAGCGCACGCCGGGCAAAGCCGCATGCTCGCTGCGCGAAACCGCGACCGCGTTCCAGCCCGCTTCGTGCAGCCGCACCAGCAGGCATTCGCCAATCTGCGCGCTGCCGCCGAATACCAGTGCGGTTTTTTTCGTGGCACGCATCATCAAGATGCCGATTTTTTTGGCAACACCAGATGCAGCCACGCGCAACCAACGATGGCAGCGATGCACGAAGCCGCCAGCACGCCGGCCACGCTGCCTGCGTACTGCGCCGGCGCCTGTGCGAACGCCAACCCGCCGACGAACAGGCTCATGGTGAAGCCGATGCCGCACAACACGCCAAGCCCCAGCATCGAGCGCAGATCCATGCCATCCGGGAAGCGCGCAAAGCCGGCAGCACGCATCAACAACGCGGCCAGCACGATGCCGACCGGCTTGCCAACCAGCAGCCCCAGCGCGATACCCAGCGGCAGCGGTGCCAACAAATCGGACACCTGCATGCCCCCCAATGCAAGCCCGGCATTGACGAAGGCGAACAGCGGCAGGATGGCGTAGGCCACCCACGAGTGCAGCGCGTGCTCCAGCGTTTCAAGAGCCGAGTGTTCGATCTCGTCATCGATGTCGTTGCGAGTGTCGATATGGGGAATCATCAACCCAGTCACCACCCCGGCCAGCGTCGCGTGCACGCCGGATTTCAGCACCAGCGCCCATAACACAGCGCCCAGCAGCAGGTAGGGCATGAGCCGCGTGACCTGCATCCGGTTGAGCAGGCCCATCGCCGCAATCACCACCGCCGCGCCGGTCAGCGCCGGCCACCACAGGCCCTGCGAATAGAACAGCGCGATGATGAGGATGGCGATCATGTCGTCGGCTACCGCAATCGTCGAAAGCAGCAGCTTCATGCCCAGCGGCACGCGCGAGCCCAGCAACGCCAGCACGCCCAGCGCGAAGGCGATATCGGTAGCGGTGGGAATGGCCCAGCCGCGCATGGCGTCGGCATCGCCATGATTCAGTGCGGTGAACAGCAACGCAGGCATGGCAACGCCGGCGATCGCGCACACCACCGGCAGCACCAGTTGGTCGCGGTTGGACAACTGCCCGGACAGCGCCTCGCGCTTGATCTCCAGCGCCACCAGCAGGAAGAACACCGCCATCAAGCCGTCGTTGACCCACCAGTGCAGCGATTTGCCCAAATCGGCACTACCCAGCGGCGTGTCGCGGAAGATTTCGTAGGCATGCACCAACGGCGAATTGGCAAACAGCATCGCCATCGCGGCGGCGGCGATCAGCAATAACCCACCCGCTGCTTCCAGTCGGAAGAACTCGGACAGCGCACGACGTGCGCGGGCAAGGATGGGCGGGCGCGGATGCATCCGCGCCAGTTTAGCGTGGCGGTGCGAAGTGCTTTTGCAGCCCCGCCCAGCAGGCCTGGTAGTCGCGCTGGCGATGCGTGGCCTCCAGCGCATGCGCGGTCGGGCGGATCACGTTGCGCGCCTCGAACATGAAAGCCATGGTGCCGGTGACGTAGTCGGGCTTGCTGGTGTCCGCGTTGCTGGCCTTGTCGAAGGTGGCGGCATCCGGCCCGTGCCCGGTCATGCAGTTGTGCAGCGAGCAGCCGCCGGGCGCGAAGCCTTCGGCCTTGGCGTCGTACTCACCACAGATCAGCCCCATGAACTCGCTGGCGATGTTGCGATGGAACCACGGCGGGCGGAACGTGTCCTGCGCCGCAAGGATGCGCGGCGGGAAGATCACGAAATCCATGTTGCCCACGCCGGGCGTGTCGCAGGGCGATGTGAGCACAAGGAAGATCGACGGATCGGGGTGATCGAAGCTGATCGAACCGATCGTGTTGAAGTGGCGCAAGTCGTATTTGTACGGCGCGTGGCTGCCATGCCATGCCACCACGTCCAGCGGCGAATGCCCGATGTCCGCACGCCACAGATGCCCCTGGAACTTGGCGATCAACTCGAAGCTGCCCTCGGCGTCTTCATATGCCGCATTCGGGGTGAGGAAGTCGCGCGGATTCGCCAACCCGTTGCTGCCAATGGGGCCAAGATCGGGGATGCGCATGAACGCGCCGAAGTTCTCGCAGATGTAGCCACGTGCCACGCCATCCGGCAGCGCCACCCGGAAGCGGATGCCGCGCGGGATCACCGCGATTTCCTGCGGCGCAACGTCCAACACGCCAAGCTCGGTTTCGATATGCAGGTGACCTTGTTGCGGAACGATCAGCAACTCGCCATCGGCGTCGTAGAAGAAGCGGCCCTGCATGTCGCGGTTGGCCGCATACAGGTGGATTCCGATGCCGGACTGCAAGGCCGGCGCGCCGTTGCCTGCCATCGTCAGCAGGCCGTCGATGAAGTCCGTCGGCGCGTCCGGCAGCGGCAACGGATCCCAGCGCAACTGATCCGGCGTGACCGGGCCGTTGCCGAAATCATTGTGAAACATGCCTTTTGAGAGCGGATCCTGCGCGAACGGCTGGAACGGGCCATGCATCGCCGCCGGGCGGATGCGGTACAGCCAGCTGCGGCGGTTCTGGTGGCGCGGCGCGGTGAACGCGGTGCCGCTGATCTGCTCCGCATACAGGCCATGCGCAACCTTCTGCGGCGAGTTGCGGCCCTGCGGCAACGCGCCGGGGATGGCTTCGCTGGCGAACTCGTTGCCGAAGCCGGACTGGTAGCCGTTGCTCTGGATCGACATGGCTGATCGCTCTTAAAGCCCCTCTCCCTTCGGGAGAGGGGTTGGGGTGAGGGTTCGGTGGCCAGCGACGTTCCAGATCGCCTCCACCACGCTTTCGATGTTCAACAGGACATCGTTGTCCCAAAACCGCAGAACGCTCCAGCCCTGCGCTTCAAGCTGGCGTGTGCGAATCCCATCAACCTCCGGGGTGTGCTGTCCGCCATCCAACTCGACGATCAATTTGTGTTCGACACAGCAGAAATCCGCGATGTAGGGCGGAACCGGATGCTGGCGGCGGAACTTGAGGCCATCAAGACGACCAGCTCGCAAGCATTCCCAGAGTTTGCGCTCGGCATCCGTGGATTCGTGGCGCATGCGCCGGGCATGTTGCCGGGCCGTGGTGGGCAGTGGTGGTTTGACTGTCTTCACTTCGCCGAACCCTCTCCCCAACCCCTCTCCCGAAGGGAGAGGGGCTCAAAAGCCTTACAACACGCCGCGCTTCATCTGGTCGCGTTCGATGCTCTCGAACAGCGCCTGGAAGTTGCCCTCGCCGAAGCCTTCATTGCCCTTGCGCTGGATGATCTCGAAGAAGATCGGCCCCAGCGCGTTCTGGGTGAAGATTTGCAACAGCTTGCGCTGCTTGGTTTCCGGGTCGGCGTCGATCAGGATCGCGTTGCGGCGCAGGCGTTCCACATCCTCACCGTGGTTCGGGATGCGCTCGTCGATGTAGTCGAAATAGACATCCGGCGTGTCGAGGAACTGGACGCCCGCTTCGCGCATCGCTTCGACCGTGGTGTAGATATCGTCGGTGAAGCAGGCGATGTGCTGGATGCCCTCGCCCTGATAGCTGTCGAGGTATTCATTGATCTGCGACCTCGGATCGGACGATTCATTCAGCGGGATGCGCACCATGCCATCCGGCGCGGTCATCGCCTTCGACAGCAGGCCGGTCTTGGCACCCTTGATGTCGAAGTAGCGGATCTCGCGGAAGTTGAACAGGCGCTCGTAGTAATCCGACCACTTCGCCATGTTGCCCTGGTAGAGGTTGTGGGTCAGGTGGTCGATGAAGGTCAGGCCAAAGCCCTTCGGCATTTTTTCTGCGCCCGGCAGCCATTCGTAGTCCGGGTCGTGGATGGTGCCTTCGCTGTCGTAGCGATCCACCAGATACAGCATGCAGCCGCCGATGCCCTTGATGACTGGCGCAGCCACCGCCTTGCTCAGTTCGTCATTGGCATCGAAGGATTCCGCGCCATTCTTCAACGCCTGCACGCGCACCCACTCGGCCAGCTTGCTGAAACGGATCGCGAAGCCGCAGGCCGACGGCCCATGCTGCGCGGCAAAACGCGCGGCGAAGCTATCCGGGTCTTCGTTGATGAGGAAGGTGCAATCGCCCTGCCGGTAGGTGCTGATCGGGCGCGTTTTGTGGCGCGCAACCTGCACGAAGCCGAGGCGCTTGAAGTAGTCATGCAGGTGGCCGGCCTGGCCCTGCGGTGCGGCATATTCGACGAACTCGAAGCCGTCGATACCCATCGGATTTTCGAAGGTGGTCGGCAGCATGCCAAGATTGGGCTGTGCGCTCATGGCGGGGATCCTCGGCTGTGAGGCGGACATTCTATGGTTTCAAGTGCAACCATCTCAAGTCACCCCTTCCAACCCGCCAGGCCACCCCATGCCCGACCACGCCCAGCTTGACCTAGACCGCTTCCTCCCCTATCGCCTGAGCGTGTTGTCCAACCGCATCAGCAGCGCGATTGCGCGCGAGTATTCGCAGCGTTTCGGGATGGCGATCCCCGAATGGCGGGTGATGGCGGTGCTGGGCCGCTTCCCCGGCCTGTCCGCCAATCAGGTGGCGCAGCGCACGGCGATGGACAAGGTGGCGGTCAGCCGCGCGGTGGCAAGCCTGCTGGAAGCGGGCCGCTTGCTGCGCGAATTCGACGACGACGACCGCCGGCGCTCGGTGCTGAAGCTGTCCGAAGCCGGTTTTGCGGTGTATGACCAGATCGTGCCGCTGGCGCTGGGCTTCGAGCGCCACCTGCTGGGCGAAATGCCGGCCGACGAACGCGACCTGCTGTTCCGCCTGCTTGACCGGCTGGACGAACTGGAACTGCGGGCGGAATCCGGATCGGCGGAAGACTGAGGCACGCATCCAGCCGAGCAAGCTCGGCTGCTACGAAAACATCACGCACTCTGTAGAAGCGGAGCTTGCTCCGCTTGCCCGTCACGCAGCGCCCATCTCAATAACGATCATCCAGCGCGAAGATCGGCCTGCGCGTCTTCCACTTGCCTTCGGTGAAATCCGGGAAGGCCAGCGTGCGGTAGTCCTCCGCGATGGACTGCTCCGACAGCGGCGTGATCGCGCTCCACGCCACGGCGTCATAGATGTCGATTGGCATGGGCGCGCTGGCCTTCAGTGCTTCGATGAAGGCATGCACCACGAACCAGTCCATGCCGCCATGGCCCGCGCCGGCAGCCTTGTCGGCGTACTTGCGCCACAGCGGGTGGTCGTATTCGTCGAAGTATTTCTGAGCGTCTTCCCACTTGTGCGGTGGGCTCCTGCCTTCGATGTGGATCGACTTGTTCACGTCCATCCACAGCCCGTCCGTGCCCTGCACGCGGAAACCCAGCGAATACGGGCGCGGCAGCGAGGTATCGTGCTGCAGGAGGATGGTCTCGCCGTTCTCGCAGCGCAGCGTGGTGGTCACCACGTCGCCCAGCTTGAACGCGACGTTCGCATTCGGATGACCGGCACCGCCCTTCGGATGCTTGAGGATGTAGTCATGCAGCCCGCGTGCCTTGGTCGCAAACGCATTGATATGGGTGAAGCGATTGCCGCGATGGATGTTGGCGACCATCGCGCAAGGGCCGATGCCGTGGCTGGGATACAACTCGCCGTTGCGCTCAATCGAATGCCGGGTGCGCCACTGCGCTTCGGAAAAGCCCTTGGCGCCAAACTCGACGCCACTGTCGTACGGCTCATCGGGATTGCCGGAATTGAACTTCACCCCGCGCAGGTCGTGCTGGTAGCCGGCCTGCATGTGGACGAGTTCCCCGAACAGGCCGGCGCGCACCATCTGCAGCACCGCCATCACGTCACGGCGGTAGCAGACGTTTTCCAGCAGCATGTACGGCGTGCCGGTGCGCTGCTGCGCGCGCAACACGTCCCAATGGTCCTGCAGGGTGATGCCGGCCACGACTTCGCAGCCCACCGCAACGCCCGCCTCCATCGCCGCGATCGCCATCGGTGCATGCCATTCCCACGGGGTGACGATGAACACCGCATCCAGCCCCTTCTGCGCCAGCAGCGCCTTCCATGCGTTCGCATCGCCATTGCCGCCATACACCTTCGGCCTGCGACGCCCGGCCTTGTCGATGATCGCCAGCGCCCTGTCCAGCATCACCTGCTGGGTGTCGCAGATCGCCACCAGTTCCACATCGTCACGGCTCAGCAGTGGCCCAAGCTGCGATTGCCCGCGCAGGCCGGTGCCGATCATCGCCACCCGCAGCTTGTCGCTGCTGCGAGTTTTCGCAAATGCGGACGGCAGCGTGGCGACTGCGCCGGCAGCGGCGGTGGACAGCAGGAAATCGCGTCGGTTCATGGTGTGGCCTCGCGTGGCGATGGAAGGCAACATTGTCGCAAACGAAAACGGCGGCCCGCAGGCCGCCGTTTCGATACTCCCGCGTTCCCTCTCCCCGCAACGCGGGGAGAGGGTGCCGAAGAGCCTGCCCCCGAGTGCTTTAGTCGGGGGCGGGTGAGGAGTGCGATTACTTCACGCCGTGCATCAGCTTCTGGATCAGCGGGGCGATCAGGAACAGCACCACACCACCAATCAACAAAATCCAGAACCCGCTGGTGTAGGCCGCATGCGCGGACGCCACGGTCATGCCGCCCTCGCCGCTGGCTTCCGCCGCGAACAGGCCGGACAGGTTGTTGCCGATGCCGGTGGACAGGAACCAGCCGCCCATGCCGAAGCCGACCAGCTTCACCGGGGCCAGCTTGGTGGTCATCGACAAGCCGATCGGCGACAGGCACAACTCACCGATGGACTGGATCCAATAGACCGCGAACAACGTCCAGAACGGAATCTTGCCGGTGTCCGGCGCAACCAGCGAGGACAGCGCGAACATCAACAGCAGGAAGGCCAGGCCGTTGAAGATGATGCCCAGGCCGAACTTGCGCGGGATCGACGGATTGGCCCGACCCATCTTCACCCAGATCCATGCAACCAGCGGCGCCAGGGTGATGATCGCCACCGAGTTCACCGACTGGAACCAGGCATTCGGGAAGGTCATGAAACCAAGATCGCGATCCACGATCTTGTCGGCGAGGAAGGTGAAGCTGCTGCCTGCCTGTTCGAAGAACATCCAGAACAGGATGTTGAACAGGAAGATCACCAGCATCGCGATCACCTTGTCGCGCGCTACCGCGCCATTGCGGACGCCTTCCACCAGCAGCAGCGCGCACAGGGCGAGGAACATCGGCATCAGCACGTACCACTGCAACGCCTTGGCCGGAATGGTGAGCAGGAAGTAGAACACCGGGATCGCCAACAGCGCGCCCACGGCCACCATCGCGATGCGGGCGACGCCCTCGTTGCCGGGGTTGGGCAGGCCGATGCCCTTGAGCTGCTTGCGGCCGAACCAGAACCACAGGAAGCTCAGGATCATGCCCACGCCGGAGGCGATGAACACGACCTTGTAGGCCGGCATGTCCTGCACGCCGAACACGTTCTGGGCCAGGTACTGGGTGATGATCGGGGCGATGAACGCGCCCGCATTGATGCCCATGTAGAAGATGGTGAAACCGGAATCGCGGCGCTCATCGCCGGTGGCATAGAGCTTGCCCACCAGCGTGGAGATGATCGGCTTGAACATGCCGTTGCCGACGATCACCGTGGCCAAACCGAGCTTGAACAATTGCTCGTTGGGCAGCGCGATCATGAACAAGCCGGCTGCCATGAAGATCGCACCCAGCAGGATCGAACGCTGGTAGCCCAGAATCCTGTCGGCGACGTAGCCGCCGAAAATCGCGCCGGCATACACCAGCGCCAGATACGCGCCGTACAACCGGCCCGCCGGTGCTTCGCCCGAGGCATCGCCGTTGTAGAACTGCGCGACGATGTACAGCACCAGCGCCCAGCGGATGCCGTAGAACGCGAAGCGCTCCCAGAACTCGGTCATGAACAGCATCCACAGCGGACGCGGATGGCCCATTACCTGTGCGTATTCCGGGATCTTCGTCTCCGGTGTTGTCGTTGCGGCACCGCTCATGCGGTCTCCCCCGTGTTGATCGTGGATGGTGGTTGCATGCCCGCGCGGGGCGCGGAACCGGGCGAGGATTACCGACCGGCGGCAGCGGCGTCAAACCTTGCGCATTCAGGCAAAACCTGCCGCAGTGACCGGCTCAACGCTCCGACTGATCCGGCGCGGCGTAGTCACGGGTGGGGCCGATGGCGGTGCGCACCTCGAACAGTTCCGGGAAGAACGTGAGTTCCAGCGCCTTGCGCAGGAAGGCCACGCCGCTGGAACCGCCAGTGCCGGGCTTGAAGCCGATGATCCGCATCACCGTGCGCATGTGGCGGAAGCGCCACGTCTGGAATTGCGTTTCAAGGTCCACCAGGTCTTCGCACAGCGCGTATTCGCGCCAGTAGCGGTCGGTGTCTTCGTAGATGCGCTCGAACACCGCCACCAGTTCCACGTCCAGCGCATGCGGCTGCGACCAGTCACGCTGCAGGTGACGCTCCGGCACCGCATGGCCCCAGCGCGCCAGATAGCGCAGGAACTCGTCGTACAGGCTGGGCGCGCGCAGCACCGCTTCCAGCGCGGCGTGGCCGGCTTCGTCGTGGCGGAACACCTTCAGCATCGCCGCGTTCTTGTTGCCCAGCAGGAACTCCACCGTGCGGTACTGCAGGGACTGGAAGCCGGACGATGGCCCCAGCACGTCGCGGAACTGCATGTATTCCGACGGAGTGAGCGTCTCCAGCACCGACCACTGCGCGGTGAGCTGATCCAGCACCCGCTTGCAGCGCGCGGCGACCTTGCCGAACTGCCAGGCGCGGTCATTGCGGATGTGTTCGGTGGCCGCGCTCAACTCGTGGATCAGCAGCTTCAGCCACAGCTCGCTGGTCTGGTGCTGGACGATGAACAGCATCTCGTCGTGATGCGGCGGGTTGGACAACGGCTGCTGCGCGGACAGCAACTGATCCAGCCGCAGGTAGCCGCCATAGGTCAGCCGACCATCCAGATCGGTGTGGATGCTGTCTTCCAGCGGACGTTGGTTGCGCTCGATGCTCATGGGCGGATTCTCGCATGCGGGTTCATGACGCACTGCGCAATGGCTCGGCGCGACGCCGAAAGTATCATCGGAAACCAAATCAGCCATGGACGCGCAGATGAGCATCGCCGCGAGATTCCAGATCGAACACCTGCAATACCTGAAACCGGACGGCACCCTTGCCGGCCCGCTGCCGCCCGCCGTGGCGGACGCGGCGGCCCTGCTGCCGCTGTTCAAGCGCATGCTGTTCGTGCGCACCTTCGACGGCAAGGCGATTGCCCTGCAACGCACCGGCAAGCTGGGCACCTATGCCGCCTGCCTTGGGCATGAGGCGACGCATGTCGGCATCGGCGCATCGATGCGGCCCGAGGACGTGTTCGCGCCCAGCTACCGCGAATACGGCGCGCAGTTCGAACGCGGCGTGCGCCCGCGCGACGTGCTGCTGTACTGGGGCGGCGACGAACGCGGCAACGACTTCGAGATCCCGCGCAACGACTATCCGTGGTGCGTGCCGATTTCAACCCAATGCCTGATGGCGTCCGGTGCGGCGCTGGCGTTCAAGCTGCGCGGCGAACAGCGCGTCGCGGTGGCGACCTGCGGTGATGGCGGTTCGTCCAAGACCGATTTCTACGCCGCGATCAATTCCGCCGGTGCCTTCGATCTGCCGCTGGTGCTGTGCGTCATCAACAACGGCTGGGCGATCAGCGTGCCACGCAAGGCGCAGACCGGTGCGCAGACGCTGGCACAGAAAGGCCTGGCCGGTGGCCTGCATTGCCTGCAGGTCGATGGCAACGACCTGATCGCCGTGCTGGAAGCCATGCGCCGCGCCACCGAGCGCGCCCGCAACTTTGATGGCGGCAGCGTCATCGAGTTCATCACCTATCGCCTGCACGACCACACCACCGCCGACGACGCCCGCCGCTATCGCGACGAGGCCGAAGTGAAAGCCGCATGGGAGAAGGAACCCTTCCTGCGCCTGCGCAAGTTCCTGACCGATGCCGGCCTGTGGGACGACGCGCAGGAAAAGGCATGGATCGAGGAGTGCGGCAAGAAGGTGGACGAGGACATCAACGCCTACCTCAATACCCCGGTGCAGCCGGTGGAAGCGATGTTCGACTACCTCTATGCCGACATGCCGGCGGACCTGCGCGCACAACGTGATGCGGCCATCGCGCTGGAGGGCCGGGCATGAGCGCGCAGCCGATCACCCTCATCGAAGCAATCACGCAGGCCTTGGCATGGGAAATCCAGCACGACGAATCCGTCGTGGTGCTGGGCGAGGACGTGGGCGTCAACGGCGGCGTGTTCCGCGCCACCGCCGGCCTGTCCGCGCGCTTTGGCCCGGAGCGCATCCTCGACACCCCGCTGGACGAAACCACGATTGCCGGTTTGACCGTCGGCATGGCCTCGCAGGGTATGAAGCCGGTGGCCGAGGCGCAGTTCGACGGCTTCATGTACCCGATGGTGGACTTCATCGTCTGCCACGCCGCGCGCATGCGCACCCGCACCCGTGGCCGCCTGCACTGCCCGATGGTGCTGCGCGTGCCGTGGGGCGGCGGCATCCGCGCGCCGGAGCATCATTCCGAGGCCAACGAAGCCATCTTCACCAACGTCCCCGGCCTGCGCGTGGTGATGCCCAGCTCCCCGCAGCGCGCCTACGGCCTGCTGCTGGCCGCAATCCGCGACCCGGACCCGGTCATCTACATGGAGCCCAAGCGCATCTATCGCCAGTACAAGGAACTGGTGCCGGACGATGGCGAAGCGTTGCCGCTGGACGTGTGCTACGTGCTGCGCGACGGTTCCGACGTGACCTTGGTGACGTGGGGCGCGCAGGTGAAGGAAACGCTGGAAGCCGCCGAGAAACTGGCGCTTGATGGCATCAGCGCCGAGGTCATCGACGTTGCCACGCTGAAGCCGCTGGACTTCCCGACCATCGCCGAATCGGTGGCGAAGACGGGCCGCTGCGTGATCGCGCACGAAGCCGCCAAGACCGCAGGCTTCGGCGCGGAAGTCGCCGCCCGTGTGGCCGAGGAATGCCTGTTCGACCTGCTTGCCCCGGTCGAGCGCGTCACCGGCTACGACACCCACATCCCGCTGTTCCGGCTGGAAATGAAATACCTGCCGAGCACCGACAAGATCGTCGCCGCCGCGAAGCGTGCGATGACCTACCGCTGACTTTCGTCATCCCGGCGCAGGCCGGGATCCGGGTTCTTTACATCGTTGCAACCATCATCAAAACCGCCGGATACGCGGACATCCGTCCGCGAAAAGATGCCCGCTCTCGCGGCAATGACGGCAAAAAACGAGAAGCCGATATGACCAAGACGTTCCTGCTCCCCGACCTCGGCGAAGGCCTGCCGGACGCGACCATCGTCGAGTGGTACGTCAAGGAAGGCGACGTGATCCGTCTGGACGAAAACCTCGTCTCGATGGAAACCGCCAAGGCCGTTGTCGATGTGCCCTCGCCAGTCAGCGGCAAGGTGCTGAAGCTGGCCGGCGCGGCGGGTGACGTGATCGTCACCGGCAGTTGGCTTGCCGAGTTCGAAATCGACCCCAGCCTGCCGCAGCGCGCGGAAGGACAGGACACCGGCCATCACCACGGCCCCACGCACGACACACCTGCTTCTCCTTCTCCCCGTAATGACGGGGAGAAGGTGCCGAAGGCGGATGAGGGGCAACAAGCCGATGCCGGCACCGTGGTCGGCGCGATGCAGGTCGGCGATGCGGTGGTCAACGAAGCGGCGGTCGCGGTCGGCGGCATCAAGGCCGTACCGGCGGTGCGCGCGATGGCCCGCAAGCTGGGCGTTGATCTGGCCCGCGTGCGTGCAAGCGGGCCGGATGGCACGGTGAGCATGGACGATGTGAAGCGCGCGGCAGCGGACGGGTCGGCGAAAGCCGGTGTTTCCCCCTCACCCTCGCACGCTGCGCGTGCTCTTCCCTCTCCCCCGCTGGCG